>CAZDIU010000080.1:0-5350 GCA_964505535.1 uncultured Desulfobacterales bacterium | reverse complement strand
ATTTCAACTGGCCCTCCGGCGGTTACAAGGTGCAGAAACGTATGGGAATATCCGTCAGAAGGTAAAACCGGCACAGGTGTCAGGCTGCATACTGAAACCTGACACCTGCGCGATTCAAAACCCGCAAAGCACGGATGTTCTGTCAGGTTTGATTCTGTGATCCCACTTTGACAGAACAACCGTATTTTTTTGTAAAATCCGGTTGGTTGCAGAGAACAGACTCAAAACCTGCAAAGCCCGCGCAGTTACGCATCTGATCGATAAATCATCAGGGGTTAAGGGAGATTTTTTAATCAACTCAACAACTTCCTGTTTCCTTAATAAAAAATACAGACAGAAGACTGATAAAACATGTTCCGATTTGCCTCACCATATTATTTTCTTCTTCTGGCGTTCATCCCCCTTGTCATATTTTACCGATCCCGCAGACAGGTGCGTCCGGTCATGGGTGTATCTGCCCTGTCCGGAGTGCGGAAACTGAAATCTTCCCCCGCGCTGAGATTCCGATGGATCATCCCGGCACTGAAATACGGGGTCTTCTGCCTGCTCATTCTGGCTCTTGCCCGTCCCCAGTGGGGAACCCGGAAGATGAATGTCATGACCGAGGGAATCAATATCATTCTGGCCGTGGATCTGTCCGGAAGCATGGCCGCGCTGGATTTCAGGCGCAGGGGAAAAATCATCAACCGGCTGGAGGCTGTCAAGGGCGTGGTGGAAAACTTTGTGCAGAAACGCACCGGGGATCGCATCGGTCTGGTGGTGTTCGGAACCAATGCCTATACCCAGTTGCCCCTGACACGGGATTACAATACCATTGTCTCCATTCTGAACCGTCTGGAAATCGGCATGGCCGGAAAAAGCACAGCCATCGGAGATGCCATCGGCATTTCCCTGAAACGGCTGGAGGATATTCACAGCAAATCCAACATCATCATCCTGCTGACAGATGGCAGCAGCAATGCAGGGGAACTTCCGCCTGACACGGCTGCCGAGATAGCCGCAGAGAAGAAAGTGAAGATTTACACGGTGGGAGTGGGAACCAGAGGCAAGGCTCCGTTTCTGGTCAGACATCCCATTTTCGGGGATCAGTATGTTTATCAGGAAACCGAAATGGATGAGGATACCCTGCGGAGGACAGCGGACAAAACCGGGGGAATGCATTTCCGGGCCGAGGATACCGAAGGCCTGGAAAAAATTTATGAAACCATTGACAAACTGGAGAAAACCGAAGTGAAGGTGCAGCATTATGCCGAATACCGGGAATTTTATCCCTGGTTTCTCATCCCGGCCTTTGTGCTGCTCATCTGCCGGATTTTTCTGATTAATACAAGATTTCTGAGGGTTCCATGAAATTTGCCAGAATTGAAATGCTGTTTCTGATCTGGGCTGTGCCCATCTGTTTTCTGATTTACCTGTACGGAAACAAAAAGCGCAGGAAAATACTGGAAAAATTCTCCACACACAGGGGACTGAAATCCATTGTTCCCCAGCGCGGAGACAGACGCCGCTGGCTCAAAGCCGGTCTGGTGCTGGCTGCACTGGCTGTCATGGCTCTGGCCCTTTCCGGTCCCCAGTACGGATACAAATGGGAGGAAACCGAGCAGAGAGGCGTGGATATCATCATTGCCCTGGACTGCTCCAAAAGCATGCTCGCGACCGACATCAAACCCACCCGGCTGGATCGGGCCAAACGCAAGATTTATGATCTGCTGACCATACTGGAAGGGGATCGGGTGGGACTGGTGGCTTTCGCGGGAACCTCATTTCTCCAGTGTCCCCTGACACTGGATTATGACGCGTTCCATATCTTTTTGCAGACACTTACGCCGGACTATCTGCCGGTGGGCGGAACAGACCTCAGCAGAGCGGTCCGCACCGCACTTTCGGCCTTTGATGAGAAAATCAGTTCTGAAAAGGCCGTGATTCTCATCACGGACGGGGAAAACACCGGTGAGGATGATCCGGTGAAGGCCGCGGAAGACGCGAAGAAAGCCGGTGTGAAACTTTTCTGCATCGGGGTGGGAAGCGAAGTCGGCGTGCCGGTTCCGGACAAACAGGGCGGGCTGACAAAGGACAGAAGCGGTCAGATTGTCGTAACGCGGCTGGATGAGGAAACCCTGAAAAAAATGGCGGTTCTCACAGGCGGAACCTATGTGCGCTCTGTGGCCGGGGATCTGGATCTGGATGTGATTTACAAACAGGAAATCCGGGGAAAAATGGAGAAATCCACCTTATCCAGCGGACGCAGACAGGTCTGGGAAGACCGGTTTCAGTGGGTGCTGATCTTTGCGGTCATTCTTCTGGCAGCGGAACTGATTCTGCCATCGGTGAGAAAGACAGCCGCTGTGCTTGCGCTTTTTTTTCTGATTTCCCTGCCCTGCAATGTCCACGCGAATGCCATGCGGAACGGGCTGGAGGCATATGACAAAGGCGAATATGAAAAGGCATTGAAATTTTTCATTGACGCTCAGTTGGATGATCCTGAAAATCCGAAAGTCCTGTACAATATCGGCAATGCCTACTACAAACTGGAAAATTACGAATCTGCAGCGCAGAATTATGGCCAGGCCCTGCAAAAAGAGGACAAAGGGCTGAAAGAAAAGATTCTGTACAATCTGGGAAATGCCAATTTCCGGAAGAAAAAATATGACGATGCCATCAAAAATTATGAAGCCGCACTGCAAATCAGTCCTGATGATCAGTTGGCAAAGCAGAATATGGAATTTGCCAAAAAAGTGAAAGAGCAGTTGGAGCAGCAGCAGAAGCAGGAATGTGATCAGGGGAAAAAAGACGATCAGGACAAAAAAGAGGAGCAGGAGAAGAAAGACGGGGAAAATCAGGAGCAGGGCAATAAGGAGAAGAAAGATAATCCGGATCAGGACAAACAGGACGGTAAGACCGGAGACAGGCCAGAGGATCAGCAGGAAAAGCAGGGAGAAAATCAGAACGCGGGTGAGAATAAGGACGAGGAAAAACCTTCTCCGCAGTTTGGCAGGGAAAAAGAGGATGAGGAAAAGGAGCAGGCTTCTTCCGGAGAGAAAAAAGAGGGAGAGAATAAGGAGGCTGCCGCTGCAAAGCCGGGAACTCCGTCAGATAACAAAGATCCGCAGAAGGCCGGCCAGCAGCAGGTGCAGAACATGCTCAACCGCCTGAAAGATGAACCCGGCAAAGCCATGATTCCCTCTTACGGAGAATGGCATGTGGAAAAGGACTGGTGATGAAATTCCAAATGATTTTAAAAGATAATCATTCACATATATCCTTTTTGCGTAGGGTGGGCACGACAGTGCCCACCAACACTCTGAGAATGGTGGGCAACGCTTTCGCTTTTGCCCACCCTGCAGCCTTTATTGTCATGCTGATTCTTTTCCTGCTTCTGCCCGCGCGGATCCAGGCCGCAGAAGTCAGTGCTTCCGTGGATCTCACCCAGATCAGCATGGGAGAATCCCTTGAACTGAAAGTGACCGTCAGCGGAGAAGAGGGAAATGTGGATACCGGCCCCATCCGTGATTTCAGGGTCGTTTCCACAGGCACAGCCACCAGCATCAACATGATTAACGGAAATTTTTCCAAAGAAATTTCCTATACCTATACCCTGATTCCCCTGGGGGAGGGCAGTCTGACCATTCCCTCCCTGCCGGTGAAAACCGGAAACGGAACATTTCAGACACAGCCCATATCGGTTCTGGTCTCCCAAACACCCCAGAGCACCGGGAACAAAGCAGACAGCGATGTTTTCACAGAGGCCGTGGTTTCAGATGCCTCCCCCTTTTCCGGACAGCAGATTGTGTATACCTTCAAAGTGTATCAGGCTGTGGAAATTGCGAATCCAAATCTGCAGCCACCGGATTTTTCCGGATTCACTGCCAAAAAAATGGAGAAGCAGAAACAGTACCGCACGGTGAGGGGGGGCAGGGAATTCCATGTCACAGAACTCAGTTATGTGCTGATTCCCCTCAAAACAGGGGAAATCACCATCAGCCCGGCTGTTCTGCAATGCGATATTGTGCGCAGAAGCAGCCGCAGGCGCAGCGTATTTGACGATCCCTTTTTCGGTATGCGCGGCAGCCTCGAATCCGCTGTATTTCAGACCGAAGCCATAACAATGAATGTCCGTCCCCTTCCGCCGTATGAGGGAAATGGAAAATTCTCCGGTCTGGTGGGGAAATTCAACATCTATACGGCCATTGAACCCGCAGCACTGAAGGTCGGGGAATCCGCGACCCTGTCTGTTGTCATATCCGGAACCGGCAATATCGTGGATGCAGGGCAGCCGGAACTCGCTGTTCCCAAAACATTCAAGACATACAATGACAATCCGCAGGAAGATGTGCAGGTCACGGAACAGGGCTATTCCGGCCAGAAATCCTTCCGCACCGCGCTGGTTCCCACAGAACCGGGGGATTATGCCATTCCGCCCGTGCAACTGATTTACTTTGATACACAGAAGGGCGCATACACAGCAATATCCGCACAGGTTTCCGGCCTGCATGTTGCACCCGGAGATGAAAAACCCGGTGACATGAACGTGGTTTCTGCACCGCAGACGGAAAGACCTTCCTTAAAGAAAAAAGTGGAATTCACAGGCCGGGATATTCTGCCCCTGAAAGAGGACATGGAAGCCCTGCATATGCAGCAGACCATGTCCGTCATCCAATTTTTCCTTTTTCTCACGGTTCCGGTGCTGCTTTGCCTGATGGCAAAGATCGCCCTGACGTTGACCGGGAAAAAACAGGAAATTCCCCAGATGATGACCCGCCGTGCCCAGAATGCTTTGAAAGATGCCGCGCGTGTGCAGTCTGAGCCGGATCGTTTTCTCTCCTGTCTGTACCGGGCCGTGATTGCAGCAATTCATGCAAAAGCCGGAACAGCCGGAGAATCCCTGACCTACGCGGAAGCTGCTGACATTCTCCGGGCCAAAGGATTTTCCGAAGAAACCGCTCGGAATGCTTCGGCTTTGCTGGAAAAAATCGAATCCGCCAAATTCAGCGGTCTGATGACAAAAGCCGAATTTGCCCAGGAACTGCTGAAAGAGACAAAAGAACTGTTCGGGAATATATCTGTATAAATAACCGTTCGTAAGTTAAATTCTGAAAACCTGATGGTTTTCAAAACCCTTGGGGTTTATAACCAATGCCGTTTCCTTAAGTAAAAAATTCCCCTCCCCCGGCCGGAGGGGAGCCTTAAGGAAACGGCATTGGGTTTATAACAGTCGAAAATATATGAACGGTTACTTAGGGAAGAGGAAGTTCTTAAAATACCGGATGGTTCAGATGCCGTTTGTCAGGTTTCAGATGTCAGGAAACAGACACTGAAACCTGAACACTGAAACCTCAGAACCGGTATATCA
>CAZDIU010000079.1:0-17737 GCA_964505535.1 uncultured Desulfobacterales bacterium | reverse complement strand
AAAATCAGTCAGAATCGTTTTATTTGGTATATTCATTTCAATAAATAGCCTAAGGGGAGAACACTTCAAAGTCCCCCTTTTGCAAAGGAGGGGAATCTTAAGGAAACGGCATGGTCTCTATTTTTGGTACCAATTTCCGCTGTCATCCTGCAGCCATTCTCCGGGGACTGCCACTTCATTGCGTATCTGCAGGGAGCGGCGTTGTCCCACCAGATCAGGCGTGGTGTTCTGCTGTGCGGCAATGGCCGCATACACCTTGGCCCGATCCGCATTCTCCTCACTGACCACCTCAGCCTTTTCCTGAGGCCCCCGGAATTCCAGAAATCCCTTATTGTTTTCCCCGACAACCCCTTTTGCTTTGAGCGTATTGATCACAGGCAGACGGGATTTCATCCGTTCCTTGATATCCTGCGCAAAGACCGGGGCATGAAACATGATTCCCATAATAAAACAGACAACTGTACAGAAAGCAATCCTTTTTTTCATAATGTCCCCCCTGTCTTATTCCCTGGCCTTGTCAATGTCACCGAAGAAATCATCCAAAGCCTTGTCCACCCGGACATTGACATTGACGTTGATGGTCATTTCCATTGGTTTGACTTCCACCACATGCTCGGTTTTAATCGGCTCCACCTGCACCCTGTGCTGTGTGCAGGCCATTCCCGTGAAAACGAGCGAAGCCGCAATCACCTGTATGATTCTTTTTCCTGTCATACGTTTCTCCCTGATTTGTGTTTTGAAACCTGATGAATCCATAACAAACGGACATTCCGGAGGAATCCGGAATGAAGTTCCCAGTGCTCCGTCTTCTCTGACAATTTCCCAAAACCGGCCCCGGAGTTCTGTCATGGCCGGTTTTGAGTTGGGCAATCCGCTCAGATTTCAGATCATGTCCTGCCGCATCAAAATGTTTTGAAATGTGCACGGCCAAAGAAAGTACCCAACCGAAAGTTTTCGGGTATAAAAAAACCGGATTTTTCCGGAAAAATCCGGTTTTTCTGAAAACTTTGCACCCGAAAATTTATGTTGCCTTACTAAGGGACATGGAAAATGCTGATATACCGTTTATAAAAAAGCTGTCCTTTATGGATAAAGTTAATCTTTAATCAAAAACGGTATATTGGGAAGTTCCGAGTCCCTAAGTTCCGACATATCCCAATCCCATAACACCGAATCTTATCCTTCCGACCCGACAATGATTCAGGCATACCTCTCATTTCTCTCTTTTCTATGCCAGCATCATCTTTTTTCAGGCAGGAGTTACGCAGTTGGTTAAAAAATCCCCCTTCATAAACCCTAAGGGTTTTGAAAACCCTTAGGGTTTTTCAGTCAACTGCGTAACTCCCATCAGGTTCTGCTGACATTTCAGATCAGACCGCCGGTTCCTGTCCCAAGTCTGAACCGTGCACTCTCCCCTCCCCTGACCCCAGGGCTGTCAAGTTCTCCGCATTTTAATTATTCTCTCGTTACAGGGCTCTGCCCTGCAATGCCCGGTGTGAGGCTTCGCCTCATGCGGGGCGGAGCCCCGGAAAACTGCGTTACGGGGCAGAGCCCCGCAACGAGTCAGGAGGCGGGCAGAGAACTTGACAGCCCTGCCTCCCCTGACCCTTCCCACCGGGGAAGGGGAATTTTTTGCTTAAGGCAACAGTATTGTCCCCTGGGCAGGGAAACCGCGGGTTCATCCGGTGCTGAAAAAAACGCATTATTGTATCAACTCAATGGGAAACCGGTATCATACCAATTCGCCATTGATCTGAAACATAACTTTTTCTGGCATAAAGTTTTTCAGAAAAACCGGATTTTTCAGAAAAATCCGGTTTTTCTGAACACACGGAAACCTCATTTTTGTCTGCCTGCAGGTATCTTTTCAATGGGGAATCGGTATCAAACCTGGTATCAGGCAAAGCCCAAAGGAATGACCATTAACGATCAAAGTCACCGGCAGGCAGGATGGATGATGACATGACATCAGAACACCAGAAATCGCTGCCCTGCGTGTCCGGTGCACTGCCGGGTTGCGCGGCCCCGGGGCGGGCATTTTTATTATTTCTGCGGGGTAAATGACTCTCCCCCATTGTCTGGTGAGCATTGTTACTCTGAAGCGATTCCATATTTTTTCAGAATCGTGCGAAGCGTCCCATCCTCCCGAATCATCTGCACCCCCCGGTTAAAATCATCAACAATCTGCTGATACCCCGGAAGCTTTCTGGACACACAGTTGTAAAAATTGTTCACCTGCAATGGAGGATAGAGGAACTCGACCCTGTCGGCATCTTCCTTAAATTCCGTATTTAGCAGTTGCATGAGACGCTCTTCCTTTTCGACCACAAGATCAATTCTGTCTGCTAATAATTTTTTGATATTCTGTTCGGTGCGTGCAACATACTCTGTCGTCAGAAAGGTTTTCTCAGCCTCATCAAATGCTTTGTTCACTTTCGACCCTCTGATATGTCCTATTCGGTACGGTTTGAGATCTTCCACAGTCTTATAGGCAATATTCCGGTCTTTTCGCTTCAATAAGAAGACGCGTGTGGATCCAATGGGTTCGGTGTAAGCCAATTTTTCCGCACGTTCTTCTGTGTAATATGCTGCCAGTAACACCGTATAATCTCCTTCAATACTGAGCTGCAACGCCCGTGCCCATGGGACAAATATGAATTCCGGGGCATACCCGACCCGCTGAAAGGCTGCCTGCGTAATTTCGACCAGATAGCCGCCTTCTTTTTCTTCGTCTCCGGCAATCAGAATGGGTTTCTGCTGGGCAGACACGATCGGACACCATAAACAGAGAATCCAGATGCCCGTCACCAGAAAAAAAATGTTCAATCCTTTCCTTTTCATAATATCTCCTTTTATTGGCAACTGCCTCATCAAGAAAAAAAGTGTCTTTATTTCTCCTCTTGGCGTTCGTTGCCAATGTTCATGGGGGTTTTTAATTTTTAAAAGTTAGGCATCATTGATGCCCACTGTAACAAGAATGCCCGACAGACATACCGAGCCGAGGCATGGCCACAGCGGGGCGCGACTGACAGCGAGTTAACCGGTGATTGCCTGAAAAATCCATCTCAATGTGAGCTTTTCGATTTCTTCAATTTCATCTAACCAATACTTCGGTAAAATTTTTCCAACTTAATGATTTCAGCAAGTTATGAAATCAAAGTCAAAAAATCAGCTTTAATAATTTCAATCTGTTATGATTATCAGACTGCCAAATCGAGGAAAATTACCGAACTATTGCTAACGACAACTGCTTTGGTTCCTTACCGTTCATATAACATTTTCAGGTAGTAAGTTAAAATCCATAACCAGTTGTTATGCGTTTTTTTGTCTTAAAGCATGAAAAAACGCGGTTATGCGGATAGCAAATTTGATGCCGAATTTCAGACGGACTGCCATTTTCCATCTGGGTATATGACCTGATGATCCGGCGGAGTTATGTTATAACAGACTGAAATTCAATATACACCGGCCATATTTGAAATTGCAACAAAAAAAATCAAAATAAGCACAATTCAGGATATATCCCTGTTTGTTTCAGGATGGGCATTATTCAATAATTATCTCAAATTTTAAATAAGTAAGAGTTGCTGCCTGTCTGGAGTACTGAGAGAAGAACAGAAAAAAGCAGACCAAAGACCGTTGAGACAAAAAAGGGCTGTTCCCTTATGCAGGAAACAGCCCTTAATCCATTATATTATCACAGCCTGTTTATAAGCAGAAATCTGAAAAACAAACTGACAAAAAATTTGTCAAAAACCCTAAGGGTTTAATCCGAAATCTTCTCAGATTTCACAGCACAAATCAGTCACACAGTTCAAACAGAGCAGCCGCTCCCATGCCGCCGCCGATGCACATGGATTCCACACCATATTTGGCGCCGCGCTCTTTCATGCGGTGAACAAGCTGCGCACAGAGTTTTGCACCTGTGCATCCCAGCGGATGACCCAGTGCAATGGCTCCGCCGTACACATTCACATTGTCCAGATTGATGCCCAGTTCCCGCACACTGTACAATGCCTGGGAAGCGAACGCCTCGTTGATTTCCCATACACCGATGTCACCGACCTTCAGCCCTGCCAGATCCAGCAGCTTGGGAATCGCGTAACGGGGCCCCACACCCATTTCATCTGCACGGCAGCCCACAGTGGTGTAGCATTTGACTTTGGCAATGGGTTTCACACCCAGTTCTTTGACCATTTTTTCGCTCATCAGCAGGGTTGCAGCCGCGCCGTCTGTGGTCTGTGAGGAATTGCCTGCGGTTACGGAACCGGTAAAGGAAAATGCGGGGCGCAGTTTGGCAAGCCCTTCTTTGGTGGTGTCCGCACGCACGCCGTCATCAAAATCCTGGAGAAAGGTTTCTTTCTTAAAGGTTCCGTCTGCCTGCTGCACAAATTTCACCGCGGGAGTGGGAACGATTTCAGTGAAAAGTTTCTCTTTCTGTGCCTTTGCTGCCTTCATCTGGGAATTGTATGCGAATTCATCCTGCTGTTCACGGGTCACATTGTAGCGTTTTGCCACATTCTCCGCAGTGATGCCCATGGACACATAGGCATCGGGATGCTCTTTGGAAAAATCTGCATCCGGACGGGGCATATTGCCGCCCATCGGCACAAAGGTCATGGATTCCACACCGCCGCCAATGGCAATTTCTGACCATCCGCACATAATGCGCATGGCAGACAATGCAATGGCTTCCAGACCGGAGGCACAGAAACGGTTGACCGTCGCACCGCTGACTTCATCCGGAAGCCCCGCGATCTGCACTGCAACACGGCCAATGTTGAGACCCTGCTCAGCTTCGGGAAACGCGCAGCCGATCATGACATCATCAATTTTTTTGGGATCAAGACCCGGAACTTTTCCAATTGCAGCCTTGAGAATAAAGGACAGCAGTTCTTCGGGACGGGTATCTTTGAACGCACCCTTGGCTCTGCGGCAGCCCGGTGTTCTTACGGATGAAACAATATATGCATCTCTCATTGAGAATTCCTCCATTTTCAGTAAACAGTTGTCAGTTATCAGTGAACAGTTATCAGTTACCAGTTACCAGTTGTCAGATAGCAGATACCACTTGCCAAACAGCCTTAGTCAATGATAACTGTCTACTGTTTACTGTTCACTGTAAAAGTGCCGGAAGGCAGGTACGGATAGGAGACAAGAAGGTTGTTGATAAAAAAACCTGCCTCCCGGCACGCGATACAAGATTAATTTCTCAGGGGTTTGCCGGTTTTCAGCATATGCTCCACACGGGCTGCGGTTTTTTCCTGTTTCCAAAAATCCACAAACGCATCCCGTTCCAGTTTCAGAAGCACTTCCTCATCCAGTTCGCTGTTCTTTTTCACTTCCCCGCCCGTGATGACAAAGGCAATGCGTCTGGCAAGGAACACATCGTATTCTGTGACAAATCCGCCGTTCTGCATATTGAAAAGTTCCGCATGGACCATGCCCTGTCCTGCCTGTCCCGCGACCGGAATTTTGCGTTTCACCGGCGGCGTGTATCCTTCTTCGACCATCTTCAGAACTTCCTTTTTGGCTTCTCCGATAAGATGATCCCGGTTGAACACAATCCGATCCTGGGGGCCGAGGAAACCGATGGCCCGTGCGTCTGCTGCGGATGAGGAGACTCTGGCCATGGCAATGGTCTGAAATACGGGAGTGAAAAAGGAGCACAGATCCGCACCGGTCACCGCATCGGGAATGGAACTCACGATTTTTTTCCACAGATTGGTGCATCCACCGCCTGCGGGCAGAAGTCCCACACCGATTTCCACAAGTCCCATATACAGTTCTGCATGGGCAACAATGCGATCTGCTGCCAGACACACTTCACATCCGCCGCCCAGTGCCAGTCCGTAAGGAGCCGCGACAACGGGGAAACTGGCATAACGGGCTTTCTGCAGACCGTCCTGCGCTGTTTTCAGGAATGCGTCAATTTCCGCAAATTTGCCTTCCTTTGCCAATCCTGCCATATAGAAAAGATCGCCGCCTGCGGAGAACGCGCCCGGCATTCCGCCTGCCTGATTGCCGATGACCAGACCCAGGCCGTTTTCTTCCACGTAATTCAGCGCATCCCCGATGAAATCCACAATCTCTGCATTGAGCGCATTCATCTTGGAATGGAATTCACAGCAGAACACACCATCCCCCAGATCGATCAGAGAAGCGGATTTGCAGGATTTCACCACTTTGTTATCCGCACGCAGCGCAGCCAGGGAGATGACATTTTCGCTTACGGCAACAGGTTTGTAGCTGTTGGTGGCAAAATCAAAGTACAGGGTTTTGCCCTTTTCAATTTTGTAAAAGGTTTTGCTGCCGGCAGCCAGCATTTTCTTCACGTTTTCCGGAACCGGAATGCCGGAAGCTGTCATTTTTTCCACAGATTCTGCAACGCCAATGGCATCCCAAGTTTCAAAGGGACCCATTTCAAAATTGTAGCCCCATTTCATGGCATTGTCAATTTCAACAATGGTATCAGAGATTT
Source organism: uncultured Desulfobacterales bacterium (assembly GCA_964505535.1). Taxonomy (GTDB): domain Bacteria; phylum Desulfobacterota; class Desulfobacteria; order Desulfobacterales; family Desulfococcaceae; genus JAABRU01. The sequence continues at coordinate 11,256 of CAZDIU010000079.1, read as the reverse complement.
CCGGAACCCGGTTGGCAGCGTATACCAATGCCCATGCCAATGCTTTCCATGCAAATTTCGCGCCTTTGTCATCACCGTAAACAACAGCCTTGATTTTCTCCGGCAGGGTTTTGGCTTTTTTCGCAGCTTCCAGACAGGGAAACTCCGCTTTGCCGTATTCTTCATACTCCAGGGTATTGATATTGATAACCTTGCGGATTTTTTTCCATTCCGGTGTCAGTTCGCTTTTGTAGAATCCGCCTTTGGTTTTGTTGCCCAGATATTTTTTTGCAACCATCTGATTGACAAATTCCGGCACAGCAAAGCTGTTTCTCTGCTCGTCATCTGTCACCAGATCATAGGTGTTTTTGGCAACATGGCCCATGGTGTCCAGTCCCACCAGATCAGTGGTTTTGAACATGGCTGTTTTGGGGCGTCCCAGTGCAGGCCCGAAAAGCGCATCCACTTCCGGAATGGTCAGACCGTCTTCCACCATGAGTTGCATGGTTTTCACAATGCCATGCACACCGATGCGGTTGCCCACAAAATTGGGGGTGTCTTTTGCCCAGACAATGCCCTTGCCCAGTTTTTTCTCGCCGAATTCTGCAATGAAAGACAGGATTTCCGGGCTGGTTTCCTCTCCGGGAATGAGTTCGAGCAGTTTCATGTAGCGAACCGGGTTGAAAAAATGGGTTCCCAGAAAATGCTGCTTGAATTCGCGGCTTAACCCTTCGCACATTTTTTTCAGGGGGATGCCGGAGGTGTTGCTGGAAACAATCGCGTCTTTCTTGCGGATGGGTTCAATGCGTTTGAACAGATCCTGTTTGATTTTCAGGTTTTCCACCACCACTTCCACAATCCAGTCGCATTCGGAAAGTTTGCTGAAATCATCTTCCATATTGCCGATGGAAATCAGATCCGCATCCTTTTTCTGCATCAGCAGCGCGGGCTGAGCCTTGAGCATATTGTCATAACCGGCTTTGACAATGCGGTTTCTGGCTGCCGGGTTGTTTTTCTCTTCCTCTTTCAGATCAAAGGGAACAATGTCCAGCAGCAGGGTTTTGATGCCTGCACTGGCAAGAAGAGCGGCAATGCCGCTGCCCATGACGCCGGATCCGATGACCGCAGCCTTTCTGATTTTTCTGACCATTATATCCTCCTGAGAACGCTTTTATATTTGTATGAATGAATGTTCATTCATTATTCAGTTACCAATTATCAGTGTTCAGTTACCAGTTATCAGTTACCAGTGTTCAGTTATCAATGCAAATTAAGAGTCAGATTCCGAATAAGATTTGACAATTTTTTAAAAATTGTCAAATCTTGTATGCGTTACCAATTATCAGTTACTGTTCACTGATAACTGTTTACTGACAACTGACAACTGTTTACTGTTTACTGTTCACTGAATTTATTTTCCGCCGAACGCGTCTTCGGAAATTTCGACAGCCGCGCCGTTGTTGGCAAGGATGGCATTCATTTTGCCAAGTGTGACGGGAAGCAGGGCCTTGATGAAATATTCGGCACTTTTGATCTGGCCTTCATAGAAAGATTTGTCTTTCTTTCCGGCCTTTTCCACTTTCTGTGCCGCAATTCCGGCTCTCCACAGGAGCATCCAGGCCATGGCCACATCACCTGTGACTTCCATAAAGGGATGGGCAAAAGAGAATGCGTTCAGCACTTTGGGAGACATGGCCGCAGTTGCCAGATGCATGCCCACTTCGCCGAGTTTGTTCACGGCTGTCTGCATATCCGCAGCCAGCTCATCGAGTCCGGCTTCTTTGGCTTTTGCAATGGTTTTGTTCATCTCGGTGAGCAGATCCATCACCGGCTTGCCTTTGTTCATGCCCAGTTTTCTGCCCAGCAGATCCATTGCCTGAATGCCGTTGGTTCCTTCGTAAATCTGGGTGATCTTGCAGTCCCGCAGCAGCATTTCCTGGGGAAATTCACGGGTGAATCCGTAACCGCCGTAAACCTGAATGCCGTCACTGCAAACATCAAAGGCCTTATCTGTTACATAACCTTTTACAATGGGTGTCAGCAGTTCAATCATGCCCTGATACTTGGCTTTTTTCTTTTCATCATCTGTAATATGTTTCAAATCATCCAGATAGGCATGATAGTAAATCAGGCTGCGCATTCCCTCGACCATGCACTTCATTTTCAGAAGCATGCGGCGCACATCCGGATGCTGAATGATGGGAACAGAAGGAGCATTAGCGTCCATCATCTGCAGCAGATTTTTGCCCTGCACCCGCTCTCTGGCATAATTGACAGCATTCAGATAGGAAGCGGAAGCACAGCTGAAACCCTGCATTCCCACCAGCGCGCGGGCTTCGTTCATCATGAGGAACATGGCTTTCATGCCCTTGTTTTCCTCGCCCAGAAGCGTGCCGATGCACTGGCCTTTTCCGCCCAGGGTCAGGGAACAGGTGGCATTGCCGTGAATGCCCATTTTGTGTTCAATGCCGGTGCAGATCACATCATTGAATTCGCCCAGACTGCCGTCCGGATTGATGCGGTATTTGGGAACCAGGAAAAGGGAAATGCCTCTGGTTCCGGCAGGTGCGCCCTCAATGCGTGCCAGAACCGGGTGAATGATGTTTTCCACCAGATCATTTTCGCCGCTGGAGATGAAGATTTTGTTTCCTGTGATGGAGAAAGTGCCATCCGCATTTCTGGTGGCTGTGGTGGTGAGCGCACCCACATCAGAACCGGCTTCGGGTTCGGTCAGGAGCATGGTTCCGCCCCATTTGCCGGTATACATGTTTTTCAGACACAGTCTTTTCTGCTCTTCTGTGCCAAAGGTTTCCACCAGCTTGCCCGCGCCGTGGGTCAGTCCCGGATACATGATAAAGGGATAATTGGCACCGTTGAAATAATCGCTTACAGCCAGGGCCAGGGTTCTGGGCATTCCCTGCCCGCCCCATTCCGGATCCTCGGTGGTGGCTGTCCATCCGCCTTCGCAGAACAGCTTGAAAGCACGGTGAAAACACTCCGGAACAGTCACTTTGCCATTGTCAAACCTGCATCCTTCCTCATCTCCGGGTTTCCGGGTGGGCAGAATCTCCTTGACAGCCAGATTCCGGGCCTCATTGACGGTCATGTCAATGGCTTTTTTGGTGAACTCGGCAAACTTGTCTGATTTGCTCAGTTCCCCTGCCTCCAACTGCTCATGAAGAACAAAATCCACATCCCTGCGATCTGCAATTACCTGCGCCATTTTTACTCTCCTTTACAGAATCATGAATTGCGAATGAAAAATCATCTTGTTTGTATTATTTGTGACAAAATCGGAAAAATTATGCTTTTCCGTGTCCGTTGTTTCCAATGCCCCGGATAAACAGATCAATGATGGGGTCCGTCATGGAAGTCAGGTCATATTTTCTTTTGGATCTCAGCCAGTTGCTGATGGCAGATTCCACTGCTCCGAGAATGAAACGCTTGACCAGACCGATATACAAATCCCGGCGCATTATGCCCTCTTCCTGTCCCCGCTCAATGATTTCCGATACAATGTCCAGATACAGTTTGGACATTTCCCGGATGTTTTCATCCACCAGATGGATATTCTGATGGGTCATGGCCTCATACACAACCGCCATGTTTCTGTCTTTCTGGAATTCTTCCAGATGCCGGTGTACCAGATTCCGGAGTTTGCCGATGGCATTGTCGGCCTTTTTCACCTCTTCCCGGAAACCGGCAAAAACCTGTTTGGTCTTGTAGGTGAAAAACTGAACCAGAATATCATCTTTGTTCTTGAAATACAGATAAATGGTTCCATCTGCAACACCGGCTTCCCGCGCGATCTGCGAAATGGTTGCCTGATGAAAACCCTTTTCTGCAAAAACGCTTACGGCAGCCTCCAGTATCCGGTGGTATTTCTCGCCTGCAGTGTTGTTCGCTTTTGTACTGATGACAACCTCCGTAAACAGCCTGATTTCCGAAAAACGGATGCCGGATTTGTTTTTTGATGATCCGGTTTGATACTGTCCAGTGAATGAGTGTTCATTCATTTATCAGGAGAGTGTATGTCTGTCAAGAAAAAAATATTAAAAGAAAATATTTTTTTGAATAAAAAAAATTTTCATTTGTATTTATTGATTATTTTATTTTTCTCCCGGATGAAAAAATTCAGACATGAAAGTTTTTTTCACCTTTTTCATATTTTTTGATAAATGAATACGTATTCATTCTCAGGTCGGATGTTCTCATGGCAGGGGTATGGCTGATATGGTTGATGTGCTGTTTGCAGGAGACAGGAAACATTGCTCAAATACTGCCCCGGGGTAAAGGAGAAACATTGCTGTATGGAAAAAACAAAAGAATGAAAATATGGATTGGGTGCCCCTGCCGGGCATTGGGAAAAAATCAGGGGCTTTCCCCCATATTGCATTATCATGGGAACTTTCCCTGACAATGCCGTTTTTGGGGTTTTGTCATGAAAAATTTTATATAATCAATTGGTTATGAGATAAATTGTGCGGTTGTGAAATTCCCCCAGCCATGCCAGGCCAGATACGGCTTAACAGGTGAAAGCCAGTGACCATTTTTCCAGAACACCGGGGCCTTCAGATTCGCAGTCAATGATCTCCAGCAGCCATTCCCCCTGCATTTCCTGGCCTGCCCGTGCCATTGCAGCCAGACCCTCGTGGTTCCGGGTATCGTAGAGACCCCGCATATTGGCCTTGAGCCTTCCTTCTCCAAAGGGTTTAAGCACCACACTGCGGCCCGAAGGGGCGATCAGAGAGATCTGCAAATCCCCGATGCAGGGATGAGTCACTTCTGCATACACCCGGATGTTCTCAGCCATTCCTTCCCGGTTTATGGGAATGGCACTGCTGATGCCGTTCCAGTCTGCCGGGGGAATTTTCAGACCGGACACGGCCTCGGTCTGGATGATTCTGTCCGTGGGCGTATATTCGATGAGCAGGCTCCAGAAATTGAGTTTGCCGATGTCATTGAGCGCCATGTCTTTGATGCACAGGGTCCAGTCTCCGTGCATGGCCTTGCCCTTCAGCCCGGCCAGCACGGTTTCCGCATCATAAGTGAGATGCAGATCGCTCTGTTCGCTCCAGTCACGGTTGTGCAGCATGATCCTGCCGCCCAAAGGGGTTTTCAGGAAAACCTCCAAATCCCCTATAAAGGCATGGTGGATGTCCACTGTCACCAAAATGTCTTCAATATTTCCATGTTTGGCAATCTGAATCACACTGGACAGACCTTCGGGATCATCATCCGGAATCAGCATGTCCGGAAAAACCTCCCGGAAGATGAGCGGGGTATCAGCGATATCGCTCTCGCCCCGATCTCCCACCATGCCGGTTTTAAAGCGGATCACTTCGCCCGGTTCGCTGATGTCAATGATGTTCAGACCGGTTTCCGTTCCGTCCCAGGCTTTGGAGGAGGGAAGGGTGTCAACCGATACGGCCACGCCGTCTGTTCTGCCGAAGAGATCAAAACGGCCTCCGGTATTGCGTCCGGTTTCCAGATGCAGACTGCCGTCTGCCTGCAGCAGAACGCAGCGGGGATGCAGATCCGGCGTACCACCGTTCCATCCGTTCCTTCCCATGGTGTCACAGTGATACACAGCCAGGCCGCTGGCCGGGAGATACGCATCCAGCTTCATCCGGGTGCGGTTTTCCACCAGAAAGTATTCATTGGGACGATCTGTCTCATAACGGAAAACCGAATGGTAATCTCCGTACCGGACTTCAAACATATCCGGATGATTGAGCAGGACTTCCCGGTCGCACCATCCCACCAGATCTCTCAGATAAATGCATACAGGGGCCGGGCTTCTGCCGTAATTGAGCCTCTGTCCCAGGGCCATAAGGCAGTAAGCTCCCAGTCCGGGGTTTATATCCGCATCCCCGGTGCTGATGCCGTAATCATACATGTCGGGAAATCCGCAGAGCATATGTGCGGTTTCATGGCAGACAGTTCCGATGCTCAGGTCAACCGGATAACGCCCCAGACCGGCAATCATGTATCTGCCAAAGGTGTAACCGTTATGGATTGCGGGACATGAAAAGCTCCGGTTCTGGGGCCACAGCCTGTTTTTGTACAGACTTCTCCCTGCATAGAGAAACGTGACCGCATCAATGATTTTTTCACTGGAGGAGTCAAATTCCGACAGATCAATGAGAAACTCGCTGACAGCTATGGCCAGTGCCTCTTCAGCCAGGGAATGGGCGATGTAATATTCCCGTTTCCGGCTCAAAGTGACCGGGCCGACCACCAAATTGCTGTAATCAAGTTTTCCCCCGGATATCCTGAGAAAATAATCCCGCACCGAACAGTAGTTCCGGTTGACCCTGCAGACATCCGCATTGAGCAGTTCTTCAACATTTCCCAAACTGACATGGGTTTTCACATCCCTGAAGTTGACAAGAACGGTCAGTCCCTTCACCCTTCCCTTTGTGATGCGGCGGCCCGGAAGCAGACCGCCGTCTGTGCACCGGGGACCGGCAATGCCCGGGATGGGAAGGGGGAGCGGATAAATATCCCGGTGACGCATCCGGAATTTCGCGTTCCGGATATCCCTGTTTTCCTGAATATGCCGCTTCAGCCCCCGCGGAGGACGTCTGCTGAGCGGAACACCGCCGGAAATCAGATTGCCGTTAACCAGTTCCGCATAGCAGTACTTCCCGACATCCGGATCATATACCACTGTATAACCGGTCTCGCTTTCATACCGGGCATAGAATTCATCTCCGAATATCCGCAGCCGGATATCCGGGCCGTTGCCCTGCGGAAAATGCCGTATTTCACCAAAAATCGCGCTCATGATATGCCTCCGGCAGTTGTCTTCCGTTTTTGCATTTTTCGGAAAACAGTTCAGGCCGTCCGTCCTCCAGAAGATATCATTGTGCATTCTCTTCTGCATCGGGCCTTCCCGGAACCGTTTTTCCCCTCCATCCGCCAGTGCTGTGCCAGACTGTCCTCTTTTTTGTCAGGATTTGGAAATCCTCAGAATTGTCTGAATATCCAGTTCCAGAAACAGATCGTAAATGGCAGCGGATACATTTTTTATGTGCACTTTTCCTCCCGATGCGGCCAGCGTCTGGTAGAAAAGGATGAGCAGGCCGATGCCGGAACTGCCGATATATCCCACCTGCTGAAAATCCAGCACCAGTTCTCTGATCATTTTTTTATCCGCCAGTTCCTGAAAACGCCTGCTGAGCAGGGCTGCTCCTTTTTCATCAACATCTCCGTGCAGAACAAACTGCACACTGTCATTTTTCTGTGTCACCGACAGTTCCATTTGACGGATTCTCCGTTTTCCATGGTGTCCGAAATCAGTTTTGCAGGTCAGATGCGGGTGAGATGAGTCTTCTTTTTCCTGCGGTCTGCAAAACCGCTGCGGGCATTTGGTTTTTCTTTGGGATAATTCATGCTTCCAAGCCGTTATCCCCAATATCCAGCCGCTGATGCAAACCATTGTCTGACGAATTGTGTTTTTTATGAATTACAGAAACATAATTCTGATTCACATTTTGGAAAACTTATATTATAAATCTGAAAAAAGTCAATCTTCCGGATATGAAAATTCTGTTTTTCTGTATCCTGTGTCCGGAAAACCGCAATCTGCGGGGGCAGATTCCAGATCATTCCCCTGCAGGTGCATTTTTGAGGAAAGGAGAGGGTATGGACAAAAAACTGCTGGTTTGGGCTGTACTGATTATTGCCCTGATGGTAGTCGTGATTTCTGTGGAAATCATTGACAGCCCCCATCCACCCCAGACTGAGCCTGTACGCAAGTCTGATCTGAACGGCAGAAAGGTGACTGTGATGACCAACCATCCCCATGTCCGGGCCGCTGATCTTGCGGCAGAATGGTTTCATGAGGAAACCGGAGCCATTGTCCGCAACATTGTTGTGGATTATTCGGAAATGCTTTCCCATGCCATAAAGGATGCTGCTTCGGATGATCCCAATCTGGATGTGATCATGTTCTGGTATGTGGATGTGGGCAGTCTGGCGGAAAAAGGAGTGCTGAAAGACCTGACAGACTTTATTGAACAAAACCGGGAGATTCTCCAGCCGGAGGATTTCATTCCCAGTCTGTATGATCCCTATACCCTGTATAAGGGAAAACGATGGGCCCTTCCCTATGACGGTGACACCCATGTGCTGTTTTACCGCAAATCCCTTTTGCAGAAACATGGTTTCTCCCCTCCGGAAACCTGGGATGAATTTGCCGTGATTGCCCGCACCGTAACGGAAAAGGAAAAGGACAGCGGCATCTACGGAACAGCCATCATGGCTCCGCCTGCGGCGATGATTCTTGTTTCCAGTTTTGTGAACAGGCTGGGCGGTTTCGGGGGCAGAATGCTGGATGAGAACAGCCGGCCGGCAATCAACAGTGAAGAGGCCGTGGCTGCACTTTCAGCCCTCATTGATCAGGCAGCCTATGCCCTGCCCACCCCCATGGAAACTGACTGGGAAGTGGCCCGCGACGCGTTTCTTTCCGGAAAAGTGGCTATGGCGGAACAGTGGACAGACATCGGCATCATGGCCGAAGATCCCGAGCAGTCCCTTATCCGGGGAGACTGGGGTGCAGTTCAGATGCCCAAAGGAAGCGGGGAAAAAGCCGGGCATTCGCCCGCGCTCAATTCAGGATTCAGTATGGGGATTTCGGCAAAGGCAAATGATCCGGAAGCTGCACTGGCCTATCTGCTGTTTGTCTCCCGGCCTGAGATTACCCTGCGCCTGAATCTGATCAACGGCGGCATTGATCCGGTGCGGATTTCGGTTCTGAATTCAGATGAATACAAAAAATTTGCTCCGGAGCTGAGTGTGGCGTCCCGGGCGGCTCTGGAAAGCGCCACGGCCTGGCCCTGCCTTCCGCAGTCCCAGGAGCTTCTGGATATTCTGACCCGCAACGTCCGGCTGGCGCTGGAGGGGCAGAAAAGTCCGAAAAAGGCTTTGGATGACACACAGAAACTGTGGACAGAGATTATCGGTTCCTGAGAAGACATGAAACACAGATTTTCCGGACTTCTTTTATGGCACAAAATACTCCTGCTGCTGTCTGCTGCCATCCTTGTGCTGACTTTGGGCATCGCCTTTGCCATCCGCAATACACTGGATGAGGCGGAAAAGGAGATGGGATGGGAGAGCCGCGCCATCCTTTCCCGGCAGACAGAAAACTTTATTGAAAAAAATGTCAGGGGACAGGCGGCCACGCTGGATGTGCAGCTCAACCGGGCAAAAACAGCGGCCCGTTACGGTTCCATGTATCTGGAAAAATATCTGAAGCACTGTGAGCCGGGCCGGATGTTTCCGGAAAAACTGCTGCCTGCACTGTTTGCGGACATGAATTTCTGCTCCATGAGCTGGTTTGTCCCCCTTGCCGGAGACATCCGAATCTGGCCGGCCGCAAATCTCCCCGAAGATCTGCCGGATGCCCATACCTTCCTGTCCTCGCCTTTTTTCCCGAAAAACATATCTGATCCGGCATCAGTTCCAGACGCCAGATTTGGGGAAGTGACCCTTGTGGAGGCTGTGTGGAGTGAAGTTCATGTCAATCCGCTTTCCCTTTCCTATGATCTGGTCATTGATGCGGTTGCGCCTGTTTTCTCCAATGGCCGAATTCACGGTTATGTGGGCATCAGCATTTCGCTGGTCAGTCTGATCACCCAGTTCAACCATTTTCAGGCCATTCGATCCAGTTACACCTTTCTCATGGATTCCCGTCTTCAACTTATCGGGGCATCTCCCCATGCACGGGTGGAACTCTCCTCGCCTGAAGCCTATGCGTCCAGAGGCATTATCGATCTGAGCCGTTCTGTAAATCCGGAACTGGATGCCGTGCTTAAACGCATGGCTTTGGGAGAATCTTCCATACAGCAGGTTTCCCTGCGCGGGGAGGCCAAATATTTTGCCTATCACAGCCTCAAGTCCGTTGACTGGCATTTTGCCCTGGTGGTTCCGGTGGAACTGGCCACAGCCGCTTCAGCCCAACTGGTGCGCGTGGTGGAAAACAGCACCCGCCAGGCTCTGGAACGTATGCTGTACTGGGCCGGTGTTCTGCTGTTTTTCTCTCTTGTCGCGGGATTTCTCCTTGCCCGCCAGGTCACGGCTCCCATCCGGGAACTTTCGGTGGCTGCAAAAAATATTGCATCCGGAAAATTTTCGGATCGGGTCAGTGTCCGAAGCCGGGATGAAATGAACACCTTTGCCCATGCCTTCAATGTCATGACCGGCCGTATAGAAGACATGATCCTGGATCTCAGCCGCATCAATGCCGAACTGAGCAGAAAAAACACGGAACTCGCGGAAAGTGAGGAACGCTACCGGCTGCTGGTGGAAACCATGAATGAGGGGCTGGCCGTTGTGGATGAAAACAGTGCCCTGGTTTATGTCAACGAAAAACTCTGCCGTATGCTGGACAGGCCCCGGGAGGAAATCACAGGTTCCCCCATCTCCCATTATTTTGATGAGGAAAATCTGCGGATTTATCAGAACGAAAGGGAAAAGCGGAAAAAAAGGGAAGCCTCCTCCTATGAAATTTCATGGCGCAGAAAAGACGGTCAGAATCTGCCCACCATCATCTCCCCTGTCCCCATTTTTGATGAACAGGGAAATTTCAGGGGCAGCTTCGGTGTCATCACGGATATCCGCAGAATCAAGCAGGCAGAGGAACAGCTCCGCAGAAGTGAAGAGCGGTTCCGCTCTCTTTCGGAAAATTCGCCGGACATTATCTTCACCCTTGCCCCTGACAGCACCTTCACCTATCTGAATCCGGCCTTTGAAATCCTGCTGGGCTATGACAGGGAAATCGCAATGGGAAAGGAACTCGCGGAATTTGTCAAGAGCGGAGAAAGCAGCATGCAGACCGTCCGCAGTATCGCTCAGCAGAAAAAAACCCTCAGGGATCTGGCTTTGACCCTGATACACCGGAATGGTTCCCTGCGCATCTTTCATCTGAGTGCAGCGCCCAATGTCAGTTCCGGCGGAGAGGTGACAGGCATTGTGGGCATCTGCAAAGACATGACCGAATACCGCAGACTGGAAAATCAGTTGCATCAGGCCCTGAAAATGGAGGCCATCGGCACACTGGCCGGAGGCATTGCCCATGATTTCAACAACCTGCTCACCGGGATTTTGGGAAACATCTCCCTGATGCTTCTGGACACAGAGGAAAACCATCCGCACCGGGAAAAACTGAAACACATGGAGGAATATGTGCAAAGCGGAGCCGGTCTGACCCGGCAGCTTCTGGGCTTTGCCAGAGGCGGAAAATACGAGATCAAAACCACAGACATCAAT
>CAZDIU010000078.1:0-17755 GCA_964505535.1 uncultured Desulfobacterales bacterium | reverse complement strand
TAATACTTTATCATTTATCCTACCTCCTGTGCGGTCGAGCATTATTTTCTTGAAAAAAATGAATATGTTCTTCATGTCAAGGCAGATTCCGGAATTCTCAAATGCAAAGCTGTCAAAGGTTTTGCTGTTCCGGTTGCAGCCCTGTTTGATGAAGCTGAGAATCTTGCAGCGTTGAGATCTGTATTGTCACAATAACAGAAAACAAAAAAAGGAAAGCTGTGTTTCATCATGTTCAACACCAACGACTTTGACAAAGGCTGGCAGGATGGACTCGCTCAGGCGCGCAAAGGGGAAAAAAAGAATTATTCCGGTTTTGACAAACTAAAGGCATTTTTTTCTTCCAATGCCCTGAACACCTATACGGAAGGCATCAATCAGGGCTATCTGGACGGACTGCGGGAAAAACATCTTGTGCATCAGACAGAAAGGAGAAACAGTATGAATCCAATTATTGGCAATCAGGTGGAAACGCTTCGAAATCTCAAAGCATTTCTGGTTCAGTTCAATGAGGCACTGAATACGTCTTCCGAGCGTTATCAGCAGTTTCTGGACGATCTGGCGGATCAGCAGTTGGACGCTCAGATTTACGACCGGTATCAGGCTGAATTTCTGGATGAAACCAAAAGCAGAATTCACGGTATTGTCAGTAATATTGAGGGAAATGATATTCCTTATATTGAGAGACTGATCGCCCATTTGGAAGAAACACCGATTTAAGCCTTATCACAGGAGAAGAAAATGATTGCCGGTTTTTCAGGAGGTATCAGGCTTGCGGACAGGGAAAACCGTTTTTACGAATCCTGCAAAAGCTGTTTCTCGGATGACGAACTCTCTGATTTCAGAGAGATAAATCTTACAGAGCATACGGAACCGCCCCGTGTGATACGCATTGGAAATGCGGTTGTGACCCATGAACAGAGCTGCGCGCATTTTCCTTTGCTGATCCCCTTTCAGGAGACAAAAGGGCTTGTGATTGCCGTAAATGAGGAAAACCGGCAGAAAGTCAACTGCTTTCTTCAGCTCACAGCCCTGCGTGTGATCAGTCGGTTTTCGCCGGACGCGCTTATTTGCCATTTTGCGGATATTGGCAATTTCGGCGCGGGGTTCCGCATTCTCTCCGGTCTGCACAGAAAAATTGTCAGTCCCGAATCCCTTGTCACCGGTGAAAGCGAACTGGGAAAACTGCTCAATGAATATTCCGAGATTGCAAAAATCCTTATCCATCAGCGGCTTGGTTACAAATTTGAGAATCTGGTGCAGTATAACCGGGAATCCGGCAATACGGAGCCGTACCATATCCTGTTTATTGCGGATTTTCCCAAAGGATTCAGCAGGGAGAGAATGGATGCTTTGGCAGGAATCATGGAAAACGGTTCCGCGCTCGGCATGTATGTCATCATGAGTTATGACCAAAGCATTTCCGGTTACGGCAATATTGCCGGCGCAGCCGCAGAACTGGTTCAGACTCTGCCCATGATTTCGGATATAGACGAAAAATCGTGCAGGATCAGCAATATTGCCTATATCAGTGATCTGTCCCGGATGTTTGATCTGAAACTGTACGGCATTCACATTCGTCCGGAAATCAGCGAGATTGAAAACCGGATGGAACAGATCAACCGGCATTGCGAAGGCATACGGACACAGGAAATCAGAGAGGACGGCATCCGCATTCCCATTGGCAGAAAAGGACCGGACACGCATTATTTCACGCTGGGATATGACAGCAATGTGTATCATGCGCTGGTGGGCGGTGAAACCGGTTCCGGCAAAACCATGCTGCTGCACAATATCATTGTGAGAAGCAGGGAAATTTATTCTCCCGATGAATTGCAGTTCTGTCTGCTGGATTACAAGGAAGGCACGGAATTCAATGTATATCAGGGTCATCCCAATGTGAAGTTTCTGTCTGCGGAAACCAGTGTGGAATCCGGTATCGGAATCCTGAAAAAAATGCAGACTTCCCTGAGCGAAAGAGGGGAACTTTTTAAAGCTGCGGGTGTGAATCACATCAGCAAATACAATCAGACAGCAGAGAAAAAACTGCCCCGCATTCTGCTGATTATAGATGAATTTCAGAAACTTCTGGAGACTTTCAAAATTGCCAAAGAAGTCAATCTGCTGCTGGAGGACATTGCCAAAAGAGGGCGTTCCTTTGGCATTCATCTGCTGCTGTCTTCCCAATCCCTGATAAACACGCAGTTGGACAAAACCACCATGAACCAGATCGGGCTTCGGATTGTGTTCAAAATCCACAAATCCGAATGCCCCAGATTTCTGGATTATGACAATGAGGAGCCTGCAAAACTGATGCAAAAAGGCGAGGCAATTTACAACACCCGGAGCGGGCTGCGGGTCGGCAATGAAAAGATTCAGGTGGATTACATGGATGAAAGGACAATTCCCGCGAGGATTGGGATGTCTGAACCCTGATTCACAGGATGAAAGGATTGACCGGGATTGTCTTGAACTCTGATTTGTCTGATTACTCTCATTTTCCATAAGGTTAATCAGAGTAATCAGATGGTTCAGAGTTCAGACAGTTCAGATCCGTTCCCGCGCTGAGCGATGGAATGAGATGTAACCTATTGTAATAAAGGATGCAAACATGACAAAGGTAATTGCACAGAACAGCGATCTTTGGACATTGAGAAAGATACAGTTTCTGGTGGGTCTGGAAGCAGCCATTCTGAAAAAGCAGATCAGCAGGGTGCAAAGCAGAATATCGGATTTTGAAAACCGGTACGGAAAATCTGACAGAGAATCGCTTTACGGGCTGGCTGATGATATGGAACTTCTTGAATGGGAAGGGGAAATTGAAACCATGACACGTCTGCGGGAAAAACTGACCAGCCTTGAGCAGATTGCTTTTGAATATGAATGAGTATATTTCAGAGATTGAGGATTTGATCCGATCCTGTTTTCCTGTGGCAGGGTATCAGTTGAATACCGACAGAAAAACACAGGATATGGCATTCCTCTCCGGACGGATTGATTTTATCGAAGGGTCGTCGCTTGATTTCAAGGAGTTTGTGGAAAAGACGGACAAAGGGATTGAAAAATACAAATACGGGTATAATTACCGAAAAGGTTCTGCTGTGATATTCCGGTATGACAATGCTCCTGATCCGGGCGCAAGGCATCTGATTTCGTTTCCGCATCATAAGCATACGGAAGACGGGAATATCACTGCTTCCCGTTCTGTTGGTCTTTCCGAAGTTCTTGAGGAAATTATGACCCGGATTTTAAATGATTGGGAATAGAAAACCGCCATGACCGACTACGAAAAATACGTCCAACTGCTGAAACAGCAGTATGCCGAGATAAAGACAGACGCTCATCTGGCAGAAATACGGCAGATGTTGGACAGTCACAGGGAAACACTGGTATATTTCAGATTTGCAAAGCAGGAGACAGAAACCCGGTTTGCGCAGAAACAGCAGGCCGGGGAAAATCTTGCAGAATTTGTTTCCGATGTGAAAACCCGGCTTGGCGGGCTTGCACACCTGAAAGAGCTTCTGTATGCCCTTATCCGGTTTGAAAACATCAGCGATCAACTGAAACACACCATCAGGCAACTGGAGGAATATTGCATGAACAACCTGTCATTGGATGACATTCTCAAAGCCTCTGCCGGAGCGGAAAACCTGAAACAGCAGGCGGAGCAGCAGGAGAATGCAGTGGAAAAAATTCAGTCCGCGTATCTGGTTCATCAGGGGTTAATCAGCTTTTTTGCCGGAGTGAACCGGCAGTTTCAGAGCATGATGCAGACCGCAACTGTCAATGCCAAAACTGCGGATGCGTTTCTTGCCCTGTTTGAACAGCATATTCCGGAACTGTCGGGCCTGAAATTTCAGATAGGAAGAACCAAAACCGGCCATGCGGAAGTGGAAAACCTGCTGAAATACTGCCGGGAGGAAATGACTCTGTATGAACTGCAGCACTGCACAGAGGAACTGAAGATCACGGTTCAGCAGGCCGAACAGCAGAGACTGGCAGAGGAGGCGGAACGGAAACGGCAGGAGGAACTGCGCAGACAGGAGGAGGATCGGAGACGCCGGGAAGAAATGAAGCGGCAGGAGGAAGAGCGGAAACGGATTGAGGAGGAACAAAGGCGGCAGGAGGAACTGCGGAAACAGGAGGAACGGAAAAAGAAAGGCATTTACACCAATTCCCTGGGTATGACCTTCTGGCTGATTCCCGCAGGAACCTTCATGATGGGCAGCCCGGAAGAGGAAGAGGGAAGAAGCAGTGATGAGGTTCTGCACCGGGTGACAATCAGCAAATCCTTTTACATGCAGACCACACAGGTGACGCAGGGACAGTGGCAGGCAGTCATGGGGGATAATCCTTCCGATTTCACCAATTGCGGGGAGAACTGCCCGGTTGAAAATGTGTCCTGGGATGATACAGTGAAATTCATCGATAAATTGAATCAGGCGGATGGCAAAAACAGATACCGTCTGCCGACCGAGGCGGAATGGGAGTATGCCTGCCGGGCCGGGTCAAATGTTGCGTACTGTTTCGGGAATGATATTTGGGAACTGGACAGATTTGCATGGTATGACGGAAATTCCGGAGGGGAAACACATCCGGTCGGGCAGCTTGAACCCAATGCCTGGGGTTTGTATGATATGCACGGGAATGTGTGGGAATGGTGCAGCGACTGGTACGGAAATTATCCGTCCGGTGCAGTGACTGATCCTGCTGGCTCCAGTACAGGCTCCTCCCGTGTCTACCGGGGCGGCGGCTGGTTCAGCCTGGCCGTCTACTGCCGTTCTGCCCCCCGGCGCAACTACTCGCCCGATTTACCGGGCCTCATCCTCGGTTTCCGGCTGGTTCTCTCCCCAGGTCAGCAGTAATGGCAGGCACAGGCAGGCAGGTGCGGAGCCGGGAGAAGGCACGGCAGACTGCGGAGTACGGAGTGCAGCGGAGCGGAACGGAGTACGGAGCAGTCAGACGTGCCTTCGGCACGCGATTTTTTTGAAGAACGTGCGTGCTCGCACGCGCGGCGAAAAATGATAAAATGGATATTATTCATTAAATAAATAGGGATATAATATGTCCATACAATACCGTTTTTTTTCCATTCCCCTCAAATACGAATCTGAAAGTGAACTCAACCATTTTCTCAAAACCGTCCGCATGACAGCCATTCACCGGGAACTGGTGTGTCAGCAGGGACAGTATTACTGGGCAATAGCAGTGGAATACATTACCGGTGACGGCAAAGGAGGACAGGAAGGCGGCGGAACCGCTGTGAAAAAGAAAATTGACTACAAAGAGGTTCTTTCACCTGAAGATTTCAGCATTTTTGCCAGACTCCGGGACTGGCGCAAAGAAACAGCAGGCAAAGAGGCTGTGCAGCTTTACACCGTTTTCACCAACGATCAGCTTGCGGCAATGGTGGAAAAGAAAATAACGGCAAAAGCCGGACTGAAGGAAATTGACGGTGTCGGAGATGCCAGGGTGGAAAAATACGGAGACGCGGTTATTGCCATTCTGAAAGAAGAGATTGACAGACTGGAGAAAAAAGATGAAACGGGCAAACCATCTGTACCCCCTGATTCCGGAACAGGAAAATCTGAGAAAGGCATTTTGGAAGGCGGCCAGAGGAAAATCGCATAACAGGGAAGTGATCCGGTTCCGGCAGAATTTTGATAACAATATCCAAAATCTTCGGGAACAGTTGCTGCAAAAAAAGCCGGATATCGGTCATTACCGGTTTTTCACTGTCCGGGATCCCAAAGTCAGAACCATCTGCGCAGCCTCTTTTCCCGAAAGGGTTCTGCACCATGCCATCATGAACATCTGCGAACCGTATCTGGATGCCTGCGCCATATCTGATTCCTATGCCTGCCGCAAAGGAAAGGGAAACCGCAAAGCCCTGGCCAGAGCATTGGAGTTTTCCGGAAAATACACATGGTATCTCAAACTCGATATCCGCAAATATTTTGATTCCATTGACCATGCCCTTATGATACATTTGCTTGGAACGCGTTTCAAAGACAGGGATCTGCTTCTGCTTTTTGAAAAAATTCTGGATACCTATCACACGGAGCCGGGCAAAGGCATCCCCATCGGCAACCTGATTTCCCAGCATCTGGCAAATTTTTTTCTTGGCAGCCTGGATCACCGGATAAAGGAAGAAAGAAGAATCAGGGGATATGTCCGGTACATGGATGACTTTATTCTCTTCTCCCATGAAAAACATATCCTGAAAACAGAACTTGCGGAAACAGAACAGTTCTTAAAAAACCATCTGCATCTGGAACTGAAAAGCAATATTCAGATCAACCGGTGCACCCGGGGCATTCCCTTTCTCGGATTCCGGGTGTTTCCAACCCATATCCGTCTTCTGCCCCTGAGTATGAAACGGTTTTCCGAAAAATTCAGAGCTTATGAAAAAAATTATTGTGACGGGATATGGTCTGAAAAAGAACTGATCCGGCATCTGGAACCTCTTACGGATTTTACCAATGCCGGTGACAGCCTTCGGTTCAGGCGTCTGATCATTGAAAAATTTGGGGTTCTGTCCTAAAAGAGGCTCCAACCGTGTCAACCGGGGCGGCGGCTGGAACAACAAGGCCGTCAACTGCCGTTCTGCCAACCGGAACAACAACTCGCCCGATAACCGGAACAACAACCTCGGTTTCCGGCTGGTTCTCTCCCCAGCTCACCAGGTCATGGCGGATGCCGGCTTGCTGACCATCGGACAGAATCCCGCCCCTGCATGAGTTTGACTCCCGCAGGGCAAAAAGAGGGAACTGCGGCAGGGCCGGTAATCGGAAGCGGATGCTCCGGTGAGGGTCCTGCCGCAAAGCCTGCGCCGCCTGTCCTGAACTGTAATACCGAATCGCCATTGAAAACATGTTTCTCCAAATTATGAATGCCCTGATTTCTGAATCAGGACTGAAGTATTTTTGTAAGTGTTCAAAAATAAAAAACAGGGGGAAATTCTTATGAATGCACAGAGGATTGCAATTACAATACCGGCTGACCTTGTTGTATGGATTGATACTTTCAGCAAACAGAAAGGCATGTCACGAAGCGGATTTATCACCAAAATACTTCTTGAAAAAATATCCGAGCAGAAAAAAGGTGGATTGAAACAGGCTTATGATTCTGTTTTTTCTGATGAATCCGTATGCAGAGAGCAGCTTGAGACAGCGGCATGGCTTGAAAACTGCGGAAACGATGAGGGGCAGGAATGGTGATTCGGAGAGGTTCAATATACTGGATTGATTTTTCACCGGGAAAGGGTTCGGAACCCAGCGGAAGACGACCGGGGCTTGTCATTCAGAATGATATTCTCAATGACAGCAAACTGAACACTGTCATCGTGATTGCCATAACTTCAACGCTCAAACTGGGTGAACTGCCGGGCAATGTTGTTTTGAAAAAAGGCGAAGCCAATATACCGAAAAGATGCGTCATTAATTCAACACAGATCAAATCTGTTGATAAAAGCAGCCTGAAAGAATTAATCGGAACACTTTCTGCCGATAAATTGAAGGAAGTATATGAAGGACTTAAATTTGTTACAGATTTTCTTTTCTGATGATCATAATTTCTGAATCGGAATTGAAGGATGTTGCAGGTTTCGCAGGTCGGGTCAGCGACAGTGTAACAGTGAAACCGCAGGGATTTTTTCAAGAAAGGATTTTTGATGAATCTGTTAAAAGTCAAAAACCCCGTCATTCCGGCGAAAGCCGGAATCCAGTATTTTCAGATGGTTCTGGATTACGGCTTTCGTTGGAATGACGAAAATAATGAAATCCCGACTTTTTACAGGATCGTCATTTTTCAGATTTCTGAATCCTTTCTTACATAAATCCTTGCAGTTGAGAGGGGAAAGCGAAACGTAACCCGAATCATTGTCCGGAACTGTGATTCGTCTGACTGTTCTGATTTGTCTGAACGGGATTTTTTACATTGCATTTTTTTCTTTTACAGGAGGTGCCGCTATGGATACTCTCACAGAGCAGTTGCACCGTTCTCCGAAACTCGGTCTGTATTACCGGGATATCCGGGCAATTCTCCATGAGGAGCGGAAAAAGCGGAAACAGTTTTATGAAGATGTCCGGGAAGATCAGAAAGCCGAATTCATCAACGGAGAGGTGATTGTGCATTCACCGGTCAGAATTGAACACCAATTTTCATCCAACAGTGTTAATGTGTTATTGAGAAGTTACAGCATGATTCATGATTTGGGACAGAATCAGGTATTCAAAAGAAACAGATACAATAAGTAAACGGATTCAGAAAAAATGACAGACAATGCCACGCCCATGATAAAACAGTATCTGGCAGTGAAAAAGCAGTATCCGGATGTTCTGCTGTTTTACCGCATGGGGGATTTTTATGAAATGTTTTTTGAGGATGCAAAAGTCGCGTCCCGGATTCTGGAAATCACCCTGACCTCACGCAACAAAAACGAAGACAAGGCCATTCCCATGTGCGGAGTTCCCTACCGGGCAGTGCAGGGGTATATTGCCAAAATCATTGCAAAGGGCATGAAAGTTGCCATCTGCGATCAGGTGGAGGATGCCGCGCTGGCCAAAGGGCTGGTGAAACGGGAAGTGGTGCGGGTCATCACGCCGGGCATGATTGTGGAAAACGAGTTTCTGGATGCAAAAACAGAAAATTACATCCTTGCCATAACAAAATCTGGAAAAAATTTCGGGCTTTCCTGTCTGGATATTTCCACCGGAACCTTCCGCATCTGTGAATCGGAAAATGCAGACAGTGTAACAGATGAAATTCTGCGCATTTCCCCCAGCGAGATTCTGCTTCCGGATTCCTTTCACCATGATCCGGACAGTTCCCCGATTGCGGACACCATTTCCGGAAAAGCTGTCACTTACCTTGCAGACAGATATTTTGATTATGCAGACGCAAGAGAAAGACTGACTGCACAGTTCAAAACCCTTTCTCTGGAAGGGTTCGGATGTGAGCATCTCAAAGCCGGAACCGGCGCGGCAGGAGCGGTCCTGTATTATGTGGCCGAGACCCAGAAACAGCAGATTGACCATCTGCGGGGACTGGAAACCTATCATATCCATCAGTATCTGGCAGTGGATGAGGCCAGTTGCCGGAACCTGGAAATCATGCAGAATCTCAGAAACGGAACCCGGCAGGGGACATTGCTGGATGTCATGGATCAGACCGTCACCTCAATGGGCGGAAGACGGCTGCGGCACTGGCTGCGCTATCCGCTGCGCAATGCTGAGGAAATTCAGACCCGTCTGGACGCGGTGCAGGAAGCTTTGGAAAATATGACTGTCTGCCGGGAAGTGCGGGAATCTCTGCGATCTGTGTATGATCTGGAACGGCTGGGAACCCGGATTCTCATGGGACACGCCAGCGCGCGGGATATGACTGCCCTGAAGAAATCCCTTTTCACACTTCCGGAAATCGCCCGTGCAATTTCCTCTTTTAAAAGCCCGTTGTACGCGTGGACAGAAGACCTGATTCCGCTGCGTCAACTGGCTGCGCTGATAGAAAAATCCATCCGTGAGGATGCGCCGCCCACCCTCAGTGAGGGCGGAATCATCAAAATCGGATACCATTCTGAACTGGATGAACTGATTCAAATCAGCAGAGACGGCAAAGGCTGGCTGGCACGGCTGGAGGCGCAGGAAAGAAGGGCCACCGGCATTGCCTCCATCAAGGTCAGATACAACAAAGTTTTTGGCTATTATCTTGAAATTCCCCGAACCCATTCGGAAAAAGTTCCCGCGAATTATATCCGCAAACAGACTTTGGTGAATGCGGAACGGTATATCACGGATGAACTGAAGAATTTTGAAACCAAAGTCCTGAATGCCGAGGAGCGCAGAATTGCATTGGAGTATGAGATTTTCAATGAAATCCGGGAGGCCGTGCGGAAAGAACATCCCCGCATTCATGCCGCAGCCGCTTTCACTGCCCGGCTTGACTGTCTGCTGAATCTGGCCCATATTGCGGAGCAGAACAGTTACTCCCGCCCGGAAATCCGCACAGACGGCCAACTGCACATGGAAGAGGGCAGACACCCGGTCATTGAGAAAATGATTACCGCGGAACGCTTTGTGCCCAATACGCTGCACATGGACAGCACCGAACAGCAGGTGCTGATTATCACCGGTCCCAATATGGCAGGCAAATCCACAGTATTGCGGCAGGCCGCACTGGTGACGATCATGGCACAGTCCGGCTCCTTTGTTCCTGCCGCAAAAGCCGGTATCAGCCTGACCGACAGGATTTTCACCCGTGTGGGCGCGCTGGACAATCTTTCCCAGGGACAAAGCACCTTTATGGTGGAAATGCAGGAAACTGCCAATATTCTCAACAATGCCACGCCTGACAGTCTGGTGATTCTGGATGAAATCGGCAGGGGGACCAGCACCTTTGACGGCATGAGCATTGCGTGGGCAGTTGCGGAATATCTCCATGATCTCAGGGGGAAAGGAGTGAAAACCCTGTTTGCCACCCATTACCATGAACTCACGGAACTCGCGCGGGAAAAAAAGCGCGTGAAAAATTACAATATTGCGGTAAAGGAAATAAAGGATGAGATTATTTTTCTGCGAAAACTGGTGGAAGGCGGAACCAACCGGAGTTACGGCATTCAGGTGGCGCGTCTGGCCGGAATTCCGGACAGAGTGATTGACCGTGCCAAAAAGATTCTGGCAAAAATTGAAAGCAAAGCAAACGGAGTTGCCAAAGTCCCGTCCGGAATCCGTGAGGAAAAAGAGATTTTCGGAAAAAGGGCCCTGCAGATGGATCTGTTCAACCCGGAACAGTATCTTGCGGAAGAGATTGGAAAACTTGACATTTCCCATCTCACGCCTGTGGAAGCCCTGAATTTTCTTCACAGACTGCAGGAAAAAATCAGATCAAATTAAAAGCTGTTCTTATTCAAAGTCATTCCCGCACACAGGCAGGTATCCGGTTTTTTCAGCATCTTCCGGAAACACCTTTTAATACCGATTCCCCATTGAAAACATACCTCCAGGCAGGCAAAAAGAAGTCTTCTTGTGTTTAATAAACCGGATTTTTTCCGAAAAATTCGGTTTTTCTGAAAAATCTGTGTTTCAGATCAATGGCGAATCGGTATGACAGCAGAAAAGCGATCAGGGGCCCGATTTCAGGATTTCCCCTGCGATTTGCTGACTGAGACCCAGCAGCAGGCGGCTCTGTGCGGAAACAATGTCTGCGTATTCCGGGCCGGACACAGCTTCGCGAAGCACGGATTTGTGCAGCACATTCCGGTTTCCGGCATCATTGAGCAACCATGTCACAGACAGCACCGCATCTCCCCCCTTTTCCGTGTCAAACTGATGAACTTTCAGACTGATCCGGAAGTCCGGTTCAAAGAAATCCCGCCAGGGATAAGCCAGCACCTGCTCTGATTTGAGCAGCACAGAAAGGTTTTCCGCCAGCACCCGGAGGAAATCATCAGACAGGGTTCCGCCCCATCTCTGAAATTCGGCCATCCAAAGCCGGTTTTCATCCGAACGGGTGACTATCTGGGATCGGTCAAGCACTTTGGGAATTTCCACAGGGCCGACCCCCACGGCGAACGCTTTTCCCTGCCTTGCAGCGGCAACAGGCAAACTGCTTTCTGCCAAAGGCGTGAGGGTGTAAAACGAAACTGCCGGACTTTTTCCCAGACAGCCTGTCAGAAAAAAACACAAAAGCAGAAAAACTGTCTGGCCTGAAGGATACATACTTTTTTTTCTCACTGTTTCTTGTCCTTTCCGTAAATCAGGGCTTCGGGATGCCGTTCCAGATAATCTGCCACCATGCGGATGGAACGGGCTGCGTCCGCGAGTTCCACCATCATGCGCTTCATGTCTCCGTACAGGGCTGAATCCCTGTTCACAAAACCGCCAATGTCTTTAAGGGTGGTGTTCAACTGAGGGGTGATTTTGGTATCCAACTGTTTCAGGGTGTTTTCCAGATGCGTGATGCTGTCATTGAGACTGCCTGCTGCTTTTTTCAGTTCCGGACTCATATCTGAATTGATCTGCACGGCAAATTTTTTCAACTGTCCGAGGGTTTCATTCAGAGATGCCACTGACTGCCTCAGTTCTTCAGAATTGATCAGACGGCTTGCTCCCTGCACGGCTTCACTGATATCCCGTCCGATCTGTTCAACAGGAATCTGCTCCAGTTTGCCAAGCAGTTGGGTAAGACTGGTGGTCATTTCTTCCAAAGGGGCCGGAATGGTCGGAAATTCCGGATACCGTCCTTCCCGCCTGATCTGCCGGGCCGGAGAATTGGGATGAAAATCCAGTGACACCAGCAATTGACCAGTAATTAAGCTGCCGGACCGGAGTTGTGCGCGCAGTCCCTTTCCCACCAGATAATCCATGATTTTTTCCCGATCCGTGTCGGGCGGGACTGTGCCGGTATGGGTAATGCGATCCTCTTCGGTTTCCACAAGAACCGGGATGCGGATTTCCTGCCGGTCAAAATCAAACTGCAGACTGACATCCGTAACCTGACCGATACGGATGCCCCGCAGTTCCACAGGTGCGCCCGGAGCCAGTCCCCGGACAGACCCGTCAAAATACATCAGCCACCGGCTTTTCCGGGCATAGGTTTTTTCAGAAACACTTTCTCTGCTGTCATAGAGCACAAACACAGAATTTTTTTGAGGAATTTCACCCGGCTCCAGATTGTCAGGTGTGTCAAATGCAATACCGCCGATCATCAGGGTCATAAAGGATTCGGTATTGACTTTTATGCCATTGGCATCCATCACGAAATTCAGGCCCCCTGCATTCCAGAACCGGGTGTTTTTCCTCACTCTTTTGTGGTGGGGAGCCTGAATGAACACTTTGATGCTTACCGCATTTCCCTCCTCCTCCAGATGATAGCCCGCGACCTGCCCCACACGGATTTGCCGGTAATAAACCGGAGAGCCAATGTCCAGAGAACCCAGCCGGGAGGCACTGAGCAGAAAATGATCTCCGGGCAGATCTGAGGTAATCAGGGGAGGGGTTTCCAGCCCCGTGAAATGCCTTGCAGATTTGCCGGGCTTTCCCGGATCAATTCCGATATAGGCTCCGGAGAAAAGTGTGCTGAGTCCTGAAACCTCGCCTGCGGCCACACGGGCACGAACCACCCAGAAACGTGTGTTTTCTGACAGATAATGGTCAGCATCTTTGACAAAGTCCGCTGTCACTTCCACATGGGAGAGGTCTTCGGCCAGCCGGATGCTTTCCACCCTCCCGATTTCCACATCCTTGTATTTTATTTTTGTTTTTCCTGCCTCCAGTCCGTCCGCACTTTTAAATGAGATGGTGACAGTCGGGCCTTTTTCCGAAAACGTTTTCCATACCAGCCACCCGCCGATCACAAGTGCTGCAAGGGGAATGAGCCATATAATGGAAAAGCTGTTTTTTCTTTCCTCGGCAAGGGCTTCGGGAATGTCATCTTCGGCAGAATAATCTGTCTGTTTTTCATTCATTTTCTCTGTTCTCCGCAGATTTCTTTTCATCCCAGATCAGCCGGGGATCAAAACTCATGGCTGCAAACATGGTGATAACCACCACCGCGCCGAAAAACACGACTCCGGGTTCGGCCTGAACAGAGGCCAGAGAACCCAGATTGACCAGAGCCACCAGAATGGTCACCACATAAATATCCACCATGGACCATCTTCCCACAGCCTCGGTGATGCGGTAAAGCCGGGTTCGGTCTTCGCGTCTTTTTACCCAACCCTGCTGCACACTTATCAGCAGATATATCAGAATCAGGAGTTTCAGCAGGGGGATCAGTATGCTGGCCGTAAAAATCACCAGCGCGATGGGCCACATGCCGGTATGGATGAAATATATCACACTGCTCATGATCGTGTCAGACTGGGGTTCCCCCAGACTTGTGACAGTGGTGATGGGCAGCACATTCGCGGGAATGTAAAAAATGCAGGCTGCCAGCAAAAAAGCCCATGTGCGGGAAAGACTGGCCGGTTTTCGGGAATGGAGAGAGGCTCCGCACCGGGGACAGATCATTGCAGTGTTTTTTTTATCCTTTGTCATACGGCAGAGCAGATGACAGGTGCTGCAACTGATCAGGTTTGCATTTTTTGCTGTCAGATCTTTTGCCTTCATGACTGTTTTTCCCATTTATCCCATATAATATGCGGATCCAGAGACGCTGAGGCCGCAGCCTGGACAAAAATCAGCGTCAGAAAGGCAAAAATGGCAATGCCCGGCACAATCTGAGCCATTTTTGAGAGTTTGACCACAGAAACCAGAATGCCGAGCATGAACACTTCCATCATGCCCCAGGGCTGCATTCCCAGCACAAAACGGAATACAGTCATCATTTCCCGCGCTTTTCTGCCGAATTTCAGAGGCAGGAGCACATAAAGCATTCCGGCTATCTGCAAAAAGGGAACTGCAATGGTGGTGAGAAAAACCAGCAGGGCGAGTCCTTCCAGTCCCTGAGCATACAATTCCGTAATTCCGGTAATCAGGGTGGTTTCCCTGACCTGGGTTTCCATTTTGAAGGCCAGAAAGGGAAAGGCGTTGGCCAGCAGAAACAGCATCAGCCCGGCCAGGGTCAGGGCCAAAGTCCGATCCAGACTGTTTTTCCGTTTCCGGTACAGCACTGCACCGCAACGCCTGCATTTCAGTGTCACATTTCCGGACACCTTTGGCAGACGCTGCAGCAAATCGCATTCATGACAGGCCATGACAGAAGACACGGGGATTTTCCTTCAGCCCATTGTGAAAATTTCAGAATTGACAGCATCTCCCAATCTGTTTTTCAATACAGCATTCTCCGTTTTATGTCCATACTTCTTTCACATGACTTTGGTATCACACCAATTCGCCACTGATCTGAAACACAGGTTTTTCAGGCATAAAGTTTTTCAGAAAAACCGGATTTTTCCGAAAAATCCGGTTTTTTGAACACACGAAAAATTCTTTTTGCCTGCTTATAAGCATCTTTTCAATGGGGAATCGTTATAGGCACAAATTTTTCCTCTTGAAAAGACAGGGCAGCGGCGCGCCCGCGGCCCGAAGGGGAACCCGGTTCTCCAAAGCAGCGGAATCCGGATCCGCCGAAACAGGACGTTGCATCATGAACTCTGTCACCTGCTTTTTTCTGTCTTGACAACACACAGAGCAAAGTTTATAAAAATCTTTATAAATACAGACACCATGTACATTTTTTTTAACTGCCAAAATACAAAAATGCCCTGTGAACTTTGTGAAACCTTTGTGCCCTTTGCGGTTGGAAAAAAGCTGCACATCACCTGACACAGGCCGTTTTTTGCACACCTTACCCAATTTTTCCCAAAGAGGTCTTTATGCACCCTGTAAATGAATTGTCTGCCCTGTCTGTGTGGAATCCCGGTATCTTCAGTCTGACCGTGTTCGGGATGATTGTCACCGTCCTGATTGGATTCCTTTTGTTTCTTTCCTCCTGGCTGGGAGAAAAGAAACCCAATGCCGAAAAAATGAGAGTCTATGAAAGCGGAATCATCCCAACCGGTTCCGCGCGTCTGCGCTATCCGGTTCCCTTTTTCATGGTCGCGATCTTTTTCCTTCTGTTTGACGTGGAGGGAGCCTATATCTTTTCATGGGCTGTGGCCTGCAAAGAACTGGGCTGGGCCGGATGGATGCAGATGTCTTTTTTTATCATCATCTTACTGCTGGGACTGGTTTATATCTGGCGCAAAGGAGGTCTGGAGTGGGGACCGTCACAGAAAAAATAAAACACATGGAAAAACATATGGAAAAATGGATTGCACCTGCTGACATGGTGCTGAACTGGGCGCGTTCCCGCAGTCTGTGGCCCATGTTTTTCGGTCTGTCCTGCTGTTTTGTGGAAGAGGCAACAGCCATCACTTCCCGGTATGACATTGCCCGTTTCGGTGCAGAGGTGTTCCGTCCCTCGCCCCGTCAGGCGGATCTGCTCATTGTTTCCGGCACAGTGTTCAAAAAAATCGCGCCGGTGGTTTTGCGTCTGTACGAGCAGATGCCGGAACCCAAATGGGTGATTTCCATGGGTTCATGCTCCAATACCGGCGGGATGTACGACGTTTACAGCGTGGTCCAGGGCGTGAACCAGATTCTGCCTGTGGATGTGTATATTCCGGGCTGTCCGCCTAGACCAGAGGCTGTGTTTCACGGCCTGAATCTGCTGCAGAAAAAAATATTTGAGGAAAAACCCATTCGCTCCGTGTTTCATCTGGGGGGCGGAATACAGGGAACCCAAAAACCTGTGCTGGTGGATGGACAGAGCAAATCCCGTGATCCCAGAGGGCCCGGCATGGAAGGCATTCCCATCAGGGGAACCGCTGTCACTCCGCCGTTTTTTCCCGAAACCCGCACGGATCTCATGTGGACACCGCCCGCTGCCCGCATTGAATTGAACGAAACCGACAAAGGCATTGCGGAAAATCTGAAAGAGCGTTTTGGAAATGCCGTGCGCCAGACCGAATTCACCTCTGACATGCCCACGTTCCATGTGGAAAAGGAAGTTGTGAAGGATGTGCTGCGTTTTCTGAAAAATGAATCTGCTCCCCGTTTCCGCAGATTGGAAGACCTGACAGCCATTGATGAATCTGCACGCAGGGAAAAGGAAATTCCACCGCCGGATTTCACGCTGGTGTACAGTCTGCTTTCTTTTGACACAGCCTCGCGCATCCGTCTGAAAATGCCTTTGTACGGGGAAATTCCCTTTACCCCGACTGTAACCGACATCTGGCCGAGTGCCAACTGGTATGAACGGGAAGTGTTTGACATGTTCGGTGTGCGTTTTGAAGGACATCCGAATCTGCACCGCATTCTCATGCCCAGAGATTGGGAAGGTCATCCTTTGCGCAAATCCTATCCGGGCAGGGCAACGGAACATCCGCCGTATACGCTGGAAGATGCTGTAAAAAGACAGCCTTTGGACGGAGCCGTGTTTGTGAAGCAGGGCGAGGATGGCGAGGAAATGATTCTGAATGTGGGGCCGCATCATGTCAGCACCCACGGCCTGCTGCGCTATATCATCACGCTGGACGGTGAGGAAATCCGGCAGATGGAAATGGAAATCGGGTATCATCACCGGGGCGCGGAAAAAATCGGGGAGCGTCAGCACTGGCACCAGTTCATTCCCTATACTGACCGGGTGGATTATCTGGCCGGAGCCTCCAACAATCTGCCGTATGTGCTGGCAGTGGAAAAACTGGCAGGAATCAAAATTCCGGATCGCGGCCAGTGCATCCGGGTGCTGCTGTCCGAACTCTTCCGCCTGAGCAATCATCTGGTTTTTGTCGGCACATTTGCCCATGATCTGGGAGCCATGACACCGACTTTTTACACATTCCGGGAAAGGGAGATGATTCTGGATATTGCGGAACTCATCACCGGCGGACGCCTGCATCCCTCCTGGTTCCGCATCGGGGGCGTGGCTGCGGATCTGCCTGATGGCTGGAAGCAGAAAGTGGATGAATTCACAAAGATATTCGGGAAAAAGATTGAGGAATATGAATCCCTGATTACGAAAAACGCGATTGTCAAAGCCAGATCTGTGGGCGTGGGGCGCATTTCTCTGGATGAGGCAATCGAATGGGGTGTAAGCGGCCCGAATCTGCGCTCCTGCGGGCTGGAATGGGATCTGCGGAAAAAATTTCCCTATTCCGGATACGAGCATTATGATTTTGAAATTCCCACAGCCATTGGCGGGGATTGCTATGACCGTTATTTGGTGCGGGTGGAGGAAATGCGCCAGAGTCTGCGGATTATTCAGCAGGCTGCGT
>CAZDIU010000077.1:0-17902 GCA_964505535.1 uncultured Desulfobacterales bacterium | reverse complement strand
AAAGGATTCTTTCATCTTCATAAATTCTTTTCCAAATAATATTCGGATAGGTTCGATAATTTCATTAAGTCCTGTCATTATTCATATAGATAGAAACAAAGACAAGATAGTGGCAGCAGGTTATTGGCAAGATATACCACAGAAATCGACCATTGCCCGCATAATTATCGGTGTCGCAGGGTTTGTCACCGGAATAGCATTTATGGTTGGTTGTTTGTTTTTGACAGTTCTTATCTTCAAGGATTATCCCACGGCGCGAGACTACATCGTTGAAGGTGGCCCTATTCCAAAAGATGTATTTGAAATTGGTGGATTTGTGGTTGTAACATCACTACCTTTCGGAATATTGACTGGAATGAAACTCTGGACCGTAATATTCACAAGGCTTGGCCTGCTACCGAGAGATGCTGATGCATAACAACAAAATCCAGCGGACGCAAAAAGACGCACCGCTGATTCTGGGCATTAGGCGATTTCCAGAAAAAAATGTCATCTACAAAGTTTGTGTGCTGCGATTCCTGTGAAACTGAACAGGGATATTCATTTTCAGGAATCACCTTAACCATTAGGCTTTCAGGTGAGAATTAAAAATTGGGTGAAACGCAGATTAAGCAGATTTCAAAGATTATGCACTGTTCCTTTCTGTACAATTGGCAAAATAAGGAGCATCAATGGCATCTTGCCAAAATCGGAAAACTGAATCTGCTGAACGAATTTTTCGATGCGGCTTTGCGTTTTGAATTTGTCACCATAAATAACTTTTGGATAAAAAAGATTTGAAAACAATGGATTTACTGATTGAATTAAAAAATCTTGTGGAAGCATTTGATAAGAACAAAATAGATTATGCATTGTGCGGTGGTTTGGCTTTGGCTGTTTATGCAAAACCAAGAGCCACTCTCGACATTGATATTATGGTTGAACCTGATTTGCTTGATAAGATTAAGCAAACAGTAGAAAATCTTGGATTCAGCATTCCCGCTGCACCAATGTCATTTAAAGGAGGTGCTGTTCAAATTCATCGAATGACAAAAATTGATAATGAATCCGGAGAACATTTGGTTCTGGACTTATTGCCTGTCACCCCGCAGACCAAAATTTCCTGGGACAGCAGAATTTCCTTTGAATGGGAAGGCGGCAGATTGAAAGTTCTATCTCCGAAAGGTTTAATCATTCTGAAATCATTAAGAAAAAGTGGTCAAGATATTGATGATATAGAATATTTGAAGGAATTGACTGATGAAGATTGATATGAGCGCAAAGGCAATTACGAACCGCCTGAAAACTGTGGATCAGTTAAGAAAGCTGTGTCTCTCACTCGCAAATTCAGGCGCAGGAAAAAAAATCAGGAAACAATTTGCTGCCAGCAAGTCAGTTCAGCGGACTTCTCATGCGCTTGGCCGCTGACTTTGTTGTCACCTCTTTAAAATAACAAACTTGGTTCTTGCGTTAAGCAGCCGTGCAAAAATACAATTTTTGCTTTCCGGGAACTGCTCTGATATGAATTCCTTTTTCTGAAATCTTTCTCAGATTTCATATAATTTATGGTTGATACATACAATGCCCAGACGAACAGACATTAATAAAATTCTTATTATCGGCGCCGGGCCGATTATCATCAGCCAGGCATGTGAGTTTGACTATTCCGGCACCCAGGCATGCAAGGCGCTCCGGGAGGAGGGCTATGAGGTGGTGCTGGTCAACAGCAATCCGGCCACCATCATGACTGATCCGGAAACCGCGCACCGCACTTACATTGAGCCGGTGATTCCCGAAGCAGTGGCACGGATTATTGAAAAGGAGCGGCCTGACGCTCTGCTGCCCACTCTGGGCGGTCAGACCGGACTGAACACGGCCATTGGTGTTGCCAAAATGGGCGTGCTGGAAAAATATGGCGTGGAAATGATCGGCGCGACTGTGGAAGCCATCAACAAGGCCGAAGATCGGGATCTTTTCCGCAAGGCCATGAACCGCATCGGACTGAAGATTCCCCGCAGCGGCATTGCCATTTCCATGAAGGAGGTCAGGGAAATTGCCGCGGACATCGGTTTTCCCATCATTGTCCGGCCCGCGTTCACACTGGGCGGAACCGGCGGCGGGGTGGCCTATAATCCAGAAGACTTGGAAATCATAGCCAAATCCGGTCTGGATGCCAGCCTGATCACGCAGGTCATGCTGGAGCAGTCTGTACTTGGCTGGAAGGAATACGAACTCGAGGTCATGCGGGACAAAAATGACAATGTCGTGATTATCTGCTCCATTGAGAATCTGGACCCTATGGGAGTGCATACAGGCGACAGCATTACCGTTGCCCCGGCACAGACCCTTACAGACCGGGAATATCAGATGCTCCGCAACGCGTCCATTGACATCATGCGGGAAATCGGGGTGGATACAGGCGGTTCCAATGTGCAGTTTGCCATCAATCCCCAAAACGGGGACATGATTGTGGTGGAAATGAATCCCCGCGTGTCCCGGAGTTCCGCGCTGGCCTCCAAAGCCACCGGATATCCCATTGCCAAAATTGCAGCCAAGCTGGCCGTTGGTTATACTTTGGATGAACTGCCCAATGACATCACCGGCGGAACTGCCGCGTCTTTTGAGCCCACACTGGATTACTGCGTGATCAAAGTGCCGAGGTGGACGTTTGAAAAATTCCCGGAAACAAAGGATTATCTCACCACAGCCATGAAATCTGTGGGAGAAACCATGTCCATTGGCCGCACGTTCAAGGAAGCCCTGCAAAAGGCCATGCGCTCTCTGGAAATCGGCAGATACGGGTTTGGCGCAGATGGCAAAGATGTGGAGGATATGGAAGGCAGAACCCTGTCGCTGGAAGAGATTGAGCAGAAACTGGCCACCCCCAATTCCCAGCGGATTTTTTATCTGCGCTATGCTTTGAAACGGGGCATGAGTGTGGAGGAAATTTATGAAATGACCGGCATTGATCCCTGGTTCCTGCACCAGATGAAGCAGATCATTGCACTGGAGCAGGAAATTGCAGGGGAAAAAGATGTTTGCAAAGCCGGACTGCCGGATGCGGATCTGCTCACCCGTGCCAAAAAATGGGGATTTTCCGACATTCAACTGTCTTATCTTCTCGGTTCTGATGAAATCACAGTGGAAAAACACCGCAAAAGTCTGGGCATCCGGCCGGTTTACAAACTGGTTGACACCTGCGCGGCTGAATTCCGGGCATCCACTCCCTATTATTATTCCACGTATGAAACCGAAAATGAGGCACGGGTATCTGACCGGAAAAAGGTGATGATTCTGGGCGGAGGTCCCAACCGCATCGGTCAGGGCATTGAATTTGACTACTGCTGTGTCCATGCTTCGTTTGCGCTTCGGGAAATGGGGGTGGAAAGCATCATGGTCAACAGCAACCCGGAAACCGTGAGCACGGATTATGACACCTCGGACAAACTCTATTTTGAGCCCCTGACGCGCGAAGATGTGCTGCACATTGTGGAAACCGAAAAACCATTTGGCGTGATTGTGCAGTTCGGAGGACAGACGCCCCTCAACCTTGCGGTTCCTTTGGCAAAAGCCGGGGTTCCCATCCTCGGCACACAGCCGGAAAGCATTGACCGTGCCGAGGATCGGGAACTGTTTCAGGCCATGCTGAAGAAACTCAATTTAATGCAGCCTGCCAATGGCACTGCCATGACCGTTGCAGAAGCTGCGGTTGTGGCAAAGGAAATCGGGTATCCGGTTATTGTGCGGCCTTCCTATGTGCTTGGCGGACGTGCCATGAAAATTGTCTATGATCCCAAAGAACTGGAAACCTTTACGCGACTCGCGATTCTTGCTTCTCCGGGGCATCCGGTTCTCATTGACAAATTTCTGGAAGACGCGGTGGAGGTTGACACAGACGCGATTTCTGACGGCAAAACCACCATCATCGGCGGCATCATGGAGCATATTGAGGCAGCCGGAGTTCATTCCGGAGATTCCGCGTGCATACTGCCTCCTGCGAGCATAAGCGGCAGAATCCTCAATGAAATCATGGAAGCCACAAAAGCCATGTCCGCAGAACTCAATGTTGTCGGGCTGATGAATGTGCAGTATGCCATCAAGGACAGTCAGTTGTATGTGCTGGAGGTCAATCCCAGAGCTTCGCGCACCATTCCCTTTGTGAGCAAGGCAACCGGCATTCCGCTGGCAAAACTGGCCACCAAAGCCATGCTGGGCATGAGCCTTGCAGAACTGGGACTGACAAAGGAGGTGATTCCGCCTCATGTTTCGGTCAAGGAAGCGGTTCTTCCCTTTGACCGTTTTCCGGATGTGGACACGCTTTTGGGGCCGGAAATGAAATCCACCGGAGAAGTCATGGGCATTGACATGGATTTTGGTCAGGCATATGCAAAGGCGCAGTTGGGTGCGGGGCAGAAAATGCCTGTTTCCGGAACCGTGTTCATCAGTGTGCAGGATCGGGACAAAAAAGCCGTGCTGCCTGTGGCAAAGCAGTTTCACGAGATTGGATTTTCCATCATGGCAACCCACGGAACCTCGGCTTTTCTGAATGCCGAAGGAATTCCTGCCAAAGTGGTCAACAAGGTTTCTTACGGACAGCCCCATGTGGTGGATGCCATCAAAAACGGGGAAATTCAGTTTGTTGTCAATACCGGCGTGGGAGATCAGACACGGGGGGACGGGTATCATCTGCGCCGCGCGGCCATCAAATACTGCATTCCCTATGCCACCACCATTGCCGGAGCCAAAGCCATGTGTCAGGGCATTGCCGCGCTTATCAGAAACCGGATTTCCGTAAAAGCGGTGCAGGAGTACAATGCGGAAATGCGGACTGGCAGGATATGATTTCTTTTACAGAATCCCCCATTTTTACAAAACTGGTATATAACTACCTGAATGAAGATGAATATGCAGCATTGCAGAGAGAATTGGCTGTGCATCCGGAATCAGGGGATATTGTACCAAAAAGCGGGGGATTGCGTAAATTGCGCTGGAAACTTAGGGGGCGTGGAAAGCGGGGCGGATGCCGGGTGATTTACTATTGGAAAAGCAGAGAGGATGAGATTTGGCTGCTGACCATATATGCAAAGAATGAAGCTGAGAATATCCCCGCCCATATTTTGCGTAAAATCAAAGAGGAGTTTGAATATGGCGAAGCGTAATATCGGTCAGGAAATTCTGGAAAGTATCCGTGCCATCAAACGGGGAGACGGGAAAAGATATACGCCTGATATTTCACTCAATACAAAAGTTATTCGTGAGCGTATGAAACTGGAGCCATCTGCCTTTGCCTCATTGCTTGGAGTCAGTCTCAGAACTGTGCAATACTGGGAAAAAGGAAAACGCAGACCATCAGGAGCCGCACACTCACTGCTGCTGGTTGCAGAAAAATATCCGCATATCTTATTGGATGTACTTAAAGAAACGTCTAACCGGACGGTCAGTCGGGTAGCGGGATAAATCACACTTGACACTGTCATATACTGGAAAGAATAACTCAAGTTTGTTTCGGTGTGGAAAAAATCATCCGGATTTTTACTTCTTCCTGCAAAATCATGACTGCTTCCGCAAACGGGAAATGGATTACAGCAGACTGGAAAGAACCGGTTTCCGTTACAGAAAATGTTGAAATCCGACTGGAGGAAATGCTGAAGGAGAAATGATTATGGCAACGCGCAAGATCGGAGTGGAGATTCCGGAACGCATTTTAATCACTGATGTTACGCCGCAAACCGTTTTCCCCCTTTTTTAAAGGGGGATTTTTCACGGACTGCGGACAAATCCCCCCTGCCCCCTTTGCAAAAGGGGGGATTCCATGCCGATGGCGTAACATCAGTTAATCAGTTGAAGTTAACACCATAATGTGTGAAAATAAAAATCAGGCAATCCGGCGGAAGATCACTGACCGCCCAAACAATATCCACAGGCAGGAAAAACAATGACAGACGACAAACCACGCGAAGCGTGCGGATTATTCGGCATTCACGGACATCCGGATGCTGCCCGGCTGACCTATTTCGGCCTTTATGCCCTGCAGCACCGGGGACAGGAAAGTGCGGGCATAGCCGCGGCACGGGATATGACCATTGTATCCCACAAGGGAATGGGACTGGTGGCTGATGTGTTTGACAAAGCCCATTTTGAGGAACTTCACGGCACAAGCGCTGTGGGACATGTGCGTTATTCCACCACCGGCAGTTCCATTCTTTCCAATGCGCAGCCCTTTGTGGTTCACCACAGGCACCAGTCCTATGCTGTGGCGCACAACGGCAACCTGGTCAATGCACATACCCTGAAAGCGGAACTGGAGGAAGGCGGTTCCATTTTTCAGACCACCATGGACAGTGAGGTTTTTCTTCACTTCTTTGTCAGCAATCTCAAATACGGGTTTGAGCAGGCCCTCAGTTACACAGTTTCCCGGCTTAAGGGAGCGTTTTCCTTTATCCTTCTCACCAGCAGGGGAGAGCTGATCGGCATCAAGGACCCTTACGGTTTCCGTCCCCTGTGTCTGGGAAAACTCAACGGACGCTATGTCCTGGCCTCAGAATCCTGCGCGCTGGATCTGGTGGAGGCCGAACTGATCCGGGAACTGGATCCGGGCGAGATTGTGATCATCAGTGATAACGGCATCAAAAGCCTGCGAAGCCCCACACCCAAAACATCCAGTTTCTGCATTTTTGAATTCATCTATTTTGCCAGACCCGACAGCACCATTTCGGGCCTGAATGTCTATGAAATCCGCAAGGCGCATGGCAGGCGTCTGGCCCAGGAGTCCCATGTGGATGCGGATATGGTCATGCCATTTCCGGATTCCGGAACCTATGCGGCCATCGGGTATTCCGAGGCTTCCGGCATTCCCTTTGAAATGGGCATGATCCGCAATCATTATGTGGGACGCACCTTTATCCAGCCCAGCCAGAGCATGCGGGATTTCGGGGTGCGTGTGAAACTCAATCCGGTCAAAAGCCTGCTGAAAGGAAAAGACATCATTATCATTGAGGACTCCATTATCCGGGGAACAACCGTGCGAACCCGTGTCAAGGCGCTGCGGGAAATCGGGGTGAAACGCATTCACATGCGCGTCAGCGGCCCTCCGCACCGTTTTCCCTGCCATTACGGCATTGATTTTTCCACCAAGGGGGAACTGATCGCAGCCAGCAAATCGGTTCAGGAACTCAGTGACTATCTGGGACTTGACAGCCTGTATTATCTGAGCCTGAAGGGACTGCTGGAGGCCACGGGCATGAAAAATCCGGAAAACCATTTCTGCAAGGCATGTTTTGACGGATGCTATCCTGTGCATTTTGATCATAACCTCAGCAAATCCTGTCTTGAAACCCGATAATTCAGATGATGTGTCCATGAACATCCGGCAGACCGTATCGTTTTCCAAAAACGCGACCAATATCTTTTTTCATATCCTCACCCGATGCAATCTCCGGTGCATCCACTGCTATATCAATCCGGATCAGCACGGAAGGGACATTCTGCCTCTGCCGGTCATTGAAAAATGGCTGGACGCGTTTTCAGACAGAGCCGGCCAGGCAAATGTCATTTTTCTGGGCGGAGAACCCACCCTGCACCCTGATCTGGCCGGAGCCATCCGCAAAGCCCGATCTATGGGTGTCAAATCCGTGACAGTGGACACCAACGGGTATCTTTTCCACGATATTCTGGAAAAGGTCAGCCCAGATGATGTGGATTATTTCAGTTTCAGCCTGGACGGGCCTGATCCCCGGACCAATGATCCCATCCGGGGAAAAGGCGTTTTTGACACCTGCACAGGAGGCATACGCAAAGCCCTTGCCAAAGGGTTCTCTGCAAGCCTGATTTATACGGTCAGCCGTCTCAATATCAGCCAACTGGAGCGAATGCCCCCGCTGCTCGCGGAGCTGGGCATCAGCCGTTTTTTCATTCAGGTTATCGGCATACGGGGAAAGTCTGCCCAGAAAGAGAGCAGTCTGCAACTGTCGGCTGAGGAATGGCGGAACATCGTTCCGGCTGTTGCGGAAAAGGCTGCGCAACAGGGGATTGCCGTGACCTTTCCCAAAGTCTTTCTGGATGAAAAGGAAGGATTTGAATGTGCGGGCCTGTGTGCGGACAATTATTTCATTTTTCCCAACAGCAGGGTGTACCGCTGTCCTTTGTGCGAGGATTTTCCCCTTCACGCGATGTCCTTTGCGGAAAACCGGCTCACAGAACAGCCCCGGCTCAATGAAAGTGATTTTTTCCGTCTGAACATTCCCGAAGGATGCGTCATGAACAAACTGATCCAGCCGGACAATCTGCATTATCTGCCGGACGGAAGCCCGGAATTCAGGGTGGCCTGCTGCATGCTCAAGGAGGAAGTCCGGCTGGGGCCATGATTTCAGATTGACATTCCTGATGGATTAGATTAGAATAATCAGTTTTTCAGGATGATATTTAATACCGGTTCCCCATTGAAAAGATACCTGCAGGCAGGCGGAAATGAGATTTTCGTGTGTTCAAAAAAAACCGGATTTTTTTTTGAAAAATCCGGTTTTTCTGAAAAATAGATGTTTCAGATCAATGGCGAATTGGTATAACACAATAAAAAAATGGAAATTATGAACGACAGATCTGATCCGCTTTCAAGGAATGTGGAAATCATCAACGAACTGGGGCTTCATGCCAGATCAGCCGCGAAAATCGCACAGATTGCCCAAAAATCTGCATCAGATGTACGGATTGTCAAAGACCGGGAGTCGGTGGATGCCAGGAGTATCATTGACATGCTCACTCTGGCCTGCACCAAGGGAACAACCATCACAGTGCAGGTTGATTCCCATGCGGATGCCGGTGTATTGAATGAGATTGTATCGCTTGTGGAAGGCGGGTTCGGAGAATAGGGAATGGCAGATACAGGAAGCAGGGAAACTGTACTCAAAGGCATTGCCGCGGCCCCCGGCATCTGTATTGGCAAGGCATATCTGGTATACAGGGAAGGGGTCAATGTCATTCGGCGCTACCACATCGCGGATGCGGAACTGGAGGATGAAAAAAACCGTTTTAAGACCGCAGTGAAAAAATCCACAGAAGAACTTCGGGAAATCATTGAGGAAATACCCGAAGATTTCCGGGAACATGCCGCCATTCTGGAAACCCATGTTGCCCTGCTCAGGGACAAAATGCTTTACGGAAAAGTCATTGAGCAGATTGAAAGTGAAAAAATCAATGCGGAATGGGCCCTGAGAAGGGTGGTTGCGGATCTCCAGGCCATGTTCTCCAAAATGACAGATCCCTATTTCCGGGAACGCTCGGCAGACATTGTCCATGTGTCTGATCGGATTATGCGCAATCTGAGCGGAAAGGAGCAGGTCAGTATCAAGGCCATTGACAAACGGGTGATTCTGGTGGCCACTGATCTTTCTCCTGCGGAAACCAGTCAGATACAACTGGAACGGATCAAGGGATTTGTCACCGAGGGCGGCGGAGCCACCTCCCACACCGGAATCATTGCCAGAACCCTTCAGATTCCTGCTGTGCTGGGGATAAACAATGCCACCGGCATTATCCGCAATGATGAAATCATTGTGGTGGACGGAACAGACGGAACCCTCATCGTCAATCCCAGTGATTACACCCTTGTGGAATACGAGGAGCGCAAAAGCCGGTATGAGAGACAAAAAGCCCTGATCTCCAGAGCCAGCCGACAGGCGGCCTGCACCAAAGACGATGTATGCGTGCAGGTCATGGGCAACATCGAACTGCCCGAAGAAGTTTTTCAGGTCCGGGATCAGGGCGGAAACGGCATTGGACTTTACCGCACGGAATTTCAGTACATGGGCCGTTCCGGTTTTCCCGGGGAAGATGACCTTTTTGACAAATACCGGGATGTGGTGGAAATCATGGCCCCGCACCCGGTGACAATCCGGACCCTGGATATCAATGGTGACAAAGCTGCCTCCTACACCGGAGCCTTTGACGAGGCCAATCCCGCGATGGGGCTGCGCGCGATCCGCTACTGTCTGACCCGGCCCGATATCTTCAAAACCCAGATCCGGGCCATTCTGCGGGCTGCCGCGTTTGGCCATGTCCGCATTCTTTTTCCCATGATTTCCAGTCTCAGTGAACTGCTGGAAGCAAAAAAAATGATGCGGCAGGCTGCTGATTCTCTGGCTGAGGAAGGAAAAACCTTCCGGGCAGACATTGAGACCGGCATCATGATCGAAGTTCCGTCCGCTGTGGTCATTGCAGATATCCTGGCGGATGAGGCCGATTTTTTCAGCATCGGAACCAATGATCTGATTCAGTACACCCTGGCCATTGACCGGGGAAACCGTTATGTTTCCCATCTCTACCAGCCTCTTCATCCCGCGGTGCTGCGCATGATCCAAAGGGTGACGGATGTGGCAAGGGAAAAAGGTGTCCGGGTCTCCATGTGCGGAGAAATGGCAGGCGATCCGGTTTACATGCCGGTGCTGCTGGGAATGGGCATCACAGAACTGAGCATGACGCCCCAGGCCATTCCGGCAGTGAAAAATGCGATCCGTTCGCTTCACATGAAGGAAAGCGCTGCCTTTGCCGAAAAACTTCTCTGCAAAACAACAGGCAGGGAAGCTGATGCATTTTTGAAAGAAGTTTACGGACATATTGCTCAACAGGTCTGGCTGGGCTGACAACAGACAGCCGGGGGACACCCGGCACAGCGGGAAGAAGGTGAACAAATTGGAAAAAAAAGGCATAAAAATTGTCGCAGACAACCGCAAGGCCCGGTTCAATTACACTATTGAAGACAAATTTGAAGTGGGCATGGTTCTCAAAGGCACAGAGGTGAAATCCCTGCGCGAAGGCCGGGCCCAGCTCAAGGACGCGTACGGCAAAGTCGTGAACGGAGAAATTTTTGTCTATCAGATGCACATCAGTCCTTATCCCTTTGCCTATTACGGCAACCATGATCCGGAACGTCCCCGGAAACTGCTCCTGCACAATCATGAAATCAAACGCCTGATCGGAAAAATCACGGAGAAAGGATATTCCCTGATTCCCCTGAATGTCTATTTCAAAAACGGCAAAGCCAAAATGACCCTTGCCATGGCAAAGGGAAAACGTCAGTACGACAAACGGGAAACCATTCGCAAACGGGATGAAAAACGGGATCTGGATCGGGCACGGAAAGAGGGATACTGAAAAAAAATTCCAGATTTTCCTGAATTTCTTCCGGAGCCTGGCCCCTGCTCCGGCCCTCCTTTCCGCGGTACGGAGGAGAGATTCCGGTTTTTTCTTGAAATTCTGCCCAAAATGAATTATACAGACCCGCGGATGGCTGATGATATGAAAGCATTTTCCAGGTATCCGGGGACGGACAGCCATTTTCTCTGCCAAAAAAATGTGCGTTCTGTGAAAATGTCCCCGGTGGGAAAGCCGTTCAGTCAGAAATGATCTGCCTGCAGAATTTTCGGAACAGGATCATTGTGCCGGATTTCATCATACAAAAAAACAAATGCCTGGGTGGCGGAACTGGTAGACGCAAGGGACTTAAAATCCCTCGCCCCTTGGTGGGTGTACGGGTTCAATTCCCGTCCCGGGCACCAGAATTTCAGGGAGTTGACCGTTTTGGTCAGCTCCCTTTTCTTTTGCCTGAAGCAGAAAAAAGGAAAAGATTTGACAAAATCCCATTACGTTTCATTACGTTTTTTTACATGCCGAGAAGCAGAGCAAGAGCCAAAAGAAAACCGCATATGGCTCCGGAAAGCCCCATAAGAAAATCATAATCCCTGAAAACAACTCCGTGCATATCATATTCAGGCTGGCAGGAAGGCAGAAAGGAAACAGGATAAAGGTAATAATTGCCTTTATCGGTCTGAATATACCCCCAGCATCCGGACTCAAAGACAGAATTCACGTTTCCATCATTCAAAGCCGCCATACGCGCAACATCCGAATCAGAAAAATAATAATTGGCAGAAAAAGCCGGAGATGCGGATGCAAGAAAAAAGAATGCAAACAAAAAAACTCTATGTATCATAATCCTCCCGGATTCTCCCGCTGTCTCCGCTCCGATCCCGCTCACGGAGGAGCGGGATCGGAGCGGAGACAGCGGGGTAACCTGACGTCCGATTCTGCAATCTGGAAGAATCTGCTGTATTAACATAAGACTCAGGAACAAAAAAATAATATTCAGGGCCGGTGAAAGACTGAACAACTTCATAGAAACCCGCGCACTGCTCCAAAGTCTGAAACTGCTGCAGCACAGGGTTATAAAGATATATAATTCTGGAAATATCGGAAAAAAATGTTACCACGGGAACTTTGTAACGAACATATCTTTTGCCATCAAGATACTGCTCAGAGAGCCAGACCTTCAATTTGGATCCATCGGCAGAACGGGGCGATACAGGATCAAGATTGTCAGTAAAAGCAGGGCCATGAATTTCAGCCTGACCACGGGAAGGAACAGCAGGAAAGGCGGAAGTGGAAGGCCCGGAAGCAGACGATGGAACAGACGAGGAAACAGAAGACGGGGCCGAAGCAACATCAGTCCTTTGCTCCTTATCGCGGAATACACCCAGGGAATGAAGGAAATAATAAAGAGAGAAACAGCATAAAACAATGAGAACCAAAGCAATTTTCAGAAAGGGATTGCGAAATTTCTCAGGCTCAAACTGATCCTGAGACTTGTAAAGATTGAAAATTTCCCTGTTTTTCCACAACGAATAAACTTCAGGAGATCCGGATCTCTGACCATCCGAAAACTTGTTGTAAATAAACGTGCCGGGAAGACTGAGACCGCGCTGAACCGCCCACACCTCATAATGGATCAAATCTCTCAAATCCTTCGGAAGCTTCGAAATATGCTGAGTCGTCATATAAATCATGTGACCCATATGTCTGTGCTTCTCAAAGTACAAAAAGACATCCTGATCACGGAGAAACTTCCGGAAAAAAGACTGCGCTTCATCTATCGCATAGATTATGCTTTTCCCCTCCTGTTTGTGATATTCCGTCAGTTGACGCTGAAAAGGCTCATTGAAAAACTTGGCAATGCCACCGGCATGACCCACAGCCTTTTCCAGATCAATCACACCGGAATGCCTGCAAAATCCGGATATGTTTGAATAAATGACAAACTCAGATTTGACAGAATAAACCGGGCCATCCTCAGAATCTGAACGGGAACCGCGATCAAAATACTTGTCATAAATCTGCTTGACAACCCACCAGGTTTTCCCGGCACCTGTCTTGCCTGTGGATGTCAAAATCACATTGGAAGTAAGCAAAAAAGTAAAAGCATTCAATATTCACCACATAAATTCACGGACCTACATTCCCGGAAGGCCCATTTGTGTATACTTGAACTGGAAAGTCCGAAGAAAATTAAAAACACGCTTGCCTATACGTATGGAAAGACAGCTTGTATGAGCTGTAATGATGATAACGATTACCTGATCAAGACAAAGACAGCCGCCAAGCCAAGCCCCGACACCGGTAAGATCCGCATATATTGAACCCTGAAAAAAAGTGGTAAAACCCGGAGCAACTGAGGTGATAAAATAATCAATCAGGTTCCGGCTGGATGTGGAAAGAAACCATGATACCAGACGGGGAAGAAGCACAAGCATAGCTCCTATAAGAAGAGTCTTGTAAATAATGACACGGAATGCGTAACTCTTAAGAAATGAAACTATGACCCCGCCAATAAAACTGACAACAGGAACTAAAAGAGGCGCCATACGCTAATCTCCCAATGCTTCCATAAACATGAAAAAGGCCATAAGATAGGCCAGGGCAACAAGAACTGATCCAAGTGTGCGAAATTCATTTTCATATGGATCAAGACATACATTAATATTCTCGGACTGACCGCCCCAGTGGAAAGTGTGCGAAAGACAGGATCGGGGACTGATCAGCCTGATGCCAACAGTGTCAGAAACATGACCAACTGTTGAATTTATCTGATTGACACCGGAGAATATGCCAGCCTCATTCTCATCTATTGCCAGATCAAGCTCTCCTGCTTCAGAATAATTTACGTCAATGCCATTGGAGGAAGCATAACCCGCAATTGTGGCGCCGACAGTATCATCAATAGACTTCAACTGTGAATTTTTTTCAGATTCAACAGAAGAACCGTCAGTAAGAGATTTTTTTATATCCTCAAGTTTGGAATTTGTAGTAATTTGATTTTCACCAACATTTTGAAGTGTCCCCTGCAAACTTCCTTTATTGCTTGTTTCAGTCCCCACCAATGCTTCCACGACAGATTGAGCACCGCCAGAAGTTGATTTAATAAGATCAGTCATTTTAGAATCAATGCTGGCAGAAGATGCGGCCGAATCAGAAGCAAGACTAATCTGTTTTCCCTGCTGGTCCTCCTTGCTCCAATTTCCGGCAACTGTGCCATTGGGATTATTCGGATCAACAGGTACATCCGGAACGCAGAAAGGAATCGGATCAAACTGACATTTCTTTGTCGATTTGTTGCACCAGTCCTTTGTGCACTTGTTTCTGTCATCGCACTGTCCATCAAACTGACATTCAAAATTGGGATCAGTGGGATCTTTGGGAGGTTCCTGATTATCTGGAATGCCATTGCCATCATTATCTTTACCTGCACAACCGGGAACTGCATATTTTGCACAGAACCCATTAATGCAAACATTGTCTGTGCAGGAATCACCATCCTGACAATCTTTAGCAGTCTTACACCGACCGGAAGCCGGATTACGCCGGAAAGCACATCTTCTCCCTTCCGAAGCGTCGATACACTTGCCAATTAAAGAAGGATCGCTCGTCACACAATCCGAATCAGTAATGCAGTTATCCTTGCAACCAAGGAAAAGAGCCCCGGAAGTTACAGGATAGCTGCACTCGCCAGTAGTGACATTGCAAACATCATCCGTGCATATATCATCATCAGAACAGGGAACATCAACACAGGAAGGCTGACAACCGGCATTGTTATTCTTAAAATTGTAACATTCACCATTCAAACAAAAATCATCTGTGCAGAGATTCTTGTCATCACATTGGGGAATGGCATTGCCAGAAGCATCAATAAGCCCCTCAGTACACTTAGAACGGCAATTCGGAATTGTGGCATTTACACAAAAACCAGCTTCACAGTATGTATCTGTACAGGGATCATCATCATCTGGACAATCACGGACACCATTGGGACAACGCCCTGTATCACAGTTGGGAATATCATAATAATGGCATTGACCATCGTAATACAGAGAATACTTGCATTCAATCTTAGGACAGGTCAAGGCTTTAGGCTTAAACCGAGCACTGCAATTCCCAGCGCAGGAATCATCCACAGAGCCGGATATAGAAACTTGAGAAGAACTGTCAAAACCAACGCCAGAACAGTGCCAAGAATCAAAAACATAGTCAGGATCAGGAATAGCAGACACAGAAAACCCGGCATAACTACAGGGCTGCCCGCAGGAAGATGAACATCTGGGATCAACAGAGGACACTCCCGCACCGCAGTTTATGGAAACACCGTAAGATTCGCCCACCACGCTGCCACCGAATGAAGATACAGAAAACTGCATATCAAAAGATTGGCACTGATTACCACAGCCAGCAGAATCATAATCTTGCTGGCAATAAGAAGAAATATTCTCTGTATACGCCGGAAACCAGTAAGTATAAGAAATAGTAAATCCTGATTTATATCGGATGTATTTCCAACAATTATAAGGGGAACTCCCAACGCCATTATAATTGGGCGCCGGATTTGCCGCTCCTTCAGCCTCAGATTGAGAGCAAAAAACTTCAACAACACCGACAAGCGGCTGGCGAGGGTCATTATTTGAATGATG
Source organism: uncultured Desulfobacterales bacterium (assembly GCA_964505535.1). Classification (GTDB taxonomy): domain Bacteria; phylum Desulfobacterota; class Desulfobacteria; order Desulfobacterales; family Desulfococcaceae; genus JAABRU01. The sequence continues at coordinate 2,132 of CAZDIU010000077.1, read as the reverse complement.
CCCCTCATCTTCAGTCGGCACTGTCGCGAGGGCCAAGCCGGAAAGCAGAATAAAAAACAGGCAGATATAAAAAATAAGTCGGAATCGAATCATAAAAAAAGCCGGGGTTTACCCCGGCCCCTGTAAATAAAAAGAAATCAGCGCCGTCTGAAGGCAAAGGAAATAATAACGCCGCAGATGGTAACGAATACGCCAAAGCCGACCATGAAAACAGTCATGCCCTCAAAAGGAGCTTTGTCATAGGTCAGTGTGGAAAAATCCATTGCTGCCATGGCATTTCCCGCAAAAACCATCAGCGCAGCCCAAAACACAGAAAACGAAGACAAATAACGCTTCAAAATCAACACCCCCTTTCATTTTTCAGTCAAACAACACTTTTTCCAAATCCATTTTAAAATTTCATTTAATTAGGAATTCTTGCAAAAGTACCTATGAAAATCAGAACCACCTGCGCCCCATGATAAAACGGAGGACAGAAGTCGAACCGCGAACAAAAAGAATCAGAACAAGAAGTGAAACAGCAAATCCGGAAAGCCAAAGACCATTGACAGTTATCATATCTACCTCTTAGCAACTATCCGGATAAGAAGACCGATCATGACTGAATAGACTCCGAAACTCAGAACCAGTGTGAAAAAATAATTGAAAACCGGATCTGATGTGACCGGAGCTATAAGGATATTAACTGCTGATTCCCACATCTACTGCCCCTTAACTCTGTCAACAAAATCACGGATGCCTGACTTTTTGGCTGCGTCAGAGGAACCGGAAACATTGAGAGATGGTGAAAAACCGGAGGAAGATGAATTTTCCGCTATGTAATTCATACCCAGAACCCCAAAACGGGACCGGAACGGACTGAACGAAACCGGAACCTTCTGGTATCCCATGTCCCATCCACGGCATTCAAAATCCTTAAACGCAACCGGCAGAGGCTGCTGTGCCATATCAAAAACAAGTTCTTCTTCCTGTTCCGGACTCAGAATGTAACTCCAGAAAATCGACTCGTTCTGAAATTTCAACTGAGGCGAGCATATCAGGGTTATATCCTGCCCACGCCTGTAATCGGAAAAAGGAAAACTGCCCGTGGGATCAAAAATTTTCCGCAGACGCTTGGAAAGAGCTCCGGAGATTTCAACATTGATATTGAAACCTCCGGGAGCTTTAACAGAATTCAAAAAAACGCCCTTAAGAATATGATAGACAGAACCGTAACAGTACCCCTGCACTGTCCGGATTTTAACCTTTTTGTGCTTTGTTTCCTGATCAAAAAAGTTAGTCACTTCTATAAGCAGACTCTCCATACACCCACCACCTGTTGATTTGAATTTTCAAAGTAAAAAAAAGTAACCTGTTATTAGCTGATAAAGACTGTAACAGGAAACCAAAAATGTCAAAAATGACTTTTTTGCCAAAAATGTCAAACATGAAAAAGAGAATCATCAATGAAACTGACAAGTGATTCTCTGCTGATTCTGTATCCGAATAATCTGAATGCAGAAAGCTTTCCGGATTCAATATACCTGTAAACAGTTCGCAAATTTACACCAAATCCCATTGCAATCTGTTTGGGCGTATACTCCGGATAATCACCAATACGGCTAAGAATCTGATCTCTATCCATCTATAACTTTCCTTGCTTCTCTTATTGTCCGATTCAAATAATGTTCAGTCCTCTTTTGGCCAGAATGGTTCTTCCAATCCTGCCTTTCAGAAAGCAGTCTGTCCTTTATGCAGTCCTCACTGTATCCCCTTCGAAGCAACGCCAGACAGAACCGAAAATCCGTCCGGGAAGCATCGCCGGTTTCATAATCAGATCGGAATATAGAAGACACTCTCCGCCCACCTGAAGACACACAGCTCCCCCCTACAGATAAGAAAGGATCACAATTAAAAGATGAACCGGGAGCACATGATTCAAAAACAGAATCAGAAGTGGGGAAAGGGAAAGGCACAGATGCGGAATTACGATAATCTATCCAAATCAGCCTTGCCAAAGGATAAACCCCATTAACGCAATATTTTTCTTTTCGGTTCCGAAATCCGGGGAATCTGCCCCAGCGACGTCTGGGAGCAGCACCCGGATCAGAACCCATGCGGGAAAGCCAGTAACGTTTTTCTGAATCAGACAA
>CAZDIU010000076.1:0-17925 GCA_964505535.1 uncultured Desulfobacterales bacterium | reverse complement strand
GTTCCGGATACCGGCTTTCGCCGGTATGACGACAGGGCGTAACATCAGTGATTAACAAACTAATGCTCTGTCAAGTTTGATTTTGGGATTTCACCTTCACAGAAAAACCGGATTTTTTGGAAAAATCAGGTTTTTGCAACTCACAGATTCAAGGGTGACAGAACACTGAGTTTCTTGAAGAAACTTGGTTTGTAATATTCCTGAAATTCATTGCGGTCATGTACTGTCTCCGCAAAACACTTCTGAAAGAAAGGAAGAAAATATGAAACAAAACTCCGGCAGCCGATTTCGTATGAACAGTATCCAGATGAAACTGGGTTCCATTCTGATTCTGACGGTTACATTCATCCTCAGCGTCTACGGTGTGTTTGACTGGCACGCATCCAAAACAGGAATGGAAAATGATTTGGATGAGTTCAGTGAATTCATTGTGGAACAGCAGGCAAACGGGCTGAAGGAACCCCTGTGGCAGGTGGCTTCGGATATCATTGAGGGAGTTATTCATTCAGCCATGCTTGAAAAACGGTTACATGCAATATCAGTACGGGATGAGTACGGCAATATCTATGGAAGAACAAGAGATGAAAAATGGAATGCCGTCAAAATGGGGACAGAGATGCCCGGAGACTGCCTGGTGAAAAGCAGGGAAATCCTCAGAGACGGCAAACGGATGGGGAATGTGGAAGTGTTTCTGACTTACAGATTCATGCGGGAAAAACTCGCGGATTCCATTATCCGAATGCTGTTCACCTTTCTTGTCCTGAACATATCCATCTTCTGCATTCTTTTTTCCACCATTCGCATCAGTCTTGTTTCTCCCATACAGAGAATTGTGGAACAGTTGAAAAGTGTATCCAAAGGCCATTTGCCCGAACAGACAGAAAACATGCACCCGGATTTGCAGCGTCAGGATGAAATCGGGGCCATGACCAGGGATCTTCATGCGATGATTGCCCGCATACGGGATGTGCTGAAAGAAACAGACCGGCTGATTCTGGCTGTGCAGGAAGGCCGGCTGGATACCAGAGGTGACGAAAAGGCATTTTCTGGCGTATGGGCTGATTTGATATCCGGTATCAACAATGTGATTGACGCGTTTGCGGTTCCCATCACAAAATCTGCTGAAACCATTGAATGCCTGTCCAAAAGCGAGATTCCGGAAAAGATTGATCAGGAGTACAAAGGCGATTTCAACCGCATCAAAAACAATCTGAACATGCTCACAGATGACATCCGGAATGTGCTCAGTGAACTCAGGGGACTGAGTCAGGCTGTGTCCGAAGGCAATCTCCATGCCCGTGGAGATATGGATGCTTTTGCAGGCGGCTGGAAAGAGCTTGTTGGCGGCATCAATCTTTTGATAGAAAGTTTTGTAAAACCCATCAATGTAATGTCAGCCTGCATAGACCGGATTTCAAACGGTGAAATTCCGGAAGAAATCACAGAGGAATACAAAGGGGATTTCAGCCGGATAAAAAACAGTGTGAACCTGATGATTGCCAATCTGAGAAAAACTGTGGGCGTGGCAGAGAGGATTGCACAGGGTGATCTGTCTTTCGAGGTGGAGGCCCTTTCGGAAAAGGATATGCTGGGAAAGTCACTGACACAGATGGTCAGGACGTTGAAAATCATTGTGAAAAGCATCAACAGCCTGACAGATGCTGTTCTGGAGGGAAAACTGGATGTGCGGGGAGAAGCGGAAAAATTTCAGGGAGAATATGCACGGATTATTCAGGGGGTCAATGACACCCTGGATGCAGTTGTGGGTCCCCTGAACATGACAGCCAAATACGTGGATCGGATTTCCAAAGGCTGGCTGCCGGAAAAAATCACACAGGAATATAAAGGCGATTTCAATGAAATTCGCAACAACATCAATGCCATGATTGAAAATCTCACCCGTTTTGCCATAGATGTGCAGAGAACAGCAGGCCAGGTGGCCGGAGGCAGCGAGGAGGTCAGCACCGGCGCAGAACAGGTTTCCGGCGGAACATCCCAGCAGGCCGCAAGTATAGAGCAGATATCCGCGTCCATGGAGGAAATGAGTTCAATGGTAAGCCAGAATGCGGACAATGCCCGGCAGACAGCCGCAATTGCAGGAGATACCGCACTGCATACCCAGGAAGGACGCAGGGCTGTGGAGGAAACCGTAAAGGCCATGAAAAGCATTTCTGAAAAAATTCTGGTGGTGGAGGATATTGCCCGGCAGACCAACATGCTGGCTTTGAACGCGGCCATTGAGGCCGCGCGTGCCGGAGAGCACGGAAAAGGTTTTGCAGTTGTTGCTGCGGAAGTGCGCAAGCTCGCGGAGAAAAGCCAGAAATCCGCAAAAGCCATCAACACCCTTTCGGTCACAAATCTGGAAATATCGGAAAATGCAGGAAAGATAATGGAACAGATGTTTGCCGGAATTCAGAAAACTGCGGATCTGGTGCAGGAGATCAGCGCATCCAGCGGAGAACAGGCCGGAGGCATTGTGCAGGTGAACAAAGCCATTCAGCAGCTCGATCAGATTATCCAGCACAATGCCGCATCTGCCGAGGAAATGGCCTCCGCGAGCCGGGATTTGGCAAGTCAGGCCGAATATCTGCTCCGTGCAGCCTCGTTTTTCAAAATTTCAGAAAAGCAGCAGCCGGAAACAGAAAATGTCCGGAAGCATGAACAGAAAGAAAAGCAGTATGCCAATTCCGCAACTGACGGGAGAAAATCCGGAACAGAACCCGGAAAAGCAGGAAAAACAGAGTCCGGTCAGGATGGGCATAATGGAAAAAAGTCCGGAGATCCGCGCAATGAAAAATCCGCAAAGAGCAGAACAGGGGAGTCTTTTGTTTATCTGGATGCGCATTATGAAGAGAGAGGGGATTTTGAGAAATATTAACTGATGTTACGCTTTCCTGTCATACCGGCGAAAGTCCGTATCCCGAATCAGTTGAAATTACTGGATTCCGGCTTACGCCGGAATGACGGGACGGGAGACTTTCCGGTCATACCGGGGAAAGTCTGCATCCGCAACTGCTTAATATTAATGGATTCCGACTTATGCCGGAATGACAGTGAAAAAGACAGCGTAACATCAGACAGTAAGACAGAAAATCAGAAACACCTGTTTTTTATTGTTAAAACCTTGAACCCCGGCATAGCGGCTGTTTTATTTCTTTGGGGGAGGAATCATGAAATTCAGAGAAAGTTTGCAGACAAAAATCATGTTTCTGGCAGGTGCCTGCCTGCTGATTCTTGCGGCTGTGATTATTTTTTATTCAGCCCGTGCCATGAAAACCGGGGCTGTGAATGCAAGAACAGCAGCTATCCGGGATGCACAGCAGTACGCTGCAGCGGTCGCGGAAAAGCAGGTCAATTTTATCCGGGGCAAACTGGAAACAGCGCTTAACACTGCCCGGACACTGGCGCAAACTTTTTCCGGTCTTAAAGCGGAAAACCGGCAGATAAGCCGGGAACAGGCCAACCTGATTCTGAAAACGGTTCTGGCCGGAAATCCGGAGTCTGTGGGTATCTGCACTGCCTGGGAACCCAACGCTTTTGACGGTTTGGATGCACAATATGCCAATACAGAAGGGCATGACCGGACCGGCAGATTCATTCCCTACTGGAACCGGGGGGAGGCGGGAACCGTTGTCCTGACCCCGCTGGAAGAATATGAAACAGCGGATTGGTATGTACTGCCCAGAGAAAGCAGACACGAGCATATCATGGAGCCTCTCATCTACCCGGTGCAGGGAAAGATGACGCTGATGACTTCCCTGGTGGTTCCCATTCTGGTGGATAAAATCTTTTATGGAATCGTTACAGTGGATATGCGTCTGGATACCCTGCAGAAGATGGTGGATGACACCCAAAATCTGTATGAGGGTGCAGGACGCATTTTTATGATCAGCCACAGGGGCACCATTGTGGCTGTCACGGGAAAACCGGAACTGGCCGGAAAACCGCTCAGCACTCTCGGAGATCCCGGCATGGAGAAAGATCTGCGGAATGTGAACACTTCTGAGGCAAAAGCACAAGTCAGCGGAGACAGTCTGCAAACCCTGATTCCTTTGCAGGTTGGCAGCACCGGTACCCCCTGGATGGTGAAAATCATCATTCCTTTGGAAAAAATAACAGCAGCAGCAGATGCGCAGATGCTCCGGACAAACAGGGATATATGGAAGATGATTGCCATAGGTGTTTTCTGCACGCTTGCCGCCCTGTTCCTTATGGGACTGGCAACGCTGCGGATTACCCGACCCATCCGGCAGATTGTGGAAACAGCGGATGCCATTGCCCGGGGAGATTTCAGCAGGGAAATCCGTATCTCCCGGAATGATGAAGTCGGTCTTCTGGCAAATTCCTTCCGGAACATGCAGCAAAGCATTGGGCTGGTTCTCAAAGAGACAGACATGCTGACCCAGGCTGTCCGGCAGGGCAGACTGGAAGTCCGGGGAGATGCACAGAAGCATTCCGGAGACTGGCGGGAGCTTATTGCAGGAATCAACCGGGTCATAGAGGCGTTTGCAAGTCCCATCACCATGACAGCGGACGCTGTGGATCGGATTGCCAAAGGCGACATTCCGGAGAAAATCACAGAGGAATATCAGGGAGATTTTGACAAAATCCGAAACAATCTCAACGGACTCATTGATGCCATGAATCAAACTGCCCGGATTGCGGAAGACATTGCAGCCGGAAATCTGCTGACAGAGGTGCGGGAACGATCTGAGGACGACCGGATGATGAAAGCCCTCAATGCCATGATCATGCGCCTGAAAACTGTTTTGCAGGAGGTGCAGGAACTGATTGGCACTGTTCAGGAAGGCAGACTGAATGCACGGGGAAATGCAGATACATATGAAGGAGGCTGGAAGGAACTCATCACCGGCATCAATTCCCTGATAGACGCGTTTGTATCCCCTATCAATGTCACTGCTGCCTATATTGACCGGCTTGCCAAAGGCGACATTCCGGAAAAGATCAGCGAAAATTACAAAGGCGATTTCAACCGGATCATCGGCAATCTGAACCATTGCACTGATTCTGTCAGGGGACTGGTGGCAGAAACCATCATGCTGACAGAATCTGCATCCAGAGGGAGACTGGAAACCAGGGGAAATGCAGAAAAATTCGGAGGTGATTACGCCCGGATTGTGCAGGGAATCAACAACACACTGGATGCTGTCATTGGCCCCCTGAACATGGCTGCCGAATACATGGCCCGCATTTCACAGGGGGATTTTCCCGAACCCATTGCAGATGAATACAAAGGCGATTTCAATGAACTGCGCAGCAGCCTCAATCAGCTTGTGACCAATCTGCGGGGAACCGTGCATGTCGCGGGAAAAGTGGCAGCAGGTGATCTGGATGTGCAGGTCACGATTCTTTCGGAAAAGGACAGTCTGGGCAAATCCCTGACACGGATGGTCAGCACGGTCAAATCCATTGTCACCAGCATCAATGAACTCACGGATGCAGCCCTGAACGGACAGCTTCGTGTCCGGGGCGATGCAGAACGCTTTGGAGGGGAATATGGCCGGATCATCCGGGGGGTAAACGCCACGCTGGATGCCGTGACAGGGCCTTTGAATATGACAGCCGATTATGTGGACCGGATTTCCAAGGGCCGTCTGCCGGAAACCATCCGGGAGGAATACAAAGGGGATTTCAATGAAATACGAAAAAATATCAACATGATGATCGAAAATCTCACCCGTTTCGCCATTCACACACAGAAAGCCGCAGAACGGGTGGCAGCGGGAAGTGAGCAGTTGAGCGCAGGCGCTGGCCAGGTTTCGGAAAGCACGGCTGTTCAGGCCGCCAGCATTGAGGAAATTTCCAGTTCCATGGAGGAAATGAGCGCAATGGTGAACCAGAACGCGGACAATGCCCGGCAGACAGCCTCGATTGCAGGTGATGCTGCGGCACACACACAGGAAGGCCGCAAAGCTTTGGAGGAAACCGTAAAGGCCATGAAAAGCATTTCCGAGAAAATCCTGGTGGTGGAGGATATTGCCCGGCAGACCAACATGCTGGCTCTGAATGCGGCCATTGAGGCAGCGCGTGCCGGAGAGCACGGAAAAGGTTTTGCCGTGGTCGCGGCTGAAGTGCGCAAGCTCGCGGAAAAAAGTCAGAAATCTGCCAAATCCATCAACAGTCTTTCGGTCGCAAATCTGGAAATATCAGAAAAAGCCGGAAAAATACTGGAGCAGATGTTTGGCGGAATTCAGAAGACTGCGGAGCTGGTGCAGGAGATCAGTGCATCCAGTGCGGAACAGGCCGGAGGTATTGTGCAGGTCAATAAAGCCATTCAGCAACTGGATCAGATTATTCAGCAGAATGCGGCATCAGCCGAGGAAATGGCCTCAGCCAGCCGGGATTTTTCGTCTCAGGCAGAACAACTGCTCCGAACCGCATCCTTTTTTGACATTTCAGAAAAGCAGCAGGGGAAAACAGCCGAGGCACTGCTGAAATCCGGCAGAAAAGAAAAAAATGACAGCAAATCCAAAATCAGCAACAGGGAACATATGGCAAAATCCGGGCAGACAAAGGCTGAGGAGGATGTGCTTCATGAAAAAAAGACAGAGGCACAGCCTGGAAAAAGTCAGGCAAACAGTACAGACCGAATAAGCATTTATCTGGATACTCATGAAGATGAAAGCAGTGAGTTTGAGCGGTATTAAGGTATGCGAATTGAATAACTTCCTGTCAATCCGGCCAAAGCCGGAGTCCGGAACATGCTGAAAACACTGGATTCCGGCTTATGCCGGAATGACGAAGAAATGGAAGTTGTTTAATTTTCATCCCTAAGGGTCTGTATCAAAATAAACTGATCCAAACCCTGAGGGTTTTCAAAACCTTCAGGGTTTTCGGACAGAAAAACTGTACAGGTTATTTCATTACAGCCCCTAAGGGAAGACCTGACATCAAAAACAGATATTTTTTATAGAAACAGCAGGAGGACAGTTATGCGCAGACATCTTTGTGTCTTGATTTCCCTTGTCTTTTTTACCTCATGGTTTTCCGCATTGCTTTTGGCTGCGGAGAAAGCCCCTCCTGAAATGAGAGAACTGGCAGACTCCGAAATTGTCCGGTTTGGAACTGATCCTGTCATTGTCGCGGCAGTGAAGGCGCAGAACGCGAAAAAAATATCACTTGCGGAAATCAGAAAAATGGATGAAAAATGGATAAACACACCCGGCATTGCCCCTTTCATGAAGGAACTGATGGAATCCGAATGCGGTATGCACCTGCGGGACATACAGAAAAAAATCCCTTTTTATGCGGAAATCTTTGTCATGGACAGTCAGGGCGCGCTGGTGGCTGCAACAGACAAAACCTCGGATTACTGGCAGGGTGATGAGGCAAAATTCACAGAATCCTTCAATGATGGCAAAGGAGGGATACATATCAGCGATGTCGAATTTGATGAAAGTGCGCAGGCCTATATTGTTCAGGTTTCGGTTCCGGTCACAGACAATGACTCAGTAATCGGCGCGCTCACAGTGGGCATTGACTTGGATACGATGGAGCAGATGCAGACAAATCCGAGCAGTCTTTCTGAGTAACTGATATTACGCCGAGCTTTCAAAATCCGGCAGGCTGCTGTCTCTCCAGTCATTCCGGCAAAAGCCGGAATCCAGTATGGTTATACCGATTCTCCATTGATTTGATGCAATGCTTTCTGCGCAGCCGAAAGTTCTGGTGCATGACCAAGTTAGTTTTTACAGGATGAAACAGTAATAAAAAAAACTGAATTTTTCCAAAAAATTCAGTTTTTGATCCTATAAAATTCAACGTGGTAATGTACTATGGAAGAGGAAGTTCTTAAAATACCGGATGGTTCAGATGCCGGATGTCAGGAAACAGACACTGAAACCTGAACACTGAAACCTCAAAACCGGCACATCAGCAATTTCCAACTCCCTAAGGATATTCAAAAAACCGGATTTTTTGACAAAATCCGGTTTTTTGAATACATCAGTGCGCAGGAAAATCCGGAGAACCGGGGAAAGGAAGAAAACATGAAAAAACTGAAAGATATTTCAATTGGTTCCAGGCTCACCCTGGGTTTTTCCGTCATCATCGGCTTTATGCTGATTATCGGCGTGACAGGTTTTCTGAGTACCAGCATCATCCAGAAAAATCTCGATGAGATTTTCAGGATCAGACTTCCGGGCATTGCATACCTGCTGGAGGCAGATCGGGATCTGCATCAACTGCTTGTGGCGGAGCGCTCCATGATTTTCTCCAATACAGAATCCGGCAATTTTCAGAAATTTCTCAAAGAATACAGAGAAAACATGCACCAGTCTGATGAGCGTTGGCAGAAATACAAAATCCTGGCAGACACAGAAGCAGAAAAAGCTGTTATTCCCCAGTATGACAAAGCCAGAGAGCAATGGGCACAGGTGTCTGAAAAAGTGGTGCAGGGCCGTGTGGAGGACACAAGAGAGGGCAGGCGTCTGTCCATTGATCTGACGCTGGGCGATGCCGGTGAAAAATTCAGCGGTATGCGGAAATATCTGGATGATCTCACGGAAATCAATCTGAAAAATGCAGAACAGGCCAGCAAAAGCGCGTTTCGCACCTACAGAAACATGTGCATCATTTTGCTGATTGTAACCGCGATTGCGCTGTTTGCTGCCGGATTTTTCGCACAAAGCATCAGCCGTTCCATCACTGCGCCCCTGCAAAAAGCAGTAACGGTTTCCAAGCGGCTCGCGGAAGGAGATTTTTCACAGACAATTGAGGCGGAAGGCAAAGACGAAACCGCCCGTCTGCTGACAGCCATGAAGGAGATGGTGGAAAAAATCGGAAATGTGATAAAGGAAACCGATCAACTGATTCTTTCTGTTCAGGAGGGAAATTTGGACAGACGCGGCAGTGCTGACAGTTTTTCCGGGGACTGGCGCAACCTGCTTGTGCGGATCAATGATCTGATTGAAGCCTTTATCCGGCCCATTCATATGACGGCCGGTCATATTGATCGGGTCGCAAAAGGGGATATTCCGGAAAAAATCACAGAGGACTGCAAAGGGGATTTTGACAAAATCAGAAACAATCTCAATAGGATGTCAGAAAATCTCAGACGATTTGCCGTCAATGTGCAGGAGGCTGCGGAACGGGTTGCCACAGGCAGCGAGGAACTCAGTGCAACCGCATCCCAGATATCGCAGGGAACCTCCCAGCAGGCAGCCGGCATTCAGCAGATTTCCGCCTCTGCGGAGCAGATGACCGGTCAGGTGAACCAGAATGCAGACAATGCAAAGCAAACCGCGTCCATTGCAAAGAAAAGCGCAGAGGATGCCCGGAAGGGAAAGGAATCGGTGCAACAAACCATACAGGCCATGAGAAGCATATCGGAAAAAACCGGAATCATAGAGGAAATTGCACGGGAAACCAATATGCTGGCCTTAAATGCGGCCATAGAGGCAGCACGGGCCGGAGCCGAGGGAAAAGGCTTTGCCGTGGTTGCGGATGAAGTCCGCAAACTTGCCACCAGCAGCAAAAAAGCGGCCAAGGTTATCAGTACCCTGTCCGCGTCCAGTCTGCAGCTTGCCGAGGATACGGGTCTGATGCTGGAGGGCATGGTGACAGGCATTCAGAAAACATCGGAACTGATTGAGGAAATCAGTCTTTCCTGTGCTGAGCAGGCTGACGGCATTGCCCAGATCAGCAAAGCCATACAGCAGTTGGATCAGGTGATACAGTTGAATGCGGCATCCACAGAGGAAATGGCATCGGCCAGCGAGGATTTTTCCTCCCAGGCGGAAAAACTCAGAACAGAAGTTTCATTTTTCAAACTCTCCGGTTCCGCTCTTTTTCCTGCAAGGCAGCAGAGGAACCAAAATATTTCCCATACGGTGAAATCCGGAACACTGCACAAAGACAAAAATGAAAAAAAAGCCGCGGAACCGCTTTCCCCGGAAAAACAGGCGTTCATTGAACTGGCAGACAAAGACGGACACGGGGACAGTGATGCGTTTGAAAGATACTGAACAGCATCAGCACAGGAAGGGAAAGCGGCATTGGTCAAACCTGCGGAACCGGACTTGACAATGCAGCAAGGCTGTTTGCACAACAAGTGCCAATGCTGTTTCCTTAAGAAAATTATGGAGTGCCGAACGTTTGGGACTCCCTCACCCTTAAGGAAACAGCATTGCATCAAGCGCCATTGCCTGAGAGAATTTGCGTTTTTCCGGCTCAGACTGTGCACTGTCAGCAGGTTTGACCGGTGCTGCTTAGGGAAGATAAACTTCTTAAAATACCGTGGGGCCGGATTTCAGGTGTCAGGTTTCAGAGAATGAACACTGAAACCCGAAACCGGTATATCATCGATTTTCAAATCCTTACATGAACTCGTCTATCTTTTCACCATTATTTTTTTGGGCAGTCTGCCCATGCAGATCAGACCAATGCCCAGCAGCATGACTGAGGCCGGTTCCGGCACAGCAGTCACAGTCGTAAATCCGCTGCCGTCTGTGGGGGAGAAATTGACAACCAGATCCTCAAAATCAAAATCACCGCCGCCGACAATATCTTCAAACGCTATTGTATAGCCTTTGTTTGTTTCATAAAACAGTGCATGATCCAGACCGGAGGCATAAGCCTCTCTGTTGGATATTCTGTTTGATGTGGCCTGGGGGTTTGCCGCGACAAGTGTGGTCAGTTTTGTGCCTGTTCCATTTGAATCCAGATAAAAACCGAAATAGGTTCCGGCAGCAACTGTAAAGTTATAAGTTGAGCCTGTTTTCACTTCGTTTTGGACAAACAGGGGATCATAATATGTCATATAGGATGAATCAAAACCCTGATAAATATCACCACTGTAGGTAAACATACCAAAAGGGGAATGATAACTGGCATAGCCTATACCCAGAAATTCCACTTCATATTCCCGTGTCGTATCCGTAAAAAAGAGTTCATACTGCAACTGGTCCTTCACGGGATTGATGGCTGAGCCGTCCGGGTTGGTGATATCATTTTGTGCAAACCACCAGCCAAGGTTTTCTTTGTTGGTCCCGCTGTATCCGATCTGAACCATCTCAACGGTCTCATCCCCCAGAGAAATGACCTGTGTGGGCAGGGCGTCAGCGTTTGTTCCCATGAACAAAAAACCGAAAACAAGGAGCGAAAAAACAGATAACTTTTTCATTTGGCAATCCTTTCCTTAATAAATTGGTTAATAAAAAAACCGGGGTGATGCTGAGCCAGCCCGGTTATGCCAAATCGATGTTTCTGTTTCCTCCTGGCAACCCGGCTGTCTCATGGAGACCCGTGGCTTTCCGTCCCTGCATCACTGCAGGTTTGGCTTTACGGTATCAGGCTTAGCAATCATCATGCCAATATGCAGATTTTTTATGTATTCGTCAAAAAAACAGAAGAATTTCTTGGCAAAACAATGGTTGGATAATTTTTTTCTTTACACAATTCTGATAAATCAGACAGTTATCCGTAACTGCCCAATATTTTCATGTCAGGGCAGAAACTGAGTTTGAATATGATGCTGTGGCAGAAAAACTGCTCCAAAATTTGCAGGTACAGGTCTTAACTGACTGAAATATCAAGCAGTAAAAATATAAAAAATATCAAACCATTAAAATATGATTTCGTTTTTTTTATGCAAAAAATATTTACATCCATTGCAATTCAGAATTATTCCAGAAAAAAAGATGGAATATCAACAAAATTTGCAGAAAAAAACAGGTTGAGAATATCCTTCAGAAACCATTTTTGAAAATACCAAACTTATAAACTGGATGCTGCGCAGCCGTTCCAAACATCAGGAAGTTACCCGTTTTCACCGTCATTCCGGCGAAAGCCGGAATCCAGTATTTTCAGCATGTTCTGGATACCGGCATTCGCCAGTATGATGACAGTGCGTAAGGTGAGTTATAAAGATGATGTCAGGAGATGACAGACAGGATTGCTGGCATTTTTTTGCTTTATATGACAAAATTTGGCAAAAATTTGGTAATGGATCAAATCTGTGATCGGTTCACGGATTCCGGATCAAAAAAATCCGAAACGATTGACATTTTTGCGGAGGAACCGGCAGGATGCCGGTTCTGGGGGGAGAAATGACATTTATTCCGTTTGAAACAGCCGGTCTGAAACAAAGGTCTGCATCTGTTCCACCACCTGGGATACGGAAAGATCGGAGGTGTCAATAAGGATGGCATCTTCAGCAGGACATAGCGGTGCGATTTTCCTGGAACTGTCATTGTGATCCCGTTTTTCCATATCCTTTTCCACATCATCGGGCATAATTTTTATGCTGTCTTTCAGTTCCGCATAACGCCGGGCAGCGCGCACCTTCAGATCCGCATGGAGGAAAAATTTCAGATCCGCATCCGGAAAGACCACGGTTCCCATATCCCGGCCTTCAAACACTGCCCCTTTTTTCGCGCCCATATGCCGCTGCACCTGAAAAAGATATTCCCGCACAGCAGCTTTGGCCGAAACCGCAGATGCCATCATGCTGATTTCCGGTGCCCGGATCTGCTCACTGACATCCTCCCTGTTAAGGAAAAGGCGCAGCCCTTTTTCATCTCTCACAAAACTGAGATCAAGGTTCCGGCACAGTGATTTCAGGGCCGTTTCATCCTCCGGAGAAATTCCGGCACGCTGAGCCGCCAGGGCAATCCCCCGGTACAGAGCGCCTGTATCCACATAGGTATAAGAAAGGCGTTCGGCCAGAATCCTGCTGACAGTGGTTTTTCCGGATCCGGCAGGGCCGTCAATGGTGATGAGGAGTTTCTGGTTCATAAAAATTCATAAAAACAAATTCAGTGACAGGCGTCAGTCCGTGAACTGCGGCAAGGGAATTTCCAAAAATAAAACTGTCCGTTTTGTATCAGGAAACCGCAGGGACAAAAAACTGTTCACTCCTGTAAACGGGAAGACAGTTTATTTGGGAAATCCCTGACCTGCGTATACATGCTCTTGGAAACAATTCTGTTTCACGAAATATTCTGTGTTTCGGCAGATCAGAGTTTATCGGCTATCCGGCCTGCCTTTTCAACCGTGTCCATAAACAGGGCGTAAAGTTCTTCCTCTTCCTCCCTGGGCAGGGCTACATCCAGTTCCCGCAGCGTGCTGACATTGATCAGCACCTCCGGATCGATCCCAAAGGTTTTGGCTGCGGATTCAATCACATCCTCCCGTGAGGGAAGGGTTCCGTGAATCAGGGAATGGAGCATGCGCAGGGATTCCAGAAATCCCACAGTCATCCCGGACAGCACCTCAGTCAGACGGCGGCCGCCGGACATGAGATAATGACGCCGCAGGCGCAGAAGAATGTTTTTCATTTCCTGCTCGCATCTCAGCCGCAGATGTTCCCGCGTGATGTTCAGACCGCCCAGCACATCCTGCCCGGCCAGCACCGTGTAATTTTCTTTCATGGATATGAATTTGACCGGGAAAACATCCGCGGAGGTTTGCAAATCCTCCTGTGTGAGAAAAAAAGGCACAATGCCAAATCTCCGTCCGCGGAACACGGGATCCAGCAGACTTCTGAGGATCGGCAGATCAATACGGCTGACCACTGCCAGCAGATTGATATTGCTTTTCCCCGGCCGGTAATCTTTGCGGACCGCACTGCCGTACAGGGTGAGGGAGATCAGATTTTCTCCGAGAACCTGCTGCAGATCTCCGCACAGGGCACGGAGTGCGTCCGCATCCTGAGGTTCAATGGCCGTTTCTGACAATTTTATGGAAGTACTCATTTTTGCTCCCTGTATCATGTATGAGAAAATGGTGTGGGAACCAAATCCGCTCAGGACCCCGAAGAAACAGTTGTCCCCCTGCCCTTTTGTGAAACTTTCCAGCATCCGGGATCAGCCGTGAAAGGGTCTCTGTAAATAGCATGGGAAAGACATTTCAGACCGCCCCGGCAGAGCCTGGCGTAAAAACAATCTTCGCATCCGGCACTGATGAGGGTTCTGTCCCGAAGTGCCTGAAAGAATTTGCTGCTGTAATACAGTTGTGTCAAAGAATTTTCCCTCAGACTGCCTGCCGGAACCGGCATTCTCCGGCAGGGCAGCAGATCCCCGTTGGGAAGAACTGTGATCAGGCTGTCCCCGGCAGTGCAATGGTAGGGACGCCCCCCGTTTACCAGAAACTGCAGGGCACGGTGCATGGAAATTTCTGTCCTGCAAAACCATGAACGCGGAAAATGCGGCCGGGTTCCTGCCATGATGTTAAAAAAATCCCGTGTTTCCTCCGGTGTCAGCAGCAGTTCTTTCAGTTGAGCCCCGGTTCCGCAGGGAATCAGCCGGTCAGCCCATATCCTGGCAACCTTCAGTTTCTGTCCTGTCCCTGCGACCTGCGGAAACTCTTTGTAATTTCCCCTGTGAGCGGTAAACGAGATGAAACTGCGGATACCCTGGTTCACCAGATGCCGCAGCGCGGACACAGCCATGTCAAAACTGCCCGGCCCCCGAATCTGTTCATGGGTTTCCCTGTTTCCTTCCATGCTGATCTGCACAAAAGCGGGGTTGCATTTTTTCAGATACCGGGCCATTTTGTCATCTATCAGACTGCCATTGCTCAGAATCGCGAAAGAAAACTCTGCCCGTCTGGCATGAAGCACGTTCAGGAGATCAGCAAAATCTCCGCGCACAAAAGGTTCGCCTCCTGCAAGGGTGATATGTGCCCGCACTCTTTTCCGCTTTCTCCACAGCGCGATCAGTTGGGAAAACTGATCCAGAATCTCCATCAACTCTGCAAATCCGGGTTCCTCTTTGCCGTAACTTTCCTGATAGCAGTGTGCACAGCGGAAATTGCACCGCTGTGTGATATGCCACTGAAAAAGCAGACCCGGGGGGATGTATGCATTTTCAGGAATTTCTGAATTTATGGGATTCACAGTATGCAGATCTCCCATCTCATCCGCAGCCGCCGCATCCGCCTCCGCACCCGCCTCCGCATCCGCCTCCGCATCCGCCTCCGCATCCGCCGGTGCTTCCATTTCCGGAACCGGCAGCCGAAAAGGCTTTGCTGAAGGGAGCAAAAAGCTCTGTTCCTGCAAAAATTCCCACACCGAA
Source organism: uncultured Desulfobacterales bacterium (assembly GCA_964505535.1). GTDB lineage: Bacteria > Desulfobacterota > Desulfobacteria > Desulfobacterales > Desulfococcaceae > JAABRU01. Next base: position 2,890 of record CAZDIU010000076.1, on the reverse strand, counting down.
AATGGCCAGAGCCAGAGCTGGTTCAATTCCCTCGGGAAATTTTCCGGCCCTGACCGCATCCCGGAGCCAGCGGAAATGATCCTCCACTGCTTTGAGGTAACGCCGTCCCAGACGGGTGAAATGATCCCAGGGTCTTACAGTGATGAACAGAAAGACAAGGGAAACAATCAGGAGAATTATAAGAAATCCCACAGGCCGGTTCCGCATGATGCCGAAAGCAAGCTTGATCCCCCCAATGACGCAGATTGCTCCGCCCATGACAGACAGAGCGGTCCACGCACGCACACGATCCCGTGCATTCCGGATCAGTCGCAGTTTCTTCATCTCTCTGTACCCGGCTTCGCTGTATGCCCTGATTTGGGAAACCAGATCCCTGTCCTGAAACAGATCCCCGGGTTTGTGCGGAGTTTGGAGAAAAACATGGATGGGTTTTTCCACAGAATGGACAACATTTTTGCGGGCCGGAATGCTTCTGATCTCCATATCCTTTCCTTCTCCTTTTATATCAAGCAGATTCCGCTTCCACATGCTGAAAACAGCGGTGCGTATGACCTGATTTTCCTTTCCGCGCAGCGCAGCAATGGCATAGGGATCAAAACGTGTCAGCTACGGCATGGGCTACTCCAGGGCTCCGTCCGCGTTTGCCAATTGCCAGGCGATAAGGATGCACCCGATGGCAGCGGCTGTAAAAATCAGCAGATACACGGGGCCGGGAATACGGACGATCATTGCAAGAAAAGTTTCCAACATATCTGTCATGCATCACCTCTGTATGCTGCCTGTCAGTTTTCTTTGATTCTGCGCATCTGCCAGGCCGCAGTCACGCCGGACAGAAAACCCCAGAAATGCCCGCTCCAGCTCACACCCTTCTGAATGATGAGCAGAGACCAGAGCGCTCCGCCATAGACCAGGAACACAGCAATGGAAAAAAGAAGGGTTTTCCAGTTTTTCTGAAAAATGCCGATAAAGAGAAGAAATCCGATAAGTCCGAAAATCACACCGCTGGCTCCGATGTGAATACTTCCCGGTTTCCCGAAGAGCCATACCCCTGCTCCGCCCAGAAAGATGATAATCAGCAGAGCAAAAACCGTCCTCCGCCGATCCATGGAAAGGGAAACCGTCAGCAGGATGAAAAGGGTACCGGAATTGCTGACAAGATGCCCGAAATTACTGTGCAGAAAGGGATAACAGACAATCCCGATCAGCCCGTCCGGACTGCGGGGCCGAAGTCCGTACAGACGCAGATCAGCCGGCAGGACAATATTCACGAGGTGAACGATCCACAGCAGCGCTGTGATTCCCAGAGCAATCTGCACATTCCGGTACAATTGGCTGTCTTTTTCCGGCATTTATTTTATCTCCGGCATCAAAGCCCATTTGACGGTCCATGAATCTGATCCCGGATATTCATCCAGGCAGACAATTCCGCCGTTCTGGAACCGGAAAACCGTAATGTCCGTGTCACCGGTGATCAGAAAGGCCGTGAGTCTTTCCAGAAAAGGCAGGTGTCCCACCAGCATCAGGTCATCCCCGGGACGCAGGATCTCCGCAAAAACCGTGGGATCATCCAAGGGTCTGAGTCCTTCGGCTTCGGCAATGCCTTCTGCCGGATTGAGAAATTCGGCAAAAATCTCGGCCGTCTGCCTTGCCCTTTTTTTGCTGCTGTGGAGAATGCGGTTCACTTCAACCCCGTACTCTTTTGCCACTTCTGCAATGCGCCATGTGTCTGCCATGCCATCGGGAGACAGCCCCTGTTCCGGGTCCTGTTCTTTGGAAAAACACTTGCCGTGCTGTACAAGAAACAATGCCATTATGATTTCCTTGCTTGTAATTTTTCATGATTGCCGATATACTTTGCAATTTACGGTTTCCGACTGCCGGACCGAAGCTGTGTGCCAATCTGCGTTCGACAAAAGATTCCAAGTTTTCTTATCAGGTCAGGGTGTTTCCCTGCCCCTGGATAAGGGGGGACAGCAGAATCCCGGTTCAACTGTCTGAAACTCAAACTGTTTTCTCTTTATGGAAGAGGAAAACCCGGTGACTGCGTCGAACCTGTTTTATATACGATATAATACTAATTGAAAAATCTCAATATCAAATTTTCGGAGGATACCATGAGAATTGTCACCCGCCCGGATTTTGACGGCGTGGTCTGCGCAGCGCTTCTGTATGAGGCCGAAAATGTTACACACGGAGTGAAGTGGACAGAGCCCAATGACATGCAGAAGGGAAAGGTGGAAATTTTTCCCGGAGACATTGTTGCCAACCTGCCTTTTCACAAAAACTGCACCCTCTGGTTTGACCATCATTATACCAACAGACCGGATGTTCCCTTTCAGGGCATGTACAAAATCGCGCCTTCGGCAGCAGGTGTCATCCACGAATATTACAAAGATCGTTTCACCCGTGATTACACGGAACTGATCCGGCAGACAGACAGGATTGATGCAGCGGATCTCTCTCTGGAGGAGGTTCTGCATCCGGAAAAATATCCCTGGGTGCTGCTTTCCATGACCCTGACCGGAAGCAGGCTTTCGGATGAACCGTACTGGAACCGGCTCATTGATCTGATCCGCAGGCAGACGATTGAGGACATCATGCAGGATCCGGAGGTGAGGCAGCGCTGCGAGGCTGTGGTGCAGGAAAACACTGCTTTCAAATCCGTACTGGAGCAGCATACCCGCATGGAAGGCCATGTTTCCATTACCGATCTCCGTTCCTTTGCCGAAGCCCCCCGCGGCAACCGTTTTCTGGTTTATTCTCTTTTTCCCGATGCCATTGTGAGCATGAAAATCCGCACGCAGAAGGAGGAACCGGACAAGGTGATCATCGGAGTGGGACACAGCATTTTCAACCCCGGATGCAGGGTCAACGCGGGCCTGATGCTGTC
>CAZDIU010000075.1:3480-18041 GCA_964505535.1 uncultured Desulfobacterales bacterium | reverse complement strand
GAAAGCCCTGAAAGGGCGGATTGATACAGCCCAGGCCAACGGCCTGGGAATACAGAAAACAGAACAAAATATAATCCAAGCCCTGAAAGGGCGGATTAAATAACGGCAGCATTCCGGAATCATTTTTTAATTCGCCCCTTCAGGGCTAAAGCTAAAGGATATATTTTGGGCATATTCCCGGGGCGCTGCCCCGGGCTATAATATAACGCCCCTTCAGGGCTTTCCTTAAAATGCCTTTTCCCCAGCTTAATGGCATTGCCCCTGACCCCTACGTCAGAAGCGTTGTCTCTGAAGGGAGGGGAGACCGTCATCAACGGATTTGACCCATGCCCGGATTTGAAACCCGCGCCCTGCGATTTTTTTCAGGCGATTCAATGCAGGGATGCAGAATGCTGATGCAGAGATTGGATAAAAGGCTCCAGATATTTCTCATATCTTTTCCACCGGCCCGCGGATTTTTTGTAAATCGGATTCCGCACCTGCTGAAAACTGGCCGTTCCCACCGCTCTTTTGGACTCATAAAAGCGCAGACACGCGTCATCCCACTCCAATCCCGCAAATTCAATCATCGCGCGACTGAGTCTTTCCTGATCCTCCACCAGTTCCTCATAGGAAAGTTCAAAAATTTCCATATACGGCAGAGTCTTCCAATGGGCCATCAGTCTTTCATACTGGGCATAATACGCGGCTATGTTGGCCAGATCAAAGGCATAGGTATGGGTATCCAGAAAATTCTGAAAATAGATGGACAGCCCCGTATCCCTGGGATCCCGTTTGCAGTGGATGATCCGGGCCTGGGGAAACAACTGGCAGATCAGCCCCAGATGCAGAAAATTCTGGGGCATTTTGTCCGTAATCCGCAAGGCATCTGCGGAAAAATTCCGAATCTGGGCCAGATACTGCCCGGCCATTTCATCCAGTTTACTCTGGGAGACAAAGGACATACAGGCAGGGTAAGGCAGCAGGATATGCGGATCTGTCTGCAGGTGCCGGACAAAATTGCCGATATAGGGAAGCTCCCCCGCGCCGCAGACCTGGGGATGGGCAGAAAGAATCTGTTCCGCAAGGGTGGTTCCGGAACGGGGCATTCCCACGATAAAGATCGGCACCTGTGAGGAATTGGCAGACTGGGGCAGTTTCTTTTCCGCACTGCAGGCCGCAATCATGCTGCTGACAAAATTCTCATGCGCGCCCGCGTCAAAACGGGGACGGTTAAACGCGTTTGCCTTTTCATAATGACTGAAAGCCGTATCATACTCACCGATTTTGTCGTGCAGATCCCCCAGTTCAAAATGCAGGGACCGCTTTTTCAGATGGCTGATCAGGCCCTGTTCCAGATATTTTTCCAGCATGGAAATGGCTTGCCGGTGATGCCCGAAACGCTCTGCAAGCTGGGCATAAATCACAGCCAGTTCCATATCGTCGGCACCGGCCTGCATATGAGGCGCAATAAGTGCGTATGCGTCTTCAAAACAGCCTTTTTTCATTAAAATGTCAGCCTGTCCCGCGATTGCGCCCGGCAGATCGGATTTGAGTTCCAATGCCCTGCGGTAAGACTGGAACCCCTCATCAAACTTCCCGGAATCCCTTAATATGTTCCCTTTGGTATTGTACGCTTCCGCATAATTGGGACGCAGGGCAAGGGCTTTGTCACAGCAGGCAAGGGCCTCATCGCTTTTGCCCAGTTCCTTGAGCGCGGATCCCATATTGTTGAGGGCTTCGGGATAGTCTGGCCGGATTTTCAGGGCAGACTGGTAACAGGCAATGGCCTCTTCTGTTTTACCCTGATCTTTGAGAATATTGCCCAGATTGTTATATGCCTTGGCATATCCGGGCCGGATTTTCAGGGCTCTGCGGTAACAGTCCGCAGCCTGCTCAGCTTTGTCCTGATCCTTGAACAGATTGCCCAGATTGAACCAGGCCTCCACATAATTGGGGTCCAGTTCCAGACATTTCCGGTAAGAGGCCAAAGCCTCCTGATCCTTTTTCTGCTCCTTGAGCGCCACCCCCAGATTGTAAAAATAAATGGCATTTCCCGGATTCAGCTGGATGGCTCTTTTGATGAGCTTCTCTGCCTGTCTGCAATTGCCGGACTGATGGGTTATCAGACCCAGCAGGTGCAGGGCATCCGGATGACTGGGATTGATGGCCAGCACATTTTTGTACAAACTCTCTGCCCTGCCTTTGTCTCCCTTCTGATGACAGGCCAATGCCTCATGAAACATTGTGTCTGTATCCGGCGTCTCTTTTTCTGACAGGGCATTCATCAGAGGCTGAATATGCTCCTCATATTTGCGCCAGCGCCCCACAGAACTTTTGTACAGGGGCCGTCTGACCTGCTGATAACTGGCTGTGATGACTGCTCTTTCGGTTTTGTAAAACTCCAGACATTTCTCATCCCAGTCCAGACCGATGAAGGCAAGCATCTGACGGCTGATTTTCTCCTGATTTTCCACCAGTTCCTCATACTGCACATCCATTATGGGAATATCCAGAGCCTGCCGCCAGTGGTTCATCAGTTTCTGATACTGGCGGTAGTAAATGCCGATATTTCTTAAATCAAAGGCATAGGAATGCCCCCCGGAGAAATTCTGGAAAAAAATGGAAAGCCCTGTGTCTCTGGGATCCCGCATGCAGTGAATGATGCGTGCCCTGGGAAAAAGCTGGGAAATCAGTCCCATATGAAGAAAATTCTGTGGCATTTTGTCTGTAATCCGCTCTGCTTCGGGCGCAAGACTTTGCAGCCAGGCCAGATGCTTCTGCGCCAACTGGGTGAGAATATCAGGGGAAACGCTTTTCATGCACAGGGGATAGGGTTCGGAAACATTGAGAGTCTGGGCCAGTCCGTTTGCAATCTGCACAATATCCGGGAGTTCTCCCGCGCCAAACACTTTGGCATGGGTGGAAAGAATCTGCTCCACCAAGGTTGTGCCGGATCGGGGCATCCCCACAATAAATACCGGAGCCGCTGCATCCAGGGATGATTTTGGAATGCTTCCCTTTTTTTCAGCAGGATAGGCTGCCATGAGATTTTGGATATAACTCTCATTCAGCACCTGATTGAACAGGGTGGGGCGAAGGGAATTGCCCTGCTGATAATGGTGAAACGCGGTGTCATAATCCCCGGATTTGTCATACAGTCTGCCCAGATTGAAATGGATCTGCCTTTTTTCGTCAATGCTGTGGGACTGGCCCACAGCCACCAGTTTCTCCAGCAGATTTACAGCCCTGTCCTTTTCGCCAAATTTGTCTGCCAACTGGGAATAGGTTACGGCTATGTCCACATTTTCTGTGCCTGCATCCACAATGGGACGGAGTCTCTGATGGGCCGTGTCAAAATCCCCTTTGCGCATCAGCACCTTGGCATATCCGGCAACAGCCCATTCACATTCCGGTTCCAGCCGGAAGGCCTCTTCATAGCAGACCACGGCCTCATCCAGTCTGCCCATGTCATTGAGCACATTCCCCAGATTGTTAAGGGCCTGAATATAATCAGGCCGCACGCCCAGGGCTTTGCGGTAGCACGCGACCGCATCCTCCATTTTGCCGATGTCTTTATAGGCATTTCCCAGATTGTTGTAAGCCTCGGCATAATCAGGCCGGATTTCCAGAGCTTTTCTGTACGCGGCAATGGCCTCCGCGATTTTTCCCTGCTCTTTGAGTTCATTGGCCATATTGCTGTGGGCTTCCACATAGTCCGGTTTTATCTCAATGGCTTTCCGGTAAGCCTCCAGAGCATCTTTTCCCCTGCCTGCGGATTTGAGGGTGACAGCCAGATTGTAATGGGCCTCTGCATAGTCAGGTTTCAAAGCAAGGGCCTTTTCATAGGCTGCCAGCGCCTCCTCGGTTTTTCCCATGCTCTTGAGGGCATTGCCCAGATTGCTGTAACAGGCCTCTGCCTGGGGATTCTGCTCTATGGCTTTTTGAATCAGGGCAGCAGCTTCCGCAAAACGACCGGTCTGGTAGCAAACGACCCCAAGAAGATGCAGGGCATCCCCATGATCCGGCTGAACAGTCAGCACCTGCCTGTAGAATTTTTCAGCCTGGTCCAACTGCCCGGACTGATGCAGCCTGAAAGCCTCTTTGAGCAGGGATGCTGCGGCTGCGGGATTCCGTTTTCCGGCAGAACCCCGTGTACCAGTCTTTTTCACCACCGCCTTTTTTTTATTCTTCTTTTTCTGGCTCATGCCTCTGCGTTACCTATAAGTTTATGGATGAAAATTTATTGTATCCTGTTTTTCCAATAATCCGGTTCTCTGTTCATTTGCATTACAGCAATAATCAGAATCTGATCGCCTGCAATCTGGTATATGACTCCATACGGAAATCGTTTGGTCAGACATCTTCTTGTATTTTCTGTCAACTGCGACCATGCTTCGGGAAATTCTGCAATCCGGCAGACAGTTAAACGAATCTCTTCCGCAAATTCCGATCCCAGACCAGCACGGCATGATTCGTAATAACATACCGCTTGATTCAGTTCCATTTTGGCACAAGGATGAAAAGAGAATCTCATTGCGACAGATTCTCCTGAATTTCTCTGAAAACCTCTTCCCCGGGAATCGGTTTCACTTTTCCGCTTTTTATTTCCTCAACCCTTTTTTCAGCCTCTTGTGCCCATAATGCATCAACGTCTCTTGAACCGGGATGCAAACTCCTGAGAAGTCTTTCTATCAGTTCCGTTTTTAATTCCAATGGCAATGATTCTGCCACAGACATAAACTGATCTGTATTCATCATACTGTCCTCCCTCTTTGTTTTTCACTGATGGGTCTGTCAGAAAAATTCTTTCACATATCAGAGCAGAACCGGCAGGGGGCCGGTTCCGCAGCGGGCAAAAAAATTTCTCATATCCCTGTCATGGTCCGCAGGGCGGTCAGGGGTTTCCTGAAAATCTGCATTCCCAGCCGCACCTGAGGACCCCGGATTCTGGCTGTACCCCGCTGTCCGGGCGTAACTTCGGCCTCTCCCTCCCATACGGCATCCACCAGAACCGAGGGAACCCGCTCATCTGACATTTTCACATCAAAACCGATGCGTTCCACTTTGGCCTCGATAACGCGCAGCGGATCACTGTCAAGCCGGATATCCACAGGGGAGTTTTCCAGCACCAGTCCGGCATCTGACACCGGAACCATTATCCTCGGCTTTGTCCGTCTGGGATCCGCGATCCGCAGCACCATTTCCCCTGTCTGGAGAAACGCGCCGATGAGCGCGTCCGGGTCATCCAGAACCACGACACCGTCTGCATCCGTGCGAACCTCGGACAGTTCAATCTGTTTCTGAAAAAACGCGACTTCTCCCTGCTTGCGCTCCACTTCCAGTTTCTGGACCGGAATTCTGGCTCTGGCCTCCTCATCCGAATAGGCAGCGCCTTCCAGTCTGTCCAGCTCAGCCAGGGCAACCGCAACCCCCTGAAACGCCTCTTCCAGCCGCTTTTCCAGCACACGGGTGTCATAGCGGAAAATCAGATCCCCTTTTTTGACTTCCTGTCCCGGACGCACGGCCAGTTCCTCAACCACACCGTCAAAAGGAGCGGATACATAGCGGGGTCTGTCCGGCACCACCTGAAAAGGAGCGTTGATGCGGGAATATACCGGAAACCACATCAGAAGACAGAAAACCGCCAGAGCAAACGCGGTGAACACAAGCCCGGAATGTTTTTTTCTGTGCACAGCCCTTTGACGGGCAAGGGCCTGGCCGAAAAACACAGCGCCGTGGGACAATAAACGGATTTCTTCAGGGTTCCACGGTTTTCTGTTCCACCGTTCCAGCCACAGGGCAAAACCGTCCTCACCGGTGCTTTCATGATGAAACAGCGGAATCCATAATATGCTGGTTCCGCCCATTGCCTCCATGACTTTGCGGGCATTGGGCATTTCCGGTTCAGAAGGCAGACTGTCCGGATCAAGGATCCGGGGTTCGGCTTTCCCGCGCAGATAGTTGCGCATTTCCTCCGCTGCCTGGGAAAAGGGGTTGTCCTGCGAAGGTTCAATATCGCCGGAAACACAGAAAACCCGTTTTCTTCCGCGCAACGGCACGATCAGGGCCCGGTCAGTTTTGACCAGGGTATGAATCTGGTTTACAATGATATTTCCTGCTTTTTCAGCAGATTCGGCTTTCTGTGCGGCCACAGCCAGTTGAATCAGACGGGCCAGAACCGTATTCACAGCCTGGGAGGGAGAAATGCCCTGCTGGGGCACAGGCCGGACTTGCACATTACTGGTTTCCAAGTTTGAGAACCCCCTTCATTCCGGGCACAAGCCGTACCGTTTTCAGACTTTCCGCACTGACTCTCCAGTAAACCTTCACGGTGTTGCTGCGCACATCCACCTGGGGAAAAACCACATCCAGCAGACCTGTGGCATCCATGTTCAGGTCAGAAAAAAAGAAGGTGTCCTTCTGCCCGGATTTCAGCCCCACGGCAATTTCAGCCGGAATATCAGCCACAATCCGCAGTTTCTGGGGATCATAAATTTCCACCACAGGCTGTCCGGCCTTTACCCATTCATGGGGCTGTATGTGCCGGGCCACGGCAATGCCTGAAAAAGGGGCCGCGATCCTGGCTTTTCCGATCTGGGTGTTGATCAGACTGATTTCCGCTTCACTGACCTCTTTCTCCATCCTGACCTTGGCCAGCTCCTCATCCGGAACCATGCCTTTCTCATTGAGTTTCTTGAGATTCTCAATGCGTTCAGCCAGATACTTCCGGTTGGCCTCATGTTTCATCCGGGCAATCACCAGATCCTTGTGAAACACAACGCCCACTGTGCTCCCTTTTTTGACACTGTCTCCCACATTGACCCGGAAATCTGTCAGAACCCCTTCCCATTCAGCCGAAAGAACCGCTCGTTCCGTGGCCTCCACAATGGTGGGATAATTTTCTGCCCAGGCCGAAGATGCGGCAAACAGCAGGACAAAACACATCCATGCGCAAAAACTTTCAAATCTGTTTCTCATATTGCAGCCTTTCATTTCAAAAATTGAACCCAGTCAAAACGTTACGCACTTCCGTCATACCGGCGAAAGCCGGTATCCGGAACTCTTTGAAAACACTGGATTCCGGCTTGCGCCGGAATGACAGTCAAAGACAATGGTTTCCTGATTTCCAAAAGGGCTGCGTAACATCAGTTTATACGCAATGCCGTTTCCTTAAGCAGAAAGTTCCCCTCCCCCGGTGGGAGGGGAGTCTTAAGGAAACAAAGGAGTGCCAAACTGAAAGTCTGGCAGATTTTTCCAAATTGTTTCAGTATCCCAAACTTTCAGTCTGGGACTCCGCTCCCTTAAGGAAACGGTATTGAGTTTATACTTAGCCGTGTCATTATGCCAATGTGCAGCACAACGCATCTGCCTTAAAACGGAGAATCACTGATGTTACGCCACCCTTCCAAAAATCAGCGGGTTACTGTATCCGCCGTCATTCCGATGAAAATCGGAATCCAGTATTTTCAGCATCTTCTGGATACCGGCTTTCGCCGGTATGACCTGGTGGCGTAACATCAGTGAATCAGATGATCTGCTGAACAAAATTCTGCAATGCTTCCCGTGCCAAAGAACTGAGACTTTTCCCTTCTGCTTTCGCAATGCCGGCCAATTGCTCATGAAGTTCGGGAGGAATACGAAGATTGAATCTCCCCGAGTAATTATGACGGGGCTGAATGCCCTTTTCCCGGCAGACCTCAAGAAACACTTTCAAAGAATTGCGGAACTCTGCACGGAGTTCATCTGGTGTACGACCGTAAAAATCCGCTCCGCCAGTCAGTCCGAGTATTTCTCCTCTGAACATATCCATATCAGGGTCATATTCGATTCTGGCATGGTAATTATCCACAGTCATGATATTCATGGTACTATCCCGTGCTGCTTTAACCAGTTACGTATACTTGCCACCGCCCCTTTATCCGTACTCGGACACGGATGGGGACGATGAAACACTCTTACCTCATCAAAAAGCACTACCGCAATCCTGCTGCCTTCACGTTGACTGATCTCGGCACCAAGTTCTCTGAATAATGATTCAATATCCTGCCATTGAATATTGGCACTGACAGGATGGGCAAATACAGCTTCCAGGATTTTCAGATGTTTTTTTTTCATGCCGTCATACAACACACAACAGATCGAACCTCTCCATATTTCACAGATTCCCCTCACAACACATCAACAATCAATAGTGGGCCAAATCCGTTGATGACTGTCTCCCCTCCCTTGAGGGAGGGGCAGGGGGAGGGTGGAAACAGATGATATTAAACAGTTTTTTTGCCCCCTCCCCTGACCCCTCCCACGGGGGGAGGGGAATTTTCAACGGATTTAAACCACTACCCAATAATCATTGATTAACTGATGTTACGCAGACGCAACAAAAATCAGAAAGTCACTGACTATGACCGTCATTCCGGTGCAAGCCGGAATCCAGTGTTTTCAGGCAGTTCTGGATACCGGCTTTCGCCGGTGTGACGGTGATGGCGTAACATCAGTCACTTAAAAAATCAGTGCAGCACCCGTGCCTGTCCTGTTTTGGGTTTGGGTCCCTGCGGAATTTCACCCGGCAGATGCAGGCGCATGTCCCAGTCGGCCTTTGCCACAGTATCATGAAGCAGTTTGCAGAAGGTGTGCAGAAAACCCGATCCCGCGTGAAATTCCACTCCCTGCCCCTGGCTGGGAAGCAGACAGAGAATGCTGGCATTCCCGATTTTCTTCACTTTGATCTGGGCAAGCAGCACCGGATCTGTTCCCAGAGGATATTTCTCTGTGTCTTCGGCATACTTCTGTTTGAAATCAGCCTGGGAAATGACTTTTTCATGCTCAAATTCCAAAATCGCGCCCGTCATGGGACTGACAGTTTCCGGGCGCCTGCTTTTGAAATCATCCTCCATCAGTTGGATCAGCACGGGCCAGAGCAGTTTCACAAATCTGCGGGTGAAATAAAAGCGGAATTCCTCTTTTTCAACTGTGTTCATCCGGAAAACAAGCCGATCCTGCTCCGGATGGAACTGAAGCGTAAATTGATGAATTTTCATATAAATCCCTCCACAGCAAGAAAACGCCAGACAGTCCGGGCACTCCGCTGTGCAAGACTGTGGGACTCGGTCTCTCTGACGCGCACAAAGCAGCGGGTTCCGTGGCGGAGATATGCCGGAAGTTCCGGACTGTCAAAAATCATGGGATAATAGGCCAGACGGGAACGAATTTCACGGGAATCGGAAAACAGGGAAGCGATTTCCCCGCCCGCATAGTCAAACAGGGATTCATTGGGAAATTCACTGACCGGAAAATCCAGCATTTTTCTGAAACTCACCTGCACAGACGGGGTTTCCATATCCTGAAAAACCACTTTTCCCTCCCTGATTTCCTTTCCTCTGATCTCCCGGTAAATATCCTCTCTGGCATAGCCCCGGATCTCATACGCGCGGTCAGGGGCCAGGGTCAGGAGATGACTTTTCTTGCGCACATAAGAATCTTTTCCCAGACTTTCATTCACTTCCATAATCCGTCCGCTTATCGGTGCGCGAATCTCCATCTGGGCCAAAGCCTGCCGGATTTTCTCCATTTCTGCGGTCAGACGCTCTCTTTCGGCCAGCATCCATTTTCGGTATCCGCCCTGACTGCCGCTGCTGCCCATATACCTGATGGTGGTTTCGGCCTGGTGCAGATCATAGCGCAGTTTTTCCATTTCCTGCTCCATGCCGTCATTGCGGATGGTCAGCAGCAGATCACCGGCCTGCACACGGGTTCCGATTTCCGGCAGATCCGCGATCATCCGGCCGGCTCCCGGAGCCTCCAGCCGGGTCATATCCTGAAAAAGCACCAGCCCGGGCAGCATTTCAAACCGCGGAAAGGGAACAAACAGAACCGCCAGCAGAATGCAGGAAACTGCGGCAGTGGTCAGCACCCTTGTTTTTGCACCCCAGTATTTGCGCTGACGGATCAGATACACGGCCTCTGTCATCAGGGGAAAGACAATCATCAGAACAAACTGCATGAGCAGCAGGAGGACACCCAATGCCTTGAACACCTTGTAATAGATGGCAAATCCGATGCTCAGAAAAATCATGACCCGGTAAATCAGGGTAACCAGACCGAACAGGGCCAGAAAGCGTTCATCCGGATGCTCTTCGGGTTTGGGTCCCTGCCAGTCCACCCAGAGCCGATGCCGGTAATATTTGAACATGGCCAGGGAACGGGAACGCAGATTGCTGATGCGCATGAAATCCATGAGCAGATAGTAACCGTCAAAACGCATCAGGGGGTTCAGGTTGACCATGATGGTGGAAAACACAGACGCACCTGACATGTAAAACATCAGACTGCGCAGGGTTCCGTCCGGCAGGATGGCCCAGAAAAACAGGGCCAGCCCCGCAACCGTCAGTTCCACCAGGATTCCGGCCGCGCCGATATACAGACGCCCTTTTCTGGAAGGCAGTTTCCAGGCTTCGGTGGTGTCTGTGAAAAGCATGGGAATAAAGACCATAAAGGCCACTCCCATGCGCCGGACAAAAAGACCGTGGTGCTTGGCTGTCAAAGCGTGCCCGAATTCGTGCATGAGTTTCAGCACGACCAGACAGAACAGAAAAGCGGCTGCTCCTTTGGGGGTGAAGAGATAATTGGCCGTGTGAAAATACAGTTCCATCTGCTGGGAAACCAGCACCAGCCCCACCACGCCCAGCACAGCGTACAGAAAAAGCAAAGGTTTGGACCACAGGGGCCGGAGCCAGGGATAAATGGCATTGAGCAGCGGTTCGGGCCGGAGCAGGGGGACTTTGAAAAACAGATAGCCTGTGAACAGTTTGGCAAAACCGGCGGCTTTTTTTGCCTGTGTCCGCTTCTCGGCTGTGGCCAGGGCAATCTCCGGCGGCAGAATGGCCAGTTTTTCCTGCTGCAGCATCCGCACAAAGGAAAGAATATTTTCCGCACTCGGACGCAGAGAGGTGGTTTTGAGCAGTTTGTCTATGGCTGATTTCAGATCCGCTTCTGTCACCAGACACAGAAAAAACCGGGCTTCAGCCTCTCCGAGTTCAAAATGCGCACCCCGGACAGGATCTTCCAGAATATAGCTTTCTTTGTCATCCGCGCGCAAAGCGCCTTTGTGAAGAACAATATCGGGCCGAATTCCCATCCAGGGAATCTGCAGACCTTTTTCCAGCACCTCATGGAGTCTGTCTGTTTTGCCGGGGATGCTTTTCAGTCCGGTTTTTCCAGAGAATACAGCCTGCTGTGTCATGGTATCATCACTTTTCAAAAATAAGGTGGATGCAGATCTGCATCCACCTCAGGTTTTGTCAATCTTATGACCCAATTGCAAAAGTCCGTCTTCGTCATTCCGGCAAAAGCCGGAATGACGGTTTTGGCGGATTTTGAAGAAAGCCCTGAAGGGGCTTTATATTAAAGCCCGGGGCAGCGCCCCGGGAATAAATAGTCGTTCATAAGCATTCCCAGGCCGTTGGCCTGGGCTTCATCAATCCGCCCTTTCAGGGCTTTACCTCAGGGAAGGGGATTCTTTTCGACCGGGCGGAACGGGGAACTTCCCTCATTCCTCATTCCTCATTCCCCTGTTCCCCATTCCCCATTCCCCATTTCCAGGGTTTTGGCTTCCTGAATCATGCGGTTGACCAGTCCGTAGACATCCTCGCAGGTGTCGTCAAAGCCGAAATCCAGATCAGGCAGTCGGATCTGCCGCAGCTCAAACACGGGGATATGGTTTTCTGTGAAGATTTCCTTTGGCGCATAGGGATTGGTGTCAATCCTGGGAACCGGATCTTTGATAAACATCCCCAGTTCTGCGGATTCATAGTTGAGTCCCACAGGATATCCCGGAATATACGCGACATCCCGCTGGAAATCCCATTCCCAGATATCCCCGCGGAATCCCCAGCCCCAGGGTTTTTCCGTATGACCCCAGCGCCAGTAACCGTCATCCGGATCTCCGGGGAACCAGATGGTGGGCGGCGCAACAACTGAACTGGCTGTCACACTGGTTCTGGCATCCACCACCGGTCCCTGTCCGTGATTGAGAACCGAGATGGTGAACACGGTCCGCCCTTCTCCGGCCGGATCAAAAACCAGGCCGCGAATGGCCTCCTGCACGGCTGCGGTTGTGCCGATAAAGGTATACACACCGTTTCCGGCATCCGTGAATCCATTGAGAACCGAAAACACGCCGTTGCCCGGATTGTCCAGCCGGATGGTGACAGACTGAACTTCATCCGCTCCGTCCGCATCTGTGATGACAAATCTGGCAAAGGGCGCTATGGTCTGGTCTGTCTGAACCTGCTGACCCGATACAGTTCCCTGAATTACCGGCAGGTCATTGACCCCGTTTACGGTAACGGTCACAGTGGCCGAGTCTGTTCTGCCCAACTGATCGCTTATGGTATAGGTGAAGGTGTCAGTCATGCTTTCGCCCGGAGCCAGGGACTGGAGCGTGGCATTTTCAGTGGGATTATAGGTGACTGTTCCATTGGCATTGAGGATAACCCTTCCCAAAGTGCCGGAGTCATCCACGGAAACCACCCGGAGAATGACCGTGCTCTCGTCATCTGTGAGATCATTGTCCAGCACCGGGATAACAACGGCATGATCCTCATCTGTGACAATGTGATCATCCACGGCCACAAGTCCTTCCACCACATCGGTCAGCCGGATGGTGACGGTTGTCACAGTGGAAAGCGCGGGATCACGGTTGTCGCTGATCTGCACCAAAAGGGTGAACACCGGATGGCTTTCATAATCCAGAGGTGCGGAACTGTTCACCGTGATCAGCCCGGTTTCCGGATCAATGGCAAAGGCATCACCGGTATTGCCCCCCACAATGGCATAGGTCAGGGGATCATTTTCCGGATCTCCGGCCTGCAGAACGCCAACTCCGGTTCCTGCCGGACTGTTTTCCGGAAGGGTGAATTCCGGTGCATCCGCGACCGGAGGTTCATTGAGATCCAGGAGCCGGATGGTGAGAATGGCCGTGTCTGACATGCCGTCCTGATCCGTGGCCTGCGCGGTAAGGGTGAAAACCGGCCAGGATTCATAGTCAATCATGAACTCCTCATTGACCGTAATCACACCGGTTTCCGGATCCATGGCAAACGCATTGCCCGTATTGCCGCTGAGGATGGTGTAGGTCAACGGCCCGTTTTCCGGATCATGGGCTATCTGCTGGCCCACAAAACTTCCATAGGGGCTGTTTTCCGGCAGGATGAATTCCGTGTCATTGTAAACCGGGGGCAGTTCCTCCACATCCTCCAGACGGACGGTGACAGTGATCACCTTTGACTGCGCGGGATCGCCGTTGTCCGTGATCTGAACCAGAAGGGTGAATTCCGGGGTGGTTTCATAGTCCAGCATGTCAGGGTTGTTCACACTGATCAGCCCGGTCTGGGGATCAATGGAAAATGCATCTCCGGTGTTGCCGTCAATGATGGAATAGACCAGATCATCTCCTTCCGGATCACTGGCCGTTATGGTTCCCACCTGCGTATCTTCCGGGCTGTTTTCCGGAATCACAAATTCCGTATCCTCGGCAACAGGGGCTTCGTTGACATCTGTGAGACTGATGGTGACAAGGGCTGTATCCGACAGTCCGCCCATGTCCGTAGCACGGATGGTAAGGGTAAATACCGGTATGGTCTCAAAATCCAACGCAGCCGAATTATTGACCGTAATCCTTCCGGTTCCGGGATCAATGGAAAAAGCATTGTCTGTATTGCCGCCGATAATGGAATAGGTCAGTGCAGTGCCTTCGGGATCTGTGCCGGTATGGACTCCCACAAGCATGTCTTTGGGGCTGTTTTCCGGTATGGTATAGGCAATGTCGTTATATATAGGCGGATTGTTCACTGTCACCGGAAAATCATCGTCAATGATCCACGTACTGGCCGTGCCAATGGCAGTGGTGGCGTTTGTCACGCCTGTAATGCTGACAGTAATGCTTTCATTTCCCTCAACCAGGGTGTCATGGATGGCCGTAAGGACAATGGAGGCAGAGGTACTGCCCATGGGAATGGTGATGGTGTTTGCACTGGCCGTGTAGTCAGTGTTCAGTCCCGCAACACCGGTGAATCCCAGATTCACCACCACATCCGCAGTGGCAATCTGGTTCAGGGTGGCAGTGACCTGGGCAGATCCGCCGGTTTCCGGAAAGGAGGAGGGAAAAATGCTCAGGGAGACAGCCGGAATGGATTCCACCACCACAAGGTTCACGGACAGCCCGGTGTCCCCGTTCACACCGTCATTGGCCTGAAAGTTTATGACATGGTTGCCGATCTCGGCCGCTGTCGGTGCGGTTCCCTTCAGGGTTCCGTCCGGATCCAGCCCGGTAATCCAGGTGATGGTTCCGCCCGGCGTCATATCTATCACAAACGGGGTGCCGTCAGTGAACTGGGAATAGGTCAGCGGATCCCCGTCCGGATCATCCACCAGAAGGTTCAGATCAAAACTCAGCGGCGTTCCAACGGCCCAGGTGAAGGTCGGCGTGGTCACGCTCGGAGGGTCATTGATTGACGACACCACCTCCAGGTTCACGGACAGCCCGGTGTCCCCGTTCACACCGTCATTGGCCTGAAAGTTTA
>CAZDIU010000075.1:0-3380 GCA_964505535.1 uncultured Desulfobacterales bacterium | reverse complement strand
GCGGCGTTCCAACGGCCCAGGTGAAGGTCGGCGTGGTCACGCTCGGAGGGTCATTCACAGTCACACTGACAACCGTCATTGTGACTGTCTGCTGTATGGTCTCCAGCGGTGTGACTCCCACCGAGTCTGTGACATCAAGGACAATGCTGTATGTACCTGTATTGGTATCCGCAGGTGCGGAACCGGTCAGCATACCAGTGACCGGATTCACTCCGGTAATCCAGGTTGTGTCACCTCCGCCTGCTTCTGTTACAGAAACAAGGGTGTATGTGAGGGCATGTCCGTCATCATCCGTAAAGTAAGCGGACAGGTCCTGATTCAATATTGTTCCGGTATTCCATGTAAAGGAAGTGGGAAGCACGGGTTCGGGCGGCGTGTTCACGATCATTTCAATGCCGAAAGTCTCAGGAAATACCCCGTCTGTCACCTCAACAGAAAACATATAACGGCCTGTCTGGGCAGAAGTGAATGTTCCACCGGTAAGAAGTCCGGCTGCGTCCACTCCGGTGATCCAGGAAGCATCCCCGCCGCCCACTTTGATAACCGGGGCAATCGCTGAATAGGTAAGAGTATCTCCATCGGCATCTGAAAAATGATTAAAGATATTGTAACTGAGAGTCACTGCCGGGGACTGCGGAACCACAGAAAAAGAAAGGGGATCCTCATCAATCTGGGGGGCATTGCTCACTTTCATCTGTATTCCCAAAGTCAAGTCAGTAACCGGATCACCATCCCCATCATCCACGCTAACCTGAATAATATAAGTGCCCTCCTGACCGGCAACAGGTGCAGAACCGATTAACAGACCATTTAAATCCACACTGTTGATCCAGGAAGCGTCCCCTCCGCCTGCTTTAAGTGCTGGAGCAAGTTCCGTAAAAGTCAGAGGATCTCCATCAGGATCGTTGACAAACTGGGTAAGAGAGATATTCAGCGTCTCCCCAATTTTCCAGTCAAATTCCAGCGGAAAAACCTCCTCCGGCGGTGCAAACACCCCCTCAAATTTTTCCAGCCTGTCCGCATCAAAATACACAGCGGCTGCATCCACATTGTGGGTTTCCAGAATCCAGTCCCCGTCCGGCAGATTGCCGGTGGCATCATCGGATGCGGCCACTGCCCGGCCTGTGAGAGATTCCAGCGCGGCCAGAAGTCCGTCATCATGGGAATCCGCGCCTGCACCGCAGCCCAGCAGATCAATGCGGCCTTCGGCTTTCACCAGAGCGCCGATTTCCTGCCAGAAATCCTGCACGTTGGCATCCTGCTCCAGCGATGCGGCAGTCATCCGTTCCCCGGTGCGCAGATACAGACCGTCTGCGCTGCCATGCGCGGCAAACGCGATGGAATCGGCCTGTTTTCCGTCCAAAGCCGCCTTCACCATGGCAGAAAGCTGATCCAGGGAAAGATTCTGCGCATCATAACGCACCACAAGCACGTTGTCTTTTGCGGCTCCGGCCAGATCATCGCCATCCGCAATATCCGAAGACAGGATCAGCACATGAACAGGTTCTGCTCCCGGACCAGCAGCATCTGTCATCAAGAGAGGCGCCGCATCTGAATCAGGCAGATAACCGTCCCCGGCCTCTTGATATGAATCTGTCGCCTGGGTGAAAAATTCATTCCGGGAACCAAGTTCATCCAGAAAGTCACCGCCCGCAGCACCGTCAAGAACAATCCGATCTTCCAGTCTGATCAATCTGAACATCTCCAGCACCTCCCTTGATGATTTTTTGGTTCTTCAATCTGTTTTGCGGAAACACCGGATTCCGGCTTTCAGCGGGAATGACGTCATGCCTGCGAAAGCAGGCATCCAGAAAAATTTTCCGCAAAAGTCCCTGAAGAACCGATTTTTTTAGAAAATTAGCGTTTTTTCTCTGTCTGCAGCCGGACCAGTCTTTCCAACTGTCCGAGGGAAATCAGATGAGCGTAAATAATGGGCAATGCCCCGCGTTTCCGCAGATCCAGAAAAGCCTCATCCGGCAGTTCATTGAATTTCTTTTCATTGACCCCGAAACATCCGGCTATGTTCTGCATGGTCTCATTCCCGCTTTTCACCTGCAGACTGAGCGGATGCAGCAGATCCCGGTCTTCCAGTTCCTTGCAGAAACGCTTGGTCAGCAGGCTGGTGCGGTGCAGTTCCGTAAGAAACTGCTTTGCATTTTCCACCATTTGCGAGGGTTTTCCGTCCGGCCCCACCAGCGGCTCGCCTTCACTGTCATTGATAAAATCGCTTTCCTCATCAATGCCCAGCATAAAATTGTCCGCATCCTGGGTTTTGGCCAGCACAAAGGGATAACGCCGGATAATGGCCGGAACATAACTGCTCTTCCAGTGCCCATTCTCATCAATGAAAAGATTTTCATTCGGGGTGAGTCCCAGCAGCGCGTAAAGTCCGTAGGAATCCCCTTCCTTGAGAAATACGATGGGATAAATCCCGGCAGCCCGGCTGCATTCACTGACCATCAGAGTGGCCAGATGCGACTGCCGGGCAAAATCAAACGTGGTGACAGGTTTCACCCTTTTATTGGCAAAAACTTTTGTATTGTATGGCACAATCTTCTTGAACATTGTCTCTCCCTTATGTAATGTTTAATGTTAAATTATGAATGATAAATTACGAATTGATAAATCATCAGAATATTCATTCATCATTTATGATTCATAATTCATCATACAGTCTGTATTCTTTCCATTATCCAGTTCCGAACCAATTCTGCGCATGAAAGTCCTTTTTGCAGCGCCATTTTTTTTACAACTTCCATTTCATCTGTCCGCAAACTGATTTTCATGGCAGCCCTGCGCTCAAAAACCGGTTCCCGGATTTCTTCCAGTTCTTCCTCATAATCCGTAATATCATGACTGTCCCAGAAACATGCCAGTTCCTGAACAGAATCAATTGCAGGAATTTTACTGCCCATAAACTGTCTCCCTCGTTTAAACCGCTGTTTTTCCCTGTCTGTCATCGGTCTTGCTGTAACAGGATATCCCCGACCGTCAGAAAAACGGATAATTACACAAAACAGATATTTTCCCGCGTCTGTCTGTCCCAGAACATAGTAAACAGGATTTTCTCCCCTGGATTTTGCTTTTTGAACCAGGGGATTTCCAAAACAGATTTCTTCAACTTCTTCCGGTGTCACACCATGCAGTGCTATATGTTCAACTCTGTCATCCGGCCAGATCAGCTCATATATTTTCATTCCTGCATCCAATGATAAAAATGCTGCACCCGCTGAAATTCAACTGCTTTTACAGCAGATGTGTCAAAATTATGGTCATCCAATGCTTCTTCAACAAATTTATTGAGATTTTCTATATTATTAACTGTTGTTACGCAGCCATTCCAAAAATCAGGCGGTTATTCCCTTGCACCGTCATTCCGG
>CAZDIU010000074.1:0-18226 GCA_964505535.1 uncultured Desulfobacterales bacterium | reverse complement strand
TTCACCCATAATCTGTGTCAGGAGTGCAAGATCAATGCTGCTTGCTTAAGGATACAATTCCCCTCCCCCTGCGGGAGGGGTAAAAATAACAAACTGCAATTAAAACAGTTTACACCCTCCCCCTGCCCCTCCCTTAAGGGAGGGGAGCCTTAAGGAAACGGCATTGAGTGCAGAATGATATTTCAGCAATATACCGCAAAGCGTCCGGTCATGCAACAGATAAAGACACCGGCATTTTTCTGACAGAAGCCTTGCCAGGGGGTTCCCGCAGAGGACACAGAGTTTTTTGCTTTTTTCTCTGTTTCCTCTGTGCATTTTCTCTGTGATCTCCGGGGGAAACTCTTCCTCTGTCAGTCATAGATCAGGCACCGCCTGTATTTCTCCTGCCTGAAAAATACATTGATGTTTTCCTTTCCTTCCTGTATAATCCTGAACACAATCTCAATATTATCCGGAAATTCTGCCGGAAAACAGGAGACAGACAGATTTCCTGTCAGGAAAACGATCTTCTATCCGCAACGCTGACCGGTAAGCCGGTCCGCATAACGTTTCGGGAAGCAGCGTTTTCAGAAAAACCGGATTTTTCCAAAAAAATCCGGTTTGCTGAATATCCGAAAACTTTCGGTTGCGCACTTATCACTTCCCATTCCATCCTGACAGCAGGTTTCACCGCAAAAAAAGGAGCGAGATCATGAACACGGAAAAAATGACACAGAATCAGGGCGATTATTTCAAACTCGCGCAGGATGCCTTTGATTACTGGACAGATGCTGTGCAGCGTTCTGTTCTTTTTATGGATATTCTCCGGAAACGGGGAAATGATTATCTGGATACGGTGAAAAAGGGACAGCCGCCTGTGCTGACCTTTAAATATGAAATCATCATGGACGGCCGCTCTCTGGAACGTCCTGTGAATCATGATCTGGCCCGCATCATCCCGGAAAAGGGCATCACCGTGGATCCCGGCAACCGGCCGGTGGTGATTATTGATCCCAGAGCCGGGCATGGCCCCGGCATTGGCGGTTCCAAACGGGATTCTGAAATCGGCATGGCCATGAAACAGGGTCATCCGGTGTATTTTATTCTGTTCTATCCTGATCCGGAACCGGGACAGACCTATGAGGATGTCAAGGCAGCGCAGATCCGTTTTATTGAGGAAGTGAAAAAACGCCATCCCAAAGCGCCGGAACCTGCGGTTATCGGCAACTGTCAGGCAGGCTGGGCAGTGGCCCTGCTTTCTGCCGATCGGCCGGATGTGACCGGGCCTTTGGTTCTCAACGGTTCCCCGCTTTCCTACTGGGCTGGGGTGGAAGGCAAAAATCCCATGCGTTACCGGGGCGGCCTGTACGGCGGCATCTGGCTGACCTCTCTGTTCTGCGATCTGGGCAACGGCAAATTTGACGGTGCGAATCTGGTCATGAACTTTGAGGATCTCAATCCTGCAAACACCTACTGGACCAAGCAGTACAATGTCTGGGCCAATGCGGATAAAGAGGAGGATCGTTTTCTCAGTTTTGAGAAATGGTGGAACAGTTATTTCATGATGAACGCGGAGGAAATCCACTTTATCCTCAAAAACCTGTTTGTGGGCAACCGGCTGGAAAAAGGACACATTGAACTGGACAAGGGCAAAAGCATTGATCTGAAGAATCTGGAAGATCCGGTTGTGGTCTTTGCCTCAGGCGGAGACAATATCACACCGCCGCAGCAGGCTCTCAACTGGATTGCCAAAGTCTATGGCTCTGTGGATGAAATCCGGCGCCACAATCAGGTGATTGTTTACCGGTTGCATGAAAATATCGGTCATCTGGGCATTTTTGTGTCCGGCAGTGTCGCGAAAAAAGAGCATAAGGAGATCATTGAAAACATTGACCGTCTGGATTTCCTCCCGCCCGGTCTGTATGAAATGATCATTGAGGAAAAAGATCGGGTCATTGCCGAAGAAGATCATGAACTTCATCTGCCGGATTATTATGTGCATTATGAGGCCAGAGACATTTCCGACATTCTGGCAATGGATGACGGACTGGCAGATGAGGAGGAATTCAAACCTGTGGCAGTGGTGTCTGAACTCAACAACAAAATCTATCTTCACACCCTTGCGCCATGGATGCGTTTCTTCACCACCGAGCAGTCTGCGGAAATGCTGAAACAGCTTCATCCCATGCGCGTGTCCCGCTATATTTTTTCCGATCAGAATTCCTTTATGCTGCCGTTTGCGCCTGTGGCAAAATGGGTGAGGGAAAACCGGAAACCGGTTTCCAAAGACAATCCCTTTGTCACTGTGCAGGAATGTCTGTCCAATTCTGTGATTGCATTTCTCAACGGATACCGGGATCTGCGCGACGCGACCCATGAATTCATCTTCAAAAGCATTTACGGCAATTCCCTGACCAAAGCACTGCTGTGTGCGAAAATGATTGAGGAAAGCATCACCGGTGAGGAAAAGACAGACCGTGAGGCTGAAATCCGGGCAGACACGGTCCGCTGGATGAGTCTTATGGAAAAAGGCGGAGTGGAGGAAGGCATTGTCCGGGTTGTGCAGGCCATGATTGCCGCAGATAAGGTCTGGGATGAAAGGGAGTTTGATCTGAGCAGGGAACTGGTGAAAAAGGATCCGCGCTTTCAGGGCATGTCTGCCAAAAAACTCAAACAGATGGTCAGAGAACAGGCACGCATTCTGCAGACCGATGAGGAACTGGCCCTGCATGCGCTTCCCAGGCTGCTCACCAAACCTGAAGATCGTCTGGAGGCCTATCAACTGGCCGAGGCGTTTGCCCATTCTGACAATGACTTTGCTCCCGAAGAAAAGGAATTGCTGGCAAAACTCAAGGTCATACTGGATTTGTAGGGAAAAGCGAACCTGCGGTTTTCTGCGGGCGGTCACAGCGGACCGCTCCCTGCGGCAATCCGTATGAAAAGCATTGCTGGCAAAAACTGTGAGAACCGCCTCCGCATCCCTGCAGAGGGGTTCTTCCGGAATCCTGTATCTGTCCGTTCTTGCTATGCAAATGGCATTTCATCTTCCTGCATGACGGAAAGGGAAATCGCAGGGTCATTAAACAGGATTTGACAATTAAAGGAGAAAATTATATAAATTTGAAATTCCGGCAGAAACAGGAAGAAGATAAAAGTTCGCCCAACTTACCGAAAAATTGACAAAATGAATGGAACCCGCAGAAATCCCGCACCGTATCTGAAATCTGATCCGGACAGGGTTCTGAAACCGGAACCACCTGATCGGCACAAAGAAAAGAGAAAGGGATATCTGACATCCGGTTCCGGATACTTTCAGACAGATGGTCCGCAGTATTTAAGAAAATCTATTTGGGTTTCTGCGCAGATTAAGGTGAAGAACGAACCCTCAGCAGGATTATGAGTCTGGTGTTCACTCCGTTCTCACCGCATACCTCCCAAAAGAATTGTCTTAACGTCTGCGGAATATTTGCTGAATACGGAAATCAGGCATATTACAAATGCGGAACACAGGCAGGGCAGCATCACTGCCGGTGTTTATTTCATCTGCTCGGGGAGGCATCACGATGCGAAACAGAAAAGTGCCAAATGATCATGATCAGACAGATCAGCAGACACAGGATGAAATTGAAAACCTCGTTATCAGTCAGCGGAAGAAAAAATCCGGCCGCACCTGCAGAATGTGCGGAAAAGACCCCTATCCCAATTATTTTTACTGTCCGGCCTGTCATCACCGCGTCAGTCATTCCGGTCACAGTGACGAGCATAAGGATTTTATGGAAGGCGGCTCGGTATAACCATCCATTTTTTTCTGAAAAAAACGTTTTTTTATCAGAGGCTGTGCCCCATGCTTCCGCAGCATTCGGTCGAAAGACAAGGCAATCCCCGATCTTCCCTCCACCCCCATATGGCATGGACAGCGGAAAAAGGTTTTGACCGGATTTAATAAAAGATATAATCTTTTGAATCAAAAATCTCTTCAGTTTTTATCCCGGACAGAACCCGGCTGAAGGAATATCCTCAGTTCCGTAAGCATGATCAGGCGGGCAGCCGTGCCATCACAACATGCTCATTCCCCGTCCGCCTTCCTGTTCCCATTTTTCCAACTGAAACAGTTCTGTGAGTTTTTAGCAAATTTAGTGGGCTGTCAAATAAATTCTTTGCATCTGTGTTCAGGTGTCAGGGAACAGACTCTGAAACCTGAAACCGGCCTGTCAGAAATTTTCAAATCCTTAAATATGAAAGAACTTTTTTGACAATCCGCTTAGTGCTTTGTCAACATTGATTTTATGTGCTGAGGTATACAGAAAAAACCGGATTTTTTGAAAAATCAATTTATTAAAACTCACAGGTTCAAGGCTGACAGGGTATTGGCAAAAATATTCCAAAAAAAAGTTCGCGCAAAAAATTACTTGACAATATATTCCGTATGCGTAATATATGTATAGCTTTGAATTATCCACAGGAGACTTTATGACAGACATTATCCCCTCTGACCATCCCTATTATCTTCTGTCAAGAACAACTCTGATTATGACTTCCGCGTTTCGGAAGGGTCTGACCGCTGCCAATATCACCCATGTCAAACCTGCCTATCTGGGAGTTCTGATTGCCTTATGGCAGGAAGACGGGCTCAAGGTCATTGAACTGGGACGCAGGGCCGGACTGGAGCCTTCTTCCATGACCGGCCTGCTGGATCGCATGGAACGTGACGGTCTGGCCTTCCGTTCCGCAGATCCCAATGATCGGCGCTCCCAACTGATCTATCTGACCGATGAGGGACGGAATGTGAAAAAAGCGGTTCTGGAGGTGGTGGATGAGGTGATGGGGGAAATTTTCAGAGAGGTGTCACCGGATGATGTTTGCCGGGCAAAGAAAGTGCTGCGGCAGATCATTGATAACGCAAATGACAGAACAAATTGAATATATGATATTTATAAGGAGATAAAAAATGACCGCACTCAATCATCTTTTTTCACCGGTTCAGATTGGCAATATGACCTCTTCCAACCGTCTGCTGATGTCGGCCATGAGCATCAATTTCGGAGTGGATGAGGATGGCTGTGTCAATGAGCAGCTCACAGAATATTTTGTGGCACGGGCAAAAGGCGGTGTGGGCATGATGCTCGTGGGCGGTGGAGCGGTTCATCCCACAGGGCTGGAGCTTCCGTATCTGCCAAAACTTTGGCATGACAGGTGCATTCCCTCTTTGAAAAAAATGGTCGCGGCAGTCAAACCCTATGACACAAGATTCGGTGTGCAGCTCATGCACGGGGGCAGGCAGTCTTATCACGACAGCAAGGTCGCACCTTCGCCCATTCCCGCGCCTGCCGTGGTCAAAGGCATTCCCAAAGAACTGACCGTTGAGGAAATTCAGGAACTGGTGCAGGCATTCGGGGACTCGGCACGGCGATGCCGGGAAGCAGGATTTGAATTTGTGGAAATCCACGGCGCTCACGGCTATCTCATCAATCAGTTTCTTTCCCTCAATTCCAACAAACGCACCGATGAATACGGATGCGCGTCTTTTGAAAACCGGTCCCGTTTTCTCATGGAACTGTTCCGCGACATCCGGAAAAAATGCGGTGCGGATTTTCCCGTCGGCATCCGCATGAACGGACAGGATTACATCAAAGACGGTCTGACGCTGAAAGACGCGCTGCGTCTGGCTCCGATTCTGGAAAAAGAGGGAGCGGCTTATCTGCATGTATCCGCAGGGGTTTACGGCTCCACCCAGTTGACCATTCCCTCCATGTATGTGGAACACGGCTGCTTTGTGCATCTCGCAGAGGCTGTGAAAAAAGTGGTTTCCATTCCGGTTGTCACGGTCGGGCGTATCAAAGATCCGCGCATGGCAGATCAGATCATTGCAGACGGCAGGGCGGATGTGGTGGCTCTGGGTCGTTCCGTGATTGCTGACCCGGGTTATCCCAACAAGGCAAAATCCGGCGCGTTTGCGGATATCCGTCCCTGCATGGGCTGCTGTCTGGGCTGCATTCATGCGGTTCTTGCTTTGGAGCCGGGATCGTGTGTGGTGAATCCGGAGGTGGGCAGGGAATATCTGCTGAAGGATGAGAAAAAGCCGGAAAAAATCAGGAAAGTTCTGGTTGTGGGAGCCGGGCCGTCCGGAATGGCAGCCGCGAGAATTCTTGCCATGCGCGGACATCAGGTGACAATTTGTGAAAAACAGGACAAATTTGGCGGAGTACTGCGCCTGGCAGCCAAAGCACCGGGACGCGGGGAAGTGGGCGATGTTCTCCGATTCTTGGAGCGGGAACTGGAAAAACACAAAGTGCCTGTACGTTTCAGTACAGAACTGAATGCCAAACTTCTGGATGAACTCAGACCGGAGATTGTGATTCTTGCGACAGGAAGTCTGCCGGAGATGCCCATTATCAAGGGACTGTTCCAGACCAAAATGGAACTGATGACCGTGACAGATGTAATGGCAGGAGAGGCAAAACCGGGTCAGAAAGTCATTGTGCTTGGGGGCGGACAGGCCGGAATGGTGCTGGCTGATTTTCTTGCAGAACAGGGGAAAGAAGTGGCTCTGCTCAACCGCAAACCCCATTTTGGAGAGGAAATGTCCGCAAACGACCGTTTTTATCTGCGGGAGCGTCTCAAACGGGACAGTGTGAAACTTTACAAAAAAGTCTCTGTGCAGGCATTTTCCGCAGACGGCGTGACCTTCCGTTCTGACAACACTCCGGTCACATTGCAGGGATTTGACACTGTGGTTCTTTCTGAAAAAATGAATTCCGTGCGCGATGCCATGCAGATCCTCAAAGACAGGGAAGCAGAGGTTCATCTCATCGGAGATGCCAAAACCCCGCGCACGCTTATGCTCTGCATGAGCGAGGCTGAGGAGATTGCCCGGTCTCTGTGATTTGAAAGCGAATTGGCACACAGCCAATGGGGATTTCAACTATTTCCTTGTTGAGAGGAGCAGGAGGGCGAAGCCTCAATGCCATTAAGTTAACAGGGGCGGAGGAGTGCCAGACGGAAAGTTTGGCAGAATCCGTTGAAAATCCCCCTGTGGGAGGGGGATTTTCAACGGATTTGACCCACTGCCAAAATTTGAATAAACGCGGCATATGCAGGCAATGCTCAACAGCTTTGCCTGCATATGCCGCGGGAAACACAAACTTTGCCCAGTTTCCGTGCATTTTCCGCAGGATTTTTGGCACGGGAAATATAAGAAATGACTGCAATGCCGGACGCGGCGTGTTCAAAACAGAAAAGGGCAGTTTCTGCGGTAATGCCGCCGATGGCCACCACGGGAACAGGGGCAAGCTCGGCAATTTTTCTGAAGCCTTCCAGACCCTTCACCGCTTTGGCATCTGCTTTTGTCCGGGTGGGAAACACCGGGCCGGTTCCCATATAATCACAGTCTGTCAGATCCGTTCGTGCCAGTTCTTCCAGACTGGATACGGTTGCGCCCACAATCGCATCTTTTCCCATCATTTTTCTGGCCTCTGCCGGAGGAGCATCTTCCTGCCCCAGATGAACCCCATCGGCCATGATCTGCAGGGCCAGCGCAATATTGTCGTTGACAAGCAGGGGAATGCCCGCATTTTTGCAGAGTTCCCGGATCAGAACCGCTTCAGCCAGATGCAGATTCGGAGAAAAGGATTTGTTCCGGTACTGAATCAAAGTTGCACCGCCCTGTATGGCAATGCGAACCTGCTCCGCAGGCGGGAAATTCGGCACCCTGTCATCTGTAATATAATAAAAACGCAGAATTTTTTTCACCTGTTCTCTGTCCATGAATTAACCCCTTCGGGCAATTTCAAAAACCTGCGTTCGTCATTCCGGCGAAATCCGGAATTCACGCGCCTTTCCGGACACCTGCTTTCGCGGGTGTGACAGATTCGGGCAGTTTTGAAATCAGTTCCCTTTTTTTGCAAATCCGTTTTCACTGCAAAGATTCCTGTGCCAGCATTTCCTCCAGCTCCCGGATAATCTCCGGAAAACCCCCCAGGGTTTCTGTTATTTCCGGAATATCCAGAACCCCTGAACAGAATTCCAGTATTTCGGCCCAGCGGATCAGGGGAAGGTAACAGTAAGCTGTTCCCAGTGCCTTCGTCTCTGCGGCAAACTGTTCAATATCGTCAATATACATCACTTCTGCAAATTCTGTCCATTTTTCCCACAATTTTCCCCTGAGCTTCCGATACAGTTCTGACAAATCCAAATGATATTCCTCCATTTCCGCTGACACAGAACACCTGGAAGTGTCTGTGTCAGCGGAAAGGGGGGCAGGAAGCGAATATTTCAGAAATCTGCATAACTGGGCAAACAGATCCTCCTGACTGACCGGTTTGCGGAGATATCCTTCACAGAGCTTCCGGATCTCTTTCTCATCATTTTCCATGGCAGAGGCTGTGATCGTTATAATGGGAATCCGGGCCAGAGCTTTCTCCTGCCGGATTTTTTCAATGGCCTCATACCCGTCCATCACCGGCATACGGATATCCATGAGAATAATATCCGGCCTGAAGATTCGTGCAAAATTCACAGCCTCTTCCCCATTGCAGGCTTCTGTTATCTCAAGTCCAGTGGATTCGAGATAGGAACGCAGCAGATGCCGGTTGCTTTCCGTATCATCCGCAATCAGAACCACGGCCTTTTCAAAATGCAGAGATTGGGGCTGAATCTGTTTTTGATCTTCGGTATCAGTCTCGGACAAATCAACGATTTCCACCTCATCCAGTATCAGGGTGAAAACCGAGCCTTTTCCCAACGTGCTGGTGACCTCGATTTTTCCCTTCATCAGTTCAGCCAGCCCCCTGCTGATGGAAAGCCCCAGACCGGTTCCTTCATACTGGGCCGCATTCTGGCCTTTGCGCTGGACAAAGGGATCAAAAATCTGGTCCAGTTCCTCCTCAGGAATGCCAAGGCCCGTATCCTCAATCCGGATGATGAGTTTCACGCTTTGGGATTGGATATTTTCTGCACGCACGGCAACCTTTACATACCCGGATTCCGTAAATTTCACGGCATTGCCGATGAGGTTGAGCAGAATCTGGCGCAGACGGGTTTCGTCCGTGCGGATGGCAGTGGGCAGATCCGGTGACAGTTCCAGCAGAAACTCAATTTCCTTCTGATAGACGCTGTGGGCAAAAATATGGGATATTTCTGCAAAAAAAGTTGCGGGCATCAGGGTTGTGCATTGCAGTTCCGCAGTTCCGGATTCAATTTTTGACAAATCCAGAATATTGTTGATCAGACTCAGCAGGGATTTGCCGCTGGATTTCACACAGGTGAGATACATCCGGGCTTTTTCCTCTTTGACCATTGCCTCCAGAAGAGAGGTGAACCCCAGAATGGCATTCATGGGTGTGCGGAATTCATGGCTCATGTTTGCAATGAAAAGGCTTTTGGCCTGATTGGCAGCCTCTGCCGCATCTCTGGCAATCCGCAGTTTTTCCATCCGTTTTCTTTCGGAAATGTCATGGAGCATCCCCTCCAGATAAAGAATGTTCCCCTCATCGTCCCGGACAGTATGGGCATTCACGGCCACTTCAGCCACGCTTCCGTCTTTTCTCAGTCCATGTATTTCAAAATCCCTGACCCTGTTCTCTTTTTCCATGAGGGTCAGAAATCTCTCCCGCTGAGAAAGATCAGCCCAGAAATCCCTTCCCAGGTCATGGATGTTCTCCAAGGCGTCCTCCGGGGAGGCATATCCGAAAATCGCGGCCAGCGCAGGATTGAGGGTCAGAATCTTTTTGCGCGGAACAATCTGGAAGATGCCTTCAGAGGAATTTTCAAATATGTTCCGGTAGTTTTCCTCAGACTGACGCAGGGCTTCCTCCGCTTTTCTGCGTTCTGCGATTTCCTCCTCCAGCCGACTGTTGATATCTTCCAGTGCCGTATTCTTTTTGCGGATATTCCGGATTCGGATTTGAAATCCGCCAATGAGAAGGGTGAGAAAAAACACGACGGCACTGACATGAAACCAGGTCATGCGCCAGAAGGGCTGTCTTACCGTGACCCGCAGGGAAAACCCCTGCTCATTCCACAGGCCGTCATTGTTGCTGCCCATAATCCGGAGCCGGTATATTCCTCCGGGCAGTCCCGTGTATCTTCCAAAACGCCGGGTTCCGGCATCATACCAGTCCCTGTCAAACCCGGCCAGCATATGGCGGTACCGGTTTTTTTCCGGAATGCTGTAATTGAGGGCAGCGCACTCAAATTCAAAATAATTGTGACGCCAGTCCAGAACAATCTCTGCAAGTCCCTCGGCATTTTTCCGGATTTTTATCTGCTCTCCGCCCTGGGTCAGGGAAGTCAGCACCACAGGCGGAACATGGGGATTGCGAGCCAGCCTGTCCGGATGAAAACTGTTGAGTCCTTTGGTTCCGCCAAACCACATGCGGCCGTCCGCAGTTTGCAGAGCACTTCCCCGGAGAAAGACATTGCTCTGCAGTCCGTCGTTTTGGTCATAATGCAGAAGCACTTTTTCTTTTTCCGGATCAAAGCACACAAGCCCCGCGTCTGTTCCCAGCCAGAGTCTGCCCCGGGGGTCCTCCAGAATGGAATTCACAGTGGCAGGAATGCCATGTTTGCGGCTGTAAGACACAACTTTGCGGCTCTGTTTGGAAAACAGACTCAGGCCCCCGCCCTGGGTTCCAATCCATAAGCGGCCCGAATGATCCTGAAAGATGCAGGAAATGGCATCCGAGGGGATGGTGTCCGGATTTCCGGGATCTGAGACAAAATGGCTGAAGGTTTCTGTTTTCTTGTCAAATCTGGACAGTCCGCCGCCAAAAACTCCGCCCATCCAGATGACTTCCTCATTCCGGTCATGAAAAATTTCCTGCACATAGGTGTTGCCCGGGCCTTTTTCCGGATGTTCCGAATCGGGACGGTAATAGCGGAATTTCCCGCTTTTCTTGTCAAATCTGGCAAATCCGGTCATATGGGTTCCCATCCAGAGAATATCCGGATTATGGGGATCTCCGATGATTTTGGCAATGCTTTCAGCCTCGGACCGATACCGGGCAGCAACTTTCCGGGTTTTGCGGTCAAATTTCATCAAAGCGCCCTGACCCACATAGCAGGAAAGCCAGAAATCTCCGCCACTGTCCTCACAGATGCCCAGAATGTAATCCGCGTCCGGGCTGTCCGGATTTTCCGGATCATGGGGATAGGCCGTGAAGGTTCCGGTATCCGGATCAAGGACATTCAGTCCGCCCAGGGTTCCAACCCACAGTTTCCGGTTCCGATCCTCATGGAGAAAGGTAACGGAACTGTGGCTCAGGCTGCCGGGAATTTCCGGATCATGGCGGAAAAGGGAAAAATTCCGGGTATGGGGATCAATCTTGTCCACCTTTCCGGAAAAAGTGGATATCCAGAAAATGCCGGTTGCGTCCTCATGCACATTCACCACCAGATTGTCCGCCAGACTGTCCGGATCCGCAGGGCTGTGTCTGTAATTGGCAAAGGTTTGGGATTTTTTGTCAAAAACCGTCAGACCGTTGCTGCTGACATAACCGCCCAGCCAGAGTCTGCCCCGGCCATCGTCATAAATCAGGGCCACCTCCCCCTGTGTGCTTTCCGGCGGATAATTGTGAAATGTTCCGGTTTTCTTGTCAAAACGATCCATCCCGTCTTCCGGGGTTCCAATCCAGAGAAGGGAAGGTTCATCTTTGTCCTGAATCAGCGCATCAACATTGTTTCCCTTTGCGCTCAGGGTGCTGGGATTGTCCGGATCATGGACATAATGGGTGAAGCGCCGTGTGGTTTTGTCAAACCGGTCCAGACCCCCGCCGTATGTGCCAATCCAGAGAATGCCCGGCTCCTCCCTGTCCTCAATAAGACGCCAGACATCATTGAATGCGATACTGTGCGGATCATCCGGACTGTTTTCATAACGGATCACCTTTCCCGTGCGTTTGTCAAAACGGTTCAGCCCCCCGCCCGCTGTTCCAAGCCACAGGATATGGGGATCCATGCTGTCCTGCACAATATCCTGGACGGTATTGTCTCCCAGACTTTCCGGGTTTTGGGGGTCATGCCGGTATACATGAAAGGTCTCGGTCAATGTGTTGAAACGGTTGAGTCCGTCTGATGTGCCGATCCAGAAAATTTCCGGGTTCCGGACATCCTCAATAACCCGCCAGACATTGGCATTGGACAGTCCGCCGGGCCCCGCGCCGTAATTTTTCAGTTCATATCCGTCATAGCGGAACAGGCCGCCTCCCTCGGAGCCTATCCAAAGGAATCCCTGACTGTCCTGCAAAAAGGTCTGCCCGGCCGGAGCGCCCAGATCAAAGACATGATCAAAGCGGAGAGCATCAGACGCGAACACAGCCGTGCTGCAAAGTGCATATATGCCCCAAATCGCATATGCTGAATTCAAAAAAAATCCTGTACAGTATCTAATCACTGATCATTTTTTCCACTTCCCGGACAAGATCGGGAAATTTTTTCATGGCTCCGGACAGATTTTCTATGTCAAACATGGCCGCACGGGATGCCAAATCTCCGGCCCATGCCAAAAGAGCCAGACATTCGTATGTCCTGCCCAGTTCCTCTGCCTGCCGGGCAATCTCCTCAATGCCGTCAATGAACATGGTTTCGCTCATTTCCTGCCATTTCCGGCAGAGTTCCCCTTTCATGAGACCCAGCAGTTCAGCAGGCTGTTTCACCGTGTTCTGATCGTTTTTCTCCGGAGCCAGAGTCTTTTCCGAAGAATTTTTCCGAGTCAGGGGCCGGACTGTATGGCGAAGGAAATGGCACATTTCCCGTATAAGTTCATGTCGGCCCACCGGTTTCGGCAGACAGGCATTGCACAGTGCTCTGATCTGTTTTTCCGAATCCTTCATGGCAGATGCTGTGACAGCAATAATGGGAATAATGGCCAAATCCGGATTCCGCCGGATTTTTTCCACAGCTTCATACCCGCTGACATTGGGCATTTTCATATCCATCAGAACAATGTCAGGTCTGTATTTTTCCGCCAGTTCAAGGGCCTGCCATCCGTCTGCGGCCTCAAGAATATTCAGATTGCAGGATTTGAGATAACTGCTTATCAGTTTCCGGCTGTCTTCGGAATCATCGGTTATCAGCACAGTGGCGTTATCAAATTCAATCTCTTCGGGATCCTTTCCCCCCAATATCTCCGGTTTCCTTTCAGCACTTACCGCAACCCGATCGAGGATTACAGTAAAGACGGCACCTTTGCCGAGTGCACTTTCCACCCTTATCCGGCCGCCCATCATTTCAACCAGCCGCTTGGTGATGGGAAGCCCCAGACCGGTTCCCTGACTGTGATTTCCGCTGCTTTGGGCAAACAGATCAAAAATGTGCGCATGCTCATTCTCAGGAATGCCGATGCCGGTGTCCTTCACCGCAATAATCAGCCGGACAAATCTCTTTTCTCCCTGTCCGGACTGCTCCCCGTCTGCCGGTTCTGTCCGGACAGAAAAGGAAATCGATCCCCTGTCTGTGAATTTTACCGCATTTCCCAGCAGATTGAACAGAATCTGGCGCAGCCTTGTTTCATCCAGCAGAAGCGATTTCGGCAGATTCGGATCGATTTCAACAAAAAAATCCAGTTGTTTTTTGTATATTTCATCAGCAAACATCCGGGATGATTCTCTGAGAAGCTGTTCAGGACAGACCGGCGCATACAGCAATTCCATTTTGCCGGCCTCCACTTTGGACAGATCCAGAATATCACTGATCAGGCGGAGAAGCAGTTTTCCGCTGCTGCTGATCGCGGCCAGATATTCTTTCTGCCGACTGTCTGTGATCATTGCGTCCAGAATTTCGGCAAATCCCAGGATGGAATTCATGGGAGTGCGGATTTCATGACTCATATTCGCGAGAAATTCGCTTTTGATGCGGCTGGCCTTTTCCGCCTCCTCTTTTGCGTTTTTCATTTCAGCTTCCGCACGTCTCCGCTCCCGGATCTCTTCCCGCAGTTCCGCAGTCCGGGCACTGACTTTCTGCTCCAGATGATGGATCATCGCGTGAAGCCGCGCAGCCATTTCATTGAAAGTTCCGGCCAGCCGTCCCAGTTCATCCCCGCTGCTGATTTGCGCATGCACAGATGTGTCCCCGTTCTGAATGGCTGTGGCCGCATCTGTCAGACGGATGACATTCCGGGTGATGGTCTGATCCAGAACCCGGAATATCACCAGGGTCAGGGTCAGTCCGGACAGGGCAGCACCCATAAGAATGACAGTCATCCATCTGTATATTGACGCGATTTCATTTCGCGCATTTTTCACTTCCTGACCGGACAGAGAAATCAGTTCCCGGGATATGGGATCAAGGGCTTCGGCCTGCAAATCAAACTCTCTGACCCGGCTGTGAATCTCGGCATCCACCAGAAGAATTTCTTCAGCAGTCTTCACATAACGGTCAAGATATGAAAAAAACTGCTCACGCTTATCCGGCAGAGCAAAATTTTCAGCGGATTTCTGAAGTTGGACAGCGATGTTGAAGGCCGACTGCATAAAGGGCCGCTGACGGGTAATGAGATAATCTTTCTCAAAGGCACGCATTTCCCGGTATGCTGCCAGCATTGCGGGATTTTCCTGAATGTCGGGACTGTGTTCCAGCATGTCCGCATGGCGCTGCAGCTGATCCTGCAGCTGATCTTTTCCGGCCAGTTTTTCCACCAGGGACATGGCCTGAACCAAAATAAGGGAGTACCGATCCGATGCCGAGAGATAAAAATTCAGACTGACATCACTTCTGCTCGGGGTCTCGCTTGCATCAGAATTGGCAAGGGCCTTCTGCAACTGTGCGCTCAGGGACACAACTTCCGCTATATGCCTGCTGCTTTCCTGTCCGTACATCCGGAAAGCTTCTGAAAATCCGATGCGGGGATAACGCAGAAAAAACTCCTTTTCCAGACGCCGGGCATGCTGCAGTTTTCCGTCCATTTTCAGAACCAGTTCACGGATTTCCATGCTGTTCCATATCACGGTTTCTGTTTTGTGCCGGACAAAGACCAGGGAAAGATGGGCCGTGAGGGACAGAAGCAGGATAATCGCCAGCATCAGTCCGAAGGTATAAGAAAATTTTGCGGATATGGACAGCCTCCGCCAATGGGAAGACAGCATTTTCATGGATAGTTTCCTTCTATCTTCAATCAGTTTTCTTCTGAGAGAGGCTGTGCTGTCTCAGAAGCGTCCTGCAGAAAAAAATGGAAAATACAGATCCCCACTCCCTGACTGGAAAGAAAATCCGGTATTTTTGAAGAGTTATTTTCATTTAGGGATTTGGAAACTGCTGATGAGCCGGTTTTGTGTTCTGAGGTTTCAGTGTTCAGGTTTCGGTGTCTGTTTCCTGACACCTGAAACCTGACACCCGGCATCTGAACCATCCGGTATTTTAAGAACTTCCTCTTCCTTTAGGACGTGCGGAAATCCGGCACAGGATGTATCCGTATACACTGACATTCAGAACAGTCACGAGAATACCGAGAAGGATCTGATCACTGCGCCCCAGTTTTTCCGGATACAGTATGGGAATGATATAATGTTCCACAAAGCTGCTTTCATATCCCATCCCGCCCCCTTTCTGACGCAGCCATATTTCCAGATGGGTGAGCGGACATATCCGGCCGGAAAATTCGATATACGCGGCCCACAGTGCAGCCGGAACATGCACCAGAATCAGTTTCCGGCGCCAGAGCAGAAGCAAACCGCCGAATACGGCAAAAAGAACAAAAAGAAAATGGCATATCACCACAATATCTGCTGTCAAACGGTAAAGCATTTCAGGGTGTCAGATTTCAGGGTGTTCGGTTTCAGGGTTCAGCAGTTCAGGTGTCAGGGGTTTGGCGGATACAGGATAAATTTTTCTGTCAGAGATGCGGTTCAGTCCTGACGACAGCATCCGGGGAATTTCCCCAGCGAATCTCTGCCGCCTGACCGCATCAGGGAAGTTCCCAAAAATAAAATATCCACTTTTTAATGAGAAATCCGCAGGGGCGACCCGCGGTCGCCTCTGCATTGGGCAGATTGTTTATCAGAACATCCCCTGTTTCCGTGTCATAGTTCAGTTCTGACTCAAGTCCTGACACCGGACACCTGAACCTTTTCAGAGACTGTTGAGGTATTCCAAATCCTTTGTCTGGGTGTTTTTGGTTCCGATGGTCAGGATTTCAATCCGGCTGTCTTTGGTTTTCCGGAAATACAGGCGGCCTTTGTAGGCAAAGACCACCTCAAGAACCGTCTGTCTGCCTTTTTTCCCAAACACTTTGCGTTTGATGCTCACCAGTTCAGGAGTGTCATTGAGCAGATGGATGAGTTCCTCGCACTTGATCTTCAGATCCTCCTCCAGCGCTGCAAAACCGTTTATCGCCTTTTTTTCAAAGGAAATGTTTTTGTAAAGGGTTTTGAAGCGTTTCTGCACAATGTTCAGTTCTTTTCTGGCCGGTTCCTCTTTTTCCCTTTCTTTTTCAAGGACAGAGAGTTTTTCCTGCAGGTCCCTGATTTCAGACTGCTGCTCATCCCGGAGTGCAAGATTGTTCTGGATCTTCTCCTCCAGTGCAATGATCTCTTTCACCATCTCATCTTCGTTCCGGCTTGCCCTGGCTTTTTCCTCCTCCAGCGTCTTTCGCAGACGTTCAAATTCAGCCGTCAGAAGCGCCCGTTCCTCCTCCAGGGCCCGGAGTTTTTCCCTGTGCTCTTTCTCCAGATGCGCAAGTCTTCCGATTTCCCTGTTTTTCCCCACAGCGTCCTCACGGGCTTTCCGGCTTTCTTTTTTATAAAAATAGGATAAAAAAGAGGATGCAAGGGAAATATAAAAGAGCAGCAGCAGGATGGAAAGCAGAGAATTGTATTCAAGCACCAGTTCTGTTTTATACAGCAGCCCCTCTTCCATCAGTTTCAGGTTCTCAGCAGCCACCCGCATGTGATCCGTGCGCTGAGAGAGCAAATCCTCATCAACTTCAAAAATCGGCGGATATAAAACTGTTCCCTTTTTGGTGAGTACGGCAATCCTGGCCTTTATCCCCATCTTTGTCAGGATACTGGCTTTCAGGTGCGCGCTGATGTTCTCGCGTATCCGGTCTTTGAGACGGACCTCGCCGCTGAACAGGGGCTGGGAATTTCCAATGGCAATGCTTTCAACTGCATTCCGGCATCTGTCCTCAAGCCAGTTCTCTATGTATACTTTCTGTATGATTTCCACAGAAAGTATGTACAGAATCGGCGGCAGCAGCACCGCCAGGATCAGCATTCTGAATGGAAGAAATTTCATATGGCAGGCCGGATTCTATCGGATTTCAGACAGGAGGCGTCTGGCTTCTTCGGCCCCGTCAAAATTTTCATCCAGACTCAGGGCTTTTTCCATCTGAGCGGCAGCCTCGGTCATTTCCCCGTTTTTATGATAGGCCAGACCCAGATGATAGTGAACCGCTGCATTGTCCGGTGTTTTGGCCAGGCTGTCCGTGAACTCCCGGATTGCGCTGGGATAGAGAGCTTTTTTATAATAAATCCATCCCAGCGTGTCCATGATGCTGGGATCTTCAGGCAGAAGCTGCTTTGCCTTCTGTGCCAGTCCCAGGGCCTCGTTGAGGTCTTTGCCGTTTTCAGCCAGAAGCCAGGCCAGGTTGTTGGCTGCCGGTGCAAAATCGGGTTTGATTCTCAATGCCTCCCGGTAATGCTTTTCTGACAGATCAGACTGTTTCTGCATATCATAGATGGTTCCCAGCAGCATGTGGGGGCTGGCCTCATTGGGATTTTTTCCGATAATGGACTGATACTGTTCAATGGCTTTGTCAGCCCTGTTCTCTGCCAGATAAATTCTGGCAAGGGCGTAATAGGGACGCACCGAATTGGGGTCTTTTTCCAAAGAGTTCTGAAAGGCAGCCTCAGCCTCGGAGTTTTTCCCCTGTGCCATGTATATTCCTCCCTGAATATTATACACCATGGACTGGGCGGCCGGCGTTTCAGCCACAATCCTGAGCTGCTCGCCGCATTTTTTCAGGGCTGTGTCCAAATCCTTTCTGGCCGTGTATATGAGGATGGTATGGGTGAACACATCCATCAGGCGGGGATTGATGGACAGGGCTTTTTCAAAACTGCGCATGGCTTCGTCATATTTTTTCTGCACACGGTGCAAAATGCCCAGACGGTAATGGCCGGTCGGATTGTCCGGTGACATGGCGATGAGGGATTGAAAGGATTTTTCAGCAGCCTGCATGTTTTTCTGATACATCTGACTGTTTCCCCGTATGAGCATGGCCTGATAACTGTCGGGCATGGCACGGAGAACCTCCTCG
>CAZDIU010000073.1:1751-18286 GCA_964505535.1 uncultured Desulfobacterales bacterium | reverse complement strand
TATATAATTTCCTGTGTTTAATGTCAACAGTTACTTTTGAAAGAGGTCTAATATTAAATTTTGACCATAATTTTTCAATAAAAGGATTTTTTCTGTATTTGTTACTATGCCAAGTTGAAAGGATAAATTTACATGGAACCTGATTCAAGACTGTAAACAACTCTTTTTCCTTACTTTCATCCCAACTGTCATAATAATCAACATGTCTGCCTAAATATGGGGGATCACAGTAAACAAAATCATTTTCTGACAGATTGCTTAAAGTCTTATGAAAATCCTGACAAACAAAATTCCAGTTCATATCTTTAGAAATTAACGATACATAATCTATCTGATTAGCAATTTTTGTTATATATGATTTAGAAAACCTCTTGGGCTTATGACCAAATGGTACGTTGAATCCGCCGTTTTGATTGAATCTTATCAAACCGTTGAAACATGATCTATTTAAAAAAAGAAAATCTGAGGGAGAATTGTTTTTGTTAAATCGCTCTCTTACTTCATAATAATATTCTTTGCCATATTTTGAAAGATTAACACCTTCATTTTCAAGAAATTTTCTGGCTCTGAAACTATCGATTTCATCATTCAATATTGAATTATAGAAATTAATTAAATGTGGGTTTGTATCTGAAAAAATGGCATTCCGTGGCGTGATATTAAACCCTACAACCCCTGAACCCATAAACGGTTCTATCCATCTTCCATTTCCGTCCCATTGCACAATTCGTTTAATTAATGGGACAAGTTTTGTCTTGATTCCCTGACATTTTATTGGGGGAACGATAATTTTCATCAGACTTCCCCCATCTCTGAAGTTCGCTTTGTTTTGGGAACAATCAACGATATATCCCCTTTGCGATATTCCACAAAATCGTTTAAATTCCTTATTCTCTTTGTTTTCCCATCCTTTTCAGTTACAGTTATTTTTTTCCATAGTTCATCCAATAATCATCAAACCATTCTTCACCGAGTTCGGAGAACATGCCTTTGCCATTAATAATGTCTGAAATTTTATTGATACTTCCAATATTAGCAGTGTTCCCACTGCCACTTTTATCGCTTGCTATTCTCCATTTTTCAGCGACAAAAAATTGAAAATCCTTGATGACAGATGCAATTGATCTGAGTTCGTTAAGTGAATATATTTTTGTTTCATCAATATCTCTTTCAGCATGGCGACTATAAATGATGCCCAAACAAAAATGTCCTTTATATTCTCCATATGGGAACTGAATATTCTTTTTACTTGTGCGGTTTGTAAAATATTCTCCGTGTGATCCGAGAGTAAAACCATTACAATAATCGGATTTATTGACAAGCCGATAAGTTGTCTTAAAATCTACAGCAAATTTTATCGCTTCATTTTTTTCATATACGAATGAAATGTCAGGGTAATAATTCTGATGATCGGCTAATACTATTTTGAATTTATTATCTTCAGCAAATTTTAATATCTTGGGGAAAATGTGTATTTCTAAAATCTTTGAAACAATTTTTGTGTCAGATGAGATAGTGTATATATTCTTAAATACATCAATAAAACCTTTAATAGTCCACTGTCCATTTTCGGTGGTTATTTCCTTGTTCAGAGAAGAAACAAATTTCGATAATATATTAAAGAAATGAGTTTTTATTTCGAGTTCCTTTTTCATTTTATCCTTTTTTGGTGCAAAACTTAACCATTGATTATACGGTTTCCGCCTATTCACCGTAACAAATTGTCTATATCTGAACAACCTTGTCTAAATATAGACAATTTTCAATCATCCACAGTTGTTAAGTACAGACAATTTGTCTGTACTTAGACAAAAACTGATCCAAACCTGATTGTCTGCATTTAGACAATTTGTCTGTATTTAGACAACTGAACCCAAAAAACCGATTGTCTATATTTAGACAAAGCTCTGAGATCCAAACCAAGACCTTTGGTTTTGGATCAGATATGCCGGACAATGCAAAAAGGGAACAGGGGAAACACACGCCCCCCAATTCCTGAATCCTATTCCCCAATCCATAGTGCACAACCACGTTAGTTTTTATATTATACTGATCCAATTTTGGTTTTCTTTGGCACGAAAATTGCGGAACTGAGAAAACATCCCTTTCCGAACCTGTTTCCGCAGATTTTCCGGATCAGAACAGTCATTTTTCCGCAGTCCGGTCTGAAAACAAAAAGTATGCCGGAGAAAACCAAAATTGGATCAGTATATCAAAATCACCGTGTCGGATTACGCTGTCGCTAATCCGACCTACGCTGAATATATAAAATTCAACTTGGTCGTGTATTAGAGAATATACCTGCTCAAATCCTCACTGGATTTGATGGCACTGAGCTTTTTCCGCACATATTCCCTGTCAATGACCACCCTTTTTTCCTCCAGATCAGGAGACTTGAACAGAAATTCCTCCAGCAGGCATTCCATGATGGTGTGCAGTCTGCGTGCGCCGATGTTTTCGGTCATATTGTTGACCTGTTCGGCATCCGCGGCTATCTGCTCCACAGCATCATCTTCAAACACCAGTTCAATGCCCTCGGTTCTCAGCAAAGCAATGTACTGCAGCAGCAGCGCGTTCCGGGGTTCGGTCAGAATGCGGATGAAGTCTTTCCGGCTCAGGGAATCAAGTTCCACACGGATGGGAAAACGACCCTGCAGTTCCGGAATCAGATCCGAAGGCTTGGAAACATGGAACGCTCCCGAAGCGATAAACAAAATATGATCGGTTTTCACAAAACCGTATTTGGTCGCAACAGTGGTTCCCTCCACCAGAGGCAGCAGATCCCTCTGCACGCCCCCGCGGGACACATCGGGCCCGTGTCCGCTTTCCTTTCCCGCGATCTTGTCAATCTCATCCAGAAAGATGATGCCGGACTGCTCCACCTTTTCAATGGCCTGAGCCACCACCTTGTCCATATCCACCAGATTCTGGGCCTCTTCCTGAACCAGCATCTGTCTGGCCTCAGAAACCTTCATTTTCCGGCGCTTGGTGTTTCTGGGCATGATATTGCTGAACATATCCTTGAAATTGATGCCCATTTCCTCCATGCCCACATTGGAGAAGATTTCCACGGTGGGCATGGATCGATCTGTCACCTCCAGATCAATATAGCGTTCATCCAGTTTGCCTTTGCGGAG
Source organism: uncultured Desulfobacterales bacterium (assembly GCA_964505535.1). Lineage (GTDB taxonomy): Bacteria > Desulfobacterota > Desulfobacteria > Desulfobacterales > Desulfococcaceae > JAABRU01. Next base: position 15,149 of record CAZDIU010000073.1, on the reverse strand, counting down.
CATGGTTCGGAGTTTTTCCCTTGTGGAACTGGGTGTTTCCCTGCCCGGTGTGACGATTTCAACAGAAACCGGTCCCCCATCATGACCGGGCTGATCCCCTGATTTGGGCAGCAGCAGATCCAGAATGCGTTCTTCTGCAATCTGGGCCGCCTTGTCCTGAACAGCGTCCTGTTCCCGCGAGCGCAGCATGTTGACGGTCATCTCCACCAGATCCCTGATCATGGATTCCACATCCCTGCCCACATAACCGACCTCTGTGTATTTGGAGGCCTCCACCTTGTTGAAGGGGGAATCGGTCATGCGGGACAGACGCCGCGCAATTTCAGTTTTTCCCACACCGGTGGGGCCGATAAGAATAATATTTTTGGGAGCAATCTCATCCCGTAAATCCGGATCCACCTGCTGCCTGCGCCAGCGGTTTCGCAGGGCAATGGCCACTGACTTTTTGGCCTTGTCCTGACCCACAATGTATTTGTCAAGTTCCGCCACAATTTCAGACGGTTTCAGTTCACTCATAATCTAACCCAGTTCCTCAAAGGTTACAGCGTTGTTGGTATAAATGCAAAGAGATGCGGCAATTTTCATGGCTTCTTCCGCAATGGCCCGGACATCCATGTCCGTATGTTTCAGCAGCGCCTCAGCAGCAGCCTGGGCAGCCACACCGCCGGAACCGATGGCAATCACGCCCTGATCCGGTTCAATGACATCCCCGTTGCCGGAAATCAGATACATGCGGCTTTCATCTGCGGCAATCATCATGGCCTCCAGACGGCGCAGATACTTGTCCGTGCGCCATTCCCTGGCCAGTTCCACCGCGCTCCGGGTCAGATTTCCGTTGTACTGCTCCAGCTTTCCCTCCAGCCGCTCGGAAAGATTGAGCGCATCCGCAGTGGCCCCGGCAAAACCCACAATGATCTGATCATGATAGATTCTGCGCACTTTTACAGCCTTGTGCTTCACCACGTTCTGCCCCAGCGTAACCTGACCGTCACCTGCCACACAGAGCCTGCTGTTATGCCGTACCGCCAGTATGGTGGTTCCGTGAAATGTTTCTTCCATTTGTTTTCTTTTTCCGTGAATTGTGTGTCTGTTTTCTGATCCCGATGCCATCATACCGAACCGCCATTGACTTTATGCAGTTCAGTCATTTTTTCCCCAATGCCGCTGAACTGACATCCCTCTCTGAGAGACAATGCGGCTGCCTTAAGCATTTTTCCCCCCTTTTCCAAAGGGGGGCAGGGGGATTTTTTATACAGCCGGCTGAAAATCCCACTGAATCCCCCTTTGCAAAAGGGGGACTTTGAAGTGTTCTCCCCTTACGTCAGCAGCATTGCCCCTGAGGGAGGGGAACAGCGGGTCAGGGGACTGCCAAACTGAAAGTTTGGCACCGGGTCGAAACTGCTTCACTGTCCCAAACTTTCAGTTTGGGAGTCCTTCGTGCCCGCGTCAGCGGCATCGGTGCGGAGAGCGGGAACAGCATACGAATATTGCATGAATTCAATGGCGAATCGGTATTAGATCCCATTAAATCAAAAAAGGGGGAAGCCCTGAACAGAACATTTGGAATTTTCAGCAGGCGGAGGTTCCCGGAAAATTTTGATCTGCTGATTCTGCAATGAATTGCCAAAAACGGCCAAACATTCCGCTCGGCACTTCGGAACCTGATTAACGCAATGGCAGAGGAGTTCTGATTCTTCCCGAATTACTGATCCGCTTTTTCCGGTTTTCTCAGAACGCGATCAGATTTTCAAGCTCCTGCCATGTTCCCACCTCTGTGAAAGGATGCGTCTCCCGGTTCCAGGGCTGACGGAACACAAGCGGTGTAATCCCCTCTTCCCTGAGAAGAAAACAGGTTTCCAGCCGATCTTCCACAAAATGGGAAACGCCCTTTTCCCGCAGAACTTCGGTTTTGGCCTCAAAGGAACCTGTGGCAACAATGTCTATGTGCGCGGGATCTATGGGAAGCAGATTTTGCATCCATTGGCTGATGGGCCCGGGATTGGGACGTGCGGTGACAAAACGCACCGGAGCATGGTCTTTTCCAAGCCGGGTCAGGACACGCCTGGCCCCGGCAATGGGTTTGAGCCCCGCATCCCTGGTTCCGTCCAGCAGTTTGGCAATAACATCTGCAATAATGTCCGGATGAATATCCAGACATTCCTCCAGCATGTAACGGGTAATATGCTCATAGCGCACGTCATGGATCCCATGATCTTCGCGGGCAATATCCAGAAAAAGCCGCATGGTATCCGCGACCACGCCGTCAATATCAAATGCAAGAGATGCAGGATTGATCATTGTCGTCTTCTGTCAGAAGGCTGTCCCTCTGATCCTTAACTTTCCTGTTCCGTGTCTCAAATTTCAGGGTTCAAACCTCAGGCCAGCCTCCGGGTTTTTTTCTTGAGACGGATAACCCGTTCCCGCCAGATGGCCGCCATCTTCTGATCACCGGCCTCCAGAACCTCTGCCCATTTGACCTTGAGTTCCCTGATTCTCTTTTTCAGATCCCGGACGTTGCCGTCCGATTTCTTCACAGGTTCCTCAATGCCGCGTGCTTTCCGGATGACAGTCAGCAGTTCATCCTTGTTCATGCCGGACGCTCCGACAACGCCCTCAATGCCCTTTGCGATTTCGCGCAGTTCCTTGACGGTCATTTTTTCCAGGGGTTTCTCTTTTTCCTCTTTTTTCTTGCTGCCCATACGCTTCACTTCTCCTTTCAGGAAATTAATATAAACAAATACACTCTAATCAAAAAACAGATTTCCGGGGACTTGCGGGTTGGAGACTGCTTTGATGAACTGTCTCGTCTCTGCGGGTCTGTGAAATCCGTTTTCTGAGAATCTGCTGCATTTTTCTGCCAAATTCCAAAAAAATTCCATTATGACCGGAATCCTGCTCCCATTCCGGCATACTGCTTTGGCATACTGGAAATCTCGAAAATACAGAAATGCAATGCTAAAATATTAACTAATAATTTTTTTTTTCCTCTGTGTCAATAGACAAGCATAAAAAACATCATCCGGGATCCCGACCCGTGCAGAAAAACAGCTTCCTTATCCAGAGGATCCGGAAAATTCATTAAGGGCTTGTAAAAAGATAACCTGTACAATTTCCCTGTCCGGAAACCCTAATGGTTTTTCAGCCAACTGCATAAATCCTGAACTGTTCATGACGCAAGGGTATTTTGAATAAAAAAAAACAGAAGTTTCTCATAAAAAGGATTTTCCAGACTGACATTTTTCTTGCATTCCCTTCTGCACTGTCATAAAAATAACACAAATCTGATTTGCCCAAAAGAAAGGAACCGGGGGATCACACAACAACCCTGCCATTTTTTGATATGAAATCATCCCATCCAAAAATTTTCTTTTCAACCCGATCCAAACTCATTGTCAGTTTTCTCAGTGTGTCTCTGCTGGTGGGAATCGTGTCTCTGCTGGTGGGAGCGCAGATGCTCTATCAGTCTGTTCTGCATGAAACCAACAACCGGGTGCGCCAGGATCTGAATGTGGCAGGTGTCATTTATGATGACCGGGTGAACGAAATCCTGCTTTCTCTGGAAATGGCCGGAATTTCATCAGATGTGCGCATTGCCATTGAGGAGGGAAACAGCGATTTTCTCCTGTCTCTTCTGAAACAGACAGCCGGGGCGGCAAAACTCGATTTTGCAGGGATTGCGCTGCCGGAAAACCGGATTCTGTGCCGTCTGGGGCAATGTGCGGAAACAGGGCAGACCCTGCCTGGCAGAAATCCTGTGGCAGAACTTGCTCTGCAGAGAAAAGAGGCAGTGGCCGGAACTGCGGTGCTGGACAGAGAAATTCTTCTCGCGGAAAGTCCTCAACTCGCAGGCAGAGCAGCCATCCGTCCCCTTGTCTCTTCCTCTGCAGAAACATCTTTGCAGGAAGAAACCGCGGGGCTTGCCATTGCCGCGGCTGTGCCGCTTATGGTTGACGGTCTTCCCGCAGGCGCAATCTACGGAGGCATTCTGCTCAGCCGGGATGAAAGCATTGTGGACAAGATCGGAGATACCGTGTTTAAGAATGAGGTGTACAAAGGCCGAAATCTGGGAACTGCGACAATTTTCTTCAAAAATCTGAGGATAGCCACCAATGTGCTGAAAGAAGACGGACAAAGGGCTGTGGGAACCTATGCGTCTGATGAGGTTTCCCGCCGGGTTCTTGCAGAAGGGGAAAAATGGACGGACCGGGCCTTTGTGGTCAATGACTGGTATATTACGGCCTATGAACCCATTGCGGATATTTTTGGGCAGAATGTGGGGATGCTCTATGTGGGCGTGCTGGAGGCCACCTATTCCGATGTCCGGCGCAGGGCGCTTCTGGTTTTTACCGGCATTACAGCGGCCGGTGTGCTTCTGTCTGTTTTTCTGGGCTGGTTTCTGGCCTTCCGGATTATGCAGCCGGTCAACCGGCTCATCCATGCCAGCATAGAAATCTCAAAAGGCAATTTTTCCCCGGAAGTCGGCCCGATTTCCACAAGTGACATGGGGCTGCTGCAGAACAAATTTCTGAAAATGGCAGAGGCTTTGAAAGAGCGGGAGCAGCGCCATATGGAGGAAAGTGAGAATTGCCTGATTCAGTCGGAAAAGCAGGCCAGTGTGGGCAAACTGGCAGCAGGCGTTGCCCATGAAATCAACAATCCGCTGACCGCTGTGCTGACCTTCACCCATCTGATTCTGCGGCGCAAAGACCTTCCGGATGACATACGCACGGATCTGGAAACCATTGCGGTGCAGACCGAAAGGGTTCGCAAAATTGTCAAGGGGCTGCTTGATTTTTCCCGCCAGACCCGGCTGGATCCGGAACCGGTCAATCTGAACCGGCTTTTGGAAGACTGCGTGAATCTGCTGGAAAATCAGGCTTTGATCCGCGGGGTGAATCTTCATTTTGACCGGGAAGCGGAACTGCCGCTTCTCACACTGGATCGCAATCAGTTTCAAAGTGTGATTGTGAACATGCTCATCAATGCGCTGGATGCCACCGAACCGGGCGGAAGCATTGCTCTTAAGGCAAAACAGTCTTCCCATATGGAGCGTCACGGCGTTGAGATCAGCATTCAGGATACCGGATCGGGCATTCTTCCGGAGCATCTGGACAGACTTTTTGATCCCTTTTTCACCACAAAGGAAGTGGGCAAGGGCACAGGGCTGGGGCTGTCTGTATCCGCAGGGATTGTTGCACGCCACAACGGCCATATCAGCGTAAAAAGCAAACCGGGGGAAGGCAGTGTGTTTCACATCTGGCTGCCGCTTGCAAACAGGAACACAGAGCCGGGGGAACAGAAAGCATGAAAATACTCATTGTGGATGATGAACCCATTGTCATTGAAAGCTGCCGGAGAATACTGGAGGCAGAGGGAATGATCGTGCGCAGGGCGGCAAATGCCCTGCAGGCAAAGGAAATTCTCCGGCAGGGGGAATCCTTTGATCTGATCCTCACAGATATAAAAATGCCGGGTCAGGACGGATTTCAACTGATTTCCCAAATCCGAAAGGCCATGCCCGGCATTCCGATTCTGATGATGACCGGCTATCTGACACCGGAAACCGTTGAAAAAGGAAGATCCGGCGGGGCTGAAGGCTTTATTGCCAAGCCTTTCACCCCGGAGGAACTGATACTGGCAGTTGAAAACACCCTGTCCGGCAATCTGCGACACACAGAGAAAAAATGAATGACCGAAAAATAACCGTGCACTGCAACAAACAGAGCAAAAAATTTCCGGCACACATCTGCAATTTTGTCCAACTGTGCAATTCCTGATTGACTGACTGACGTTGCGCACTTCTGTCACACGCGCGAAAGTCGGTATCCGGAACATCCTGAAAAGACTGGATTCCGACTTTCGCCGGAATGACGATCAAAGAGAACATCTGCCTGATTTTTTAAAGGTTGCATCATACCGATTCCCCATTGAAAAGATACCTGCAGGCAGGCAAAAAGAAGTTCTCATGTGTTCAAAAAAACCGGATTTTTTTTGAAAAATCCGGTTTTCCCGAAAAACCTGTGTTTCAGATCAATGGCGAATTGGTATAACATCCGTTGGTAAATCTGACCCACTGCCCTTTTTTGTTCCGTGTGCACATTTTTTTCATTCTGTAAAAATTCCCGACACAAATCCACGGAGATATTCTTTCCCCTGTATGGTTCAGACTGAAAAATAAACAAATGATTCAGCAGATTGATGCTGAAATGTTTTTCTGTCAGCCTGTGGTATGCACTTTGCTTCTGCCTGTGCCAGCAGTTGACAATTCTGCGTAAACAGTCTGCGTTTTCAATAGGATGAATCCCGTGAAATTTTGCAAAGATGGCTGCATCAGTTTTTTAACAGCGGGCTGTGCCGGAAACAGAGGCGGTGTTTCATCCGAAAAATCGCAGAATTTTCAAATTGTCAGAGCCTGCTGTCAAAACCTCCGGCACTGTTGTGTTTTTAAGTACCCAACCGAAAGTTTTCAGGTATAAAAAAACCGGGTTTTTCCGGAAAAATCCGGTTTTTCTGAAAACTTTGCACCCGAAAATTTATGTTGCTTTACTTATCTTGACATTTGAGCTGACTGCAAAAGTCAGTCAGCGTCATTCCGGCGAAAGCCGGAATCCAGTGTTTTCTGTTTTTTCCCGGACAGTTTTGTGGGGTTTTGCAATTAACTCATTTTTATTGTATTTTTTTCTCTGTCAGCATGAAAAAAACATTGCCAAACAATAATGCCGATTCCCCATTGAAAAGACACCTGCAGGCAGGCAAAAAAAGTTTCCGTGTGTTCAGAAAACCGGATTTTTTTGAAGAATCCGGTTTTTCTGAAAAATCTGTGTTTCAGATCAATGGCGAATTGGTATAAAACACTTTGTTTAACCGTCTGAAAAGGAGATACCCGATGGCTGAAAAAATGCTTGTGATTGATGATGATCCCGCAGTGCTGACATCCTGTCAGCGGATTTTTGCGGCAGAAGGTTTTGATGTGGAAACTACGGACAAACCGGACAATGGTCTGAAACTGGTTTCTGAAAAAAATTTCAGCGTGATCCTCTGCGACTGGAAGATGCCCGGTTTTGACGGTCTGGATGTGGTGGCTGAGCTGGAAAGGCGGACACCGGAATCCACAGTGGTGATGTTCAGCGGATATCCGTCCATAGACCGGGCCACGGAAGCCATGAAGCGCGGTGCTATGGATTTTCTGCCCAAACCCTTTACTCCGGAAGAGATTGTCCGGACAGTCAACAAGGCCATGAACCGGAAAGTGGCGCAGGAAAAAAAGCATCTGGGACGTTTTGAAAAAATGATGAAAAAATTTCCGGTTCCCAGTCTGGATGACAAAAATCCTGTGAGCATTGCCGAAACCGTAGCCCAGACCGTTGGCGTGGCCAAGGCCAATTCTCCCTGGGTCACGCTCTTTGTTCTGGGAATGCTGGCCGGAGCCTATATCGGGTTCGGAGGGCTGTTTTCCTCCTCTGTCACCTTTGATCTTGCGCCTGTCACCGGTATCGGACTGCAGAAACTCATCAGCGGCGCGGCCTTCAGCCTGGGACTGATGCTGGTCATCATTGCCGGTGCGGAACTGTTTACCGGTAACAACCTGATGATTTCCAGTGTCATGATCGGAGAAATCACCTGGAAAAAAATGCTGGCCAAATGGGGCGTGGTGTATCTGGCCAACTTTGCAGGTTCCCTTCTCATGGCTCTGCTTTTTTATTTTTCCGGTTTATGGAAAACCGGGGGCGGTGCCTTGGGTGAGGCTGCGGTAAAGGTTGCCTATGCCAAAGTAAATCTGAGTTATACCGAATCCTTTGTCCGGGCTGTGGGGTGCAACTGGCTGGTCTGTCTGGCTGTGTGGATGGCGCTGGCCTCCCGTCAGGTCATTGGAAAAATCTTTGCCATATTCTTTCCCATTACCGGATTCGTGGCCATCGGATTTGAACATTGCGTGGCCAATATGTATTTTATTCCCAACGGCATCTTTCTGAACCAGTGGGCAGGCATTGCACCGGCCGGTCTGGACATGGGCACATTGACATGGAGAGCCTGCCTGATTGACAACCTGGTTCCTGTCACCATCGGCAATATTGTGGGCGGAGCCTGCTTTGTGGGACTGGGTTACTGGGGCGCATACCTGAGACCGTCCAAAACTGCGTGAAAAGCAGAGGAAACTCAAAAAATGCAGAGCTGAGCGCCTGTCTTATACCGATTCGCCATTGAAAAGATACTCCCGGAACGCCGCGGGGACGCTCTGCGTCCCGTGTTCCGGATGCACATGAACATCCCTGTCTGCTGACCGGCTGTATTGTACAGAACTAAGGGCCTGTATGAAAATAAGCTGTTACAAACCCTGAGGGTTTTGAAAACCCTCAGGGTTTCCGGGCAGTAAAACTGTACAGGTTATTTTTTTACAGACCCTGATGGAGAATTGGTATAATACCGATTCTCCATTGAAGTTATATAATATTTTTCTGTATATTTCTCATAAGAGCTGGATTTTTCAAAAAAATCCGGTTTTTTGAATACCGGAAAATTTTCGGCTGTGCAGAAAGGATTGCATTAAATCAATGGAGAATTGGTATAATGCATTACAGGGAAGGGGATTTTGTCTGAGGGAAAAGGGAAAAGGAATTCCGGGCATGAAAAAAGACACCGGCAGTTGAAATCCGGGAAATTTCAACTGCCGGTTTCCTGTCCGCCACGGAGCCTGGAAGACAGGAGGAGGAGGCATTTGTCACTGCACTTTTAAAAAATCAGGAAGCCCCCCTTTATGGATTGTCATTTCGCCTAAGCCGGAATCCGGTAATTCCGATGTGTTCCGGATACCGGCTTTCGCCGGCATGACGAGAGTGCGCAACATCCGTTAAATATCATAGTAGAGGAAGAACTCATGGGGATGAGGACGCAGCCGCACCGGATTGACCTCGTTTTCTATTTTGTATTCCACCCATTTTTCGATCACGTCTTTGGTGAAAACATCTCCTTTCAGCAGGAAATCGGTGTCAGCCTGCAAAGCGGCAAGGGCTTCGTCCAGAGAACCGGGAGCCGAGGGGATTTCTGCCAGTTCCTCGGGCGGCAGAGAATAAATGTCTTTATCCAGCGGATCGCCCGGATCGATTTTGTTCTCAATGCCGTCAATGACTGCCATGAGCATGGCAGAGAAAGCCATGTAACCGTTGCAGGACGGATCAGGGGTTCTGAACTCAATGCGTTTGGCTTTGGGAGACGCGGAGTACATGGGAATCCGTATGGCAGCGCTCCGGTTTCTGCCGGAGTAGGCCAGATTCACAGGAGCCTCAAATCCGGGAACCAGACGCTTGTATGAATTGGTCGTGGGATTGGAGATGGCACAGATGGCCTTGCAGTGTTTCAGAATGCCGCCAATGGCCCACAAAGCCATCTGGGAAATGCCTGCATATTTGTCACCCGCGAACAGGGGCTTGCCCTCTTTCCAGATACTCATATGGGTGTGCATCCCGCTTCCGTTGTCCTCAAACAGGGGTTTGGGCATGAAAGTCACCGTATGCCCCTTGCGGTAAGCCACATTTTTCAGGATGTATTTGAACCATACCAACTGATCCCCCATTTCCACCAGGGGTTTGAAGCGCATGTCAATCTCTGCCTGACCTGCGGTCGCGACTTCATGGTGCTGACGTTCCACAGCAATTCCCATTTCTTCCAGAACCAGCATCATTTCACTGCGCAGATCCTGAAATTTGTCAGCAGGCGGAACCGGAACATATCCTTCTTTGTGCCGGACTTTGTAACCCTGATTGGGCATTTCCTCCCGGCCTGTGTTCCAGATGGCTTCCACAGAATCCAGTTCATAGAATGCACTGTTTCTTCCGGAATGATACTGCACATTGTCAAAAATGAAAAATTCCGCCTCAGGTCCGAAATAGGCAGTGTCACCGATGCCGGTGCTTTTCAGATAGGCTTCCGCTTTCATTGCAATATTGCGCGGATCACGGCTGTAGGCTTCCCGCGTGATGGGATCCGCGATGTTTCCGATCAGGACCAGTGTCTTGTCCGCAAAAAAGGGATCTATTTTGGCAGTGGAAGGATCCGGTATGACCATCATGTCACTGGCATTGATGGGCTGCCAGCCCCGGATACTGGAACCGTCAAATCCGAAGCCTTCATCAAAACCGGCTTCATTCAGTTCGCTGAGGGGAACAGTGAAATGCTGCCAGATGCCGGGAAAATCCATAAAACGGACATCCACTGCTTTTACCTTGTTCTCTTTTGCAAATGCAATAACCTGTTCGGGTGTCATAGTCATGATAAAATTTCTCCTTGTCTGTTTGTTGATTTTTTTCAGTTTATATTGAAAAAACTGTTGCCAGTTATCAGTGTTCAGTTGACAGCCGCCGGTGTTCAGATTTCCGTTTTCGGCGGATGACGGACAGGCAGGACTTTTTCTATGGCGGATCGGACAGCCGCAACCTGTTCAGGGGAATCGGCCTTCTGACCGTCAAAATCCCGCACATAAAACACATCCACCACCTGATCGATCTTGGTGGCAATCTTTGCCACCCATATATCCAGTCTGCACTTGAACAGAGCGTCCGTGATGCAGAACAGCAGTCCGGGAAAATCATAGGTATAGACCTCTATAATGGTGAAAAAAGCGGAACTGCTGTTGTCCACCGCGATTTCATCCGGTCTCTGCCAGGTTTTGGGGCCGGAAAAACCATAAACAGCCAGACGCTCGGCCAGGGCGGATTCCAGATCAAGCTGGCCCATCAGCGCGGATTCCAAATCGGCTTCCGCATGTTCCCACTTCTGCTGCTCGAAAAATTCATCCTTTGGCGGCATGACCTCAAAAACATCCAGTGCGATATTGTTCCGCCAGGTGTAAATCTGCGCGGACAGAATATTGATGCCGTTGAGGGTGAAGGTTCCGGCAATTTTGGAAAAAAGTCCGGGACAGTCTTTGGCGCATACGGTGACGGTCCGGATTTCCGATCCGGGCATTGCACTGACTTTCCATACAAAATTGGCGTTTCCAAGCCTGCGGAAAAGCCGGATATGATCTTCCATGTCCGGTGCTGCTGTGGCAAGCAGATAGCGGGGGGACATGACACGGAAAACGGTTTCCATGTATTCCTGTTCCTTTTGATCTGCGGCCGCATTGAGCACATCGCTTTTTTTCTTTTCCATGACTTCCATGGCCGCGCCGCTTGCCAGCTCCCCTTTTTCCAGAATGCTGAGAACATTGAGGAAAAGATGCTCCAGCAGGCTGGCTGTCCAGTCATTCCATGCCTTGGGGCCTGTGGCTGCCGAATCCGCAACGGTCAGCAGATACAGCATTTTCAGGCGTTCCGGATCCTGAATTCTCCGTGCGCAGAAAATGGCTGTCTCCTCATCCTGCAGATCACGGCGTGTGGCAGTATTGATCAGAAAAAGGTGTTCCCGGATTAAAAAGCATACGGTTTCAATCTCCCTGTCTCCATATCCCTTTTCCCTGAGAATACCCGCAGCCATTGCCGCTCCTTTTTCCGAATGGTTTCCGCCGGGTGTGCCTTTGCCGATGTCGTGCAGCAGCGCAGCCCACAGGAGCAGTTTCTGATCTGCAAGTTCCCTGTAAAGACTGCAGCAGGTATCCTTTTTGCAGGGATCCCCGTCTGTGCAGAACTGTTTTACAGTCCGCACTGTGCGCAGCAGATGCCGATCCACCGGATAGAGATGATATTCGTCATACTGAATCCGGTTGGAAATTTCATCAAACTGGGGAATGTATTTCACCAGAAATCCGGTGCTCAGCATGGCTTCCAGCACATTGAAGCGGGGAACCGGCGTGAGCAGGATTTTTTCAAAGCTCTGCCGGGCAAATGCCGAAGTCCTGAAAGTCTCATCCACACGGTGCAGAAAATCCCTTATGAGCCGGTTGGCCTCAGCATTCAGGGGAAGTTTCAGACGGGCACTCTCTTCAAATATCTGCATCAGCAGTTGCGGACATTCATGCACTTTTTTGGAAGATGCAAAGGCCAGCATTCCATTCCGGTTTTCTATGCCCAGCATCAGGGGCGTCTGACTTTTTCTGCGTCTGCCCCGCCGCACCGCCTCGTTTTCCAGTTCATATACCCGTATCCGCTCCTGCTCTTTGAGAAAATCCATGTGCCGGTGCAGTTCGCCCAGGAAACGTTCCACAGGCTGCTGTCCCTTTTTTTTCCGGAAATTCATCTCAGAGGCCAGTTTTTCCTGATGACGGAAATGCAACTGGTCACATTTTTTTCCGCTCAGCCGGTGAAGGCGGTTTCTCACTTCCCAGATAAAGGAAAGTGCCTCGGTAAGTGTCCGGTATTCATTATGGGAAAAACATCCGAAATATTCCAAATCTCTGGGCTGTCTCAAATCATTTTTGATGCGCGCAATCCACAGCAGGGTATGGTAATCCCGCAGACCGCCCCGGCCTTCCTTGAGATTGGGTTCCAGGAGAAAGGAAGAATCCCCGAAACGTTCATGGCGTTCCCGGTTCCGGATGATGAGTTTCTGTATAATTATGTCAGAGCGGTCAATTTTTTTCCTGAGTCTGTCCATAAGCTCGGAATAGAGCCTTGACATGCCGCAGATAAAACGGGCATCCAGCAGGGCAGTAAGCGCCTCTATGTTTTCCATGGCAAGGGAAATGCAGTTTTCCACAGACCGTGTGGCATGTCCCACTTCCATGCCGATGTCCCACAGGGGATAAACGACTTCCTTCACCAGATTTTCCGCTTCCGGAGGAACCTGTTCCTCAAACAGTATCAGAATATCCACATCCGAATGAAGACACTGCTCCTGGCGTCCGTAACCGCCCAGAGCAACCAGTGCATAAGGTTTTTTGTCAAAGACCATCTGGAGACCGGCTGTGCTCTGCCCGTAACATTCATGAAAATACTCATCCAGCATCCGGCTGTGCTGCCGGATAAAGTCCGGAGCATTCCCGGCCAGAAAATCCGCTGTCATCCGCTTGCGCTTCATGCAGAGGTTTTTCATGGGACTTTCAAATGCTTTTTTTGCCGGTTCTGCCAAAATGCGCTGCCTTTCTCATTCATCTGAAAAAATGCCCGTATGCCGCATTCGCCCGGAGGGGCCTGAAAATCTGATTTCCGGAATCCGTTCGGAACTTGAATACAGATGTAAGCAATCCCCGTGCCAATACATTCATTTTTTTTAAACCATCTGAAACCAAAAGACATATTCTAAATATGCCGCATAAAAAATAAAAGCGGAACAACAAAAATGTAATAAATTTTCCAAAAATATTACTTTTTTGTATGAAAAATCCCCTGCAATTCAGATCATTTCCGCCAGCCAAACCGCCATGCAGAACAGGAAGGCACTCAGCACCATCAGATCACATGCCTTTGGAATATCTCCGGATTGAACTTCCCTGAACACTTTTCCGATAAAGGGTTTGACCACGGT
>CAZDIU010000073.1:0-1741 GCA_964505535.1 uncultured Desulfobacterales bacterium | reverse complement strand
GTTTTGCCGTGATAGACATTCGGGCCGCCCAGTTTCACGCCCAGCGCACCGGCAAACGCGGCCTCGGAAAAACCGGAATTGGGGCTGGAATGATTTCTGCCTTCCCGCCTCCCGGTTTCAAAAGCCCTTTTGCCCTTCCGGTTCAGGACAAATGCAGCCAAAGCAATGACAAAAACGGAGATGCGGGCAGGAAGGTAATTGGCCGCATCATCCGTGCGGGCCGAAACCATCCCAAACGCCTTATAGGTTTCATTTTTGTATCCCACCATGGAATCCAGGGTGTTGACCATTTTGTAAGTCACCATCAGAGGCACACCGCCTATGAGCAGAAAAAACAGGGGGGAAAGAACTCCGTCCACCAGATTTTCAGCCACGGTTTCCACCGCTGCCCTGGCAATTCCGGTTTCTGAAAGATTCTGCACATCCCGGCCCACAATCATGGCAAGTTTTTCCTTTGCTCTGAGAGACTTTCCCATCCGGAGCATTGCAAACACCCCCATTGCCGAGGATGCCAGACCTCCGCAGGAAATGCAGAAATACACCAGCAGAATTTGGACACCGGTCTTGAGAAAAGGATGAAACCAGCCGCACAGGCTCAGAAGAAAAACCGCTGCGGCCCATGTTCCGGAAACAAGAGACAGGGCAAACAGGCCGCCGGAGATTCTCAGCCCGAAGGGAAGCCTCCGGAACCGGGGTTCAGCGAATGCAATGGCTTTTCCCATATACCGCACCGGATGATGGGCAAACTGGGGATCTCCGATGAGCAGATCCAGAAAAAAAGCCGCTGGCACCACATACCAGGGAAAAGAAAAATCCATAAAACCGCCTCTGAAAAAAATATCGGAAAATTCTTATTGCACCTGACAATGCTTTCTATTATTTTTTATAAAGAATTGCAAGCACAGTTGGCAATGCGGATATGTTTCTGTCTGAATTTTTTGTTTGACTGTTGAATCATGGGAACGATATAAGATAAAAATAAGCCAATGTTACCCGGCAACAGAAAACTGCATGCTGTATTATCAACACCCTGAAAATCTTACAAGGAGGTAAGCAATGGAACTCAAACAGAAAGGCTCAGCGGCAAATGTCGGCGGATTCAAACAACTGATGGTGTCCATGAAATGGACCACTGCTGCGGATTTTGATCTGGCAGCGGCCTATGAGGACAAACAGGGGAAACAGGGACTTGTCTATTTCGGTGAACTGGGGGATCTCAATGCCTTTCCCTACATGCAGCTCAGCGGTGATGAGGGACAGAATGACAGCGGCGGTGAAAAAGAGGAAACCATGCGGATCACCAAGCTCGATGATATGAAATATGTCTGGATTCTCTGCTGGGATTACGGAAAGGTGCAGGAGGGGGCTCCGGCCCGTTTCAAGGGAAGCGATGTCACCCTTTCCGTTATGGATGACAAAGGAACCACCCACAATGTCACCCTGGATACCGGTGATATGGGAAATGTCGCTCTGATAGCCACCATTGACAATTCCAGCCCTGTCGGCGCCAAACTGATCAACAGCAGCAAGGCCGGAACCCTGAAGGGGCTCAAAACCCTGCAGCAACTGATTGACATTATCAACGGATAAGGACAGGTTTGAGAAGGGCAGGTTTGGAAAAAAGATTGGTATCCAAAAACCCTGAGGGTTTTGAAAACCCTCAGGGTTTTTCGGACAAAGACTGTTTTTGACACAGAGAACATTTTATCCCATCCTGTCCCATTTCTCCGGCTTTGTCTTC
>CAZDIU010000072.1:0-18296 GCA_964505535.1 uncultured Desulfobacterales bacterium | reverse complement strand
GCTGGGAAATATTGTCCGATCCGCGCAGGTGACCAGAAGCGGGGAATCATTTATCATCAACCGGGAGGGTGTTTATCAGACCCAGCCCCGGTTTGAGGGGCCGATCCTGTCCAAGTCGGATCTGAACCCCAGTATGTTCGGGGGCCGTGTAACCGTGACCGAACTGAAAGACACCAAGGGGAATTCCTACCTATGCGCAGGAAGCTGGCTCAATGACAACAAATGGCTGCTGGTCATCAAGAAAGATCCCTCGGAAATGCTCAGTGATCTTTTTGCGGTAAAGTTTTTTCAGGTTTCCATCATTTCCATCGGCATCATCGCCATTATCCTGACAACCATTTTCACCACACGTCTGGCCATCAGCCGCCTGCGGAAGGCGGATGAGAAAACCTCGGAACTAAATGCGCAGCTTGTGCAGGCCGACAAACTGGCCGCTTTGGGCAAACTGGCAGCAGGTGTGGCACATGAGATCAACAATCCCCTGGCCATTATTCTGCAGCAGAGCGGATGGATGGAGGATCTGCTGGAGGATGAGGATTTCAAGAACAGTTCCAGTTATGAGGAGTTCAAAACCGCAATTGGGAAAATCGAACACCATGTGGATCGTGCCCGCAAGGTGGTGCACAATATGCTCGGTTATGCCAGAAAGATGGAGCCCCGTCTGGAGGATGTGGATATCAACGAAACCCTGAATCAGACCATCACCTTTCTGGAGAACTACTCCCGTACCAATGAGATTGACATTCAGACCGATTTGGCGGATAATCTGACCATTATCGCCAGTGATCAGGCCAAATTGCAGCAGGTTTTCCTCAATCTCATCTCCAACGCGATTGACGCCATTGGTCACGATGGCACAATCATTGTCAAGAGCTGGCAGGACAGCGCAAAGATTTTTGTCAGCATTGAGGATGACGGCCCCGGTATGAGTGAAGAAAACCAGAAAAAGATATTTGATCCCTTTTTCACCACAAAGGAAACCGGCAAGGGTACGGGACTTGGTTTATGGGTGACCTACAATATCATCGACAAAATGGATGGAGCCATCCATGTGAAAAGTGAGGAAGGCAAAGGCACTGTGTTTACCGTGGAAATTCCCATTGTGATACCGGAAAAGAAATAAGGGAAGAGGAAGTTCCCAAAATGCCGGATGGTTCAGATGCCGGGTGTTCAGGTGTCAGGAAATAAGCACTGGAACCTGAACACTGAAACCTCAAAACCGGCACATCAGCAATTTCCAAATCCCCAAGCGTTTCAATGACTGCGGATTCAGATTCTGATGCAGTTTTCCTGTGCAGAGAGATTCCGTAACTGTAAGGAGGAAAAATGGACTATTTCAGCATAATGGTCGTTGATGACGAGGTTGATTTTCTGGAAACCGTTGTCAAACGGCTGGAAAAGAGAAATATTGACACCATTGGTGTCACCAGCGGCGAAGAAGCCCTGAAAAAGATGAAGGAAAAGCTCTTTGATGTGGTTATTCTGGACATCAAAATGCCGGGCGGCATGGACGGCATTCAGACCCTGCGGGAGATGAGAAAAGTTCAGCCTTTGGTGGAAGTCATCCTGCTCACCGGCCATGCTTCTGTGGAAACCAGCATTGACGGCATGAAACTGGGCGCGTTTGATTATCTTCTCAAACCCGTGAAACTCGAAGATCTGATGATCAAAATCGGTGAGGCATTCAAGAAAAAGGACGCTCATGAACAGAAAATCAGAAATGCCAGAATCAAGGAACTGATCCGTTTTCCGGGCAGAGTCTTTGAAAAAGAAGAAGGAGTGGAAGAACAGATATGAAAAACATTACCGTCAAAGAAATCATGGTTCCCCTGTCCGGATACGCAACAGTCCCGGAGAATGCCACACTCATGGATGCGGTCATGGCTCTGGAAAAAGCCCAGCAGGAGTTTCACAAAAACCGTTACCAGCATCGTGCGGTTCTGGTACTCAGCGGCTCCGGAAAGGTGGTGGGAAAAATCACTCAGATGGATGTGCTCCGTGCCCTGGAACCCAAATACATGGAAATGCAGGGAAGTCAGAGCATAGCGCATATGGGATTTACCAAAAATTTCATGAAGCAGATGTTCCATGCCTATCATCTGTGGAACACTCCCCTGGATGACATCTGCCGCAAAGGCTGCGACCGCAAGGTGAAGGATTTCATGTACAAACCTGAAGAAGGGGAGTATGTGGAAGAAAACACAGGCCTGGACGAGGCCATTCATCAACTGGTGATGGGACATCGTCAGTCCCTGCTGGTGACAAAAGGTGAGACTGTGGTGGGTGTTCTCCGTCTGACCGATGTGTTTTCCGCAGTGGTGGAGAAACTGAAAGCCTGTGCCATTGACGCGTGCGCATCCTGAAGGAGGAAACATGGATTATTTCAGCATTCTGGTGGTTGACGATGAGCCTGATTTTCTGGAAACAGTGGTCAAACGCCTGCAAAAAAGGAATATTGACACCACAGGCGTAGCCAGCGGTGAGGAAGCCCTGAAAAAGATGAAGGAAAAACGCTTTGACGTGGTGCTTCTTGACATCAAGATGCCCGGAGGCATGGACGGCATCCAGACTCTGCGGGAAATCAAAAAAACGCATCCCCTGGCTGAAGTGATTCTGCTCACCGGCCACGGTTCTGTGGAAACCAGCATAGAAGGCATGAAGCTGGGCGCATTTGATTATCTGCTCAAACCCGTGAAACTGGAGGATCTGCTGGTGAAAATCGGAGAGGCATTTGAAAAAAAGGACACACACGAGCAGAAGATCCGAAAAGCCAAAATAAAGGAACTTGTCCGCTTCCCCGGCCGGGTGTTTCAGCAGGAAAGAGGGGAATCAGAAGCGGACTGATCCGATCCGCGTCCATGCCATTCCATCCATTTTATCCTTTCGGGCGGCCGAGATCACTGTCCTGCCGCCCTTTCCATTTGTTTGCAGTTATCCCTCCTCCTGCAAAAAAACGGAATCTGCCCAACTGCGCTTCCGATTTTTTTCACACAATTTCCTTTTGCCGGATATATTTGTTTGTGATAATATGAATATCTCACCTTACGCACCATCGTCATACCGGCGAAAGCCGGTATCCAGAACAGTTTGAAATTACTGGATTCCGGCTTGTGCCGGAATGACAGTGAAAGAACATAACTTCCTGATTTTTGCAAAAGGTGCGTAAGGTGAGTGAATATAATACCAAATCGCCATTGGGTTTATACGGTTCAGTCATTTTTTTCCAATACCGCTGAACTGACAACCCTCCCCTGACCCCTCCCGGAGGGAGGGGAACCGCGGGTTCATCCGGTGCTGAAAAAGCGGCAGTATTGTACTAAATTCAATGGGGAATCGGTATAATCTGCCAGTTGCAGGATAATCTGATGATTTTCGGCATCAGGACTTTCAGTCCCGAACAGGTTAAAAATCCGCAGCCTGCTGTTCCAGAAATATTTCAGAAAAATGCCTGTTTTTGCAACTGGCTGTCTGCGTCAGTGTAAATTTATGTTGGCCGCTCAAATCTGCTGATATTTTTTTGCAGGTCGGGTTTGAAATCCGCCCTTTTTCACCCGATTTGACCCGTGACCAAAATTTTTTTGAAAATCAAATCCGGAGCATGGCATGACATTTTCACAATCCCGCTTCGTGGGTGAGTATTATGGAAGATTCAAGGTATTCCATGAACTCATGCAGATTAAAATCAGAGAAATTCTTCTTGTTTCAAGTCCTTATGATGCATTTATTCTGGAAGAGGATGGGAGTCTGGCCTCCCGGCTCATCAATGAATACAGAGGGCTGAATCTGAGTCTTCCGCCCCGTGTCACACGGGTTGCTTCCGGGGGGGATGCCCTCAGTCTTTTGAAAAAAAAGAAATTCGAAATGGTTATCACCATGCCCCATCTGGAGGATATGAGTGCCTGTTCCCTGGGGATGGAAATAAAAAAAATTTATCCCGGTCTTCCCGTGATTCTGCTTTCCCACAGTATGCGGAGCCTTATGCAGGCTTCGGCAGACAGAATGCAGGAAGGGATTGACAGAACCTATGTCTGGACAGGAAATTCCGATCTTCTTCTGGCACTGGTGAAAAACACCGAGGATGCTCTGAATGCAGATCAGGATACCTGCAGGGCCGGGGTCCGGGTTCTGCTTCTTATTGAGGATTCCCCTGCCTACCGTTCCTGTTTTCTTCCCCTGATTTACAGGGAAATCGTCAGGCAGACCCAGTCCGTGCTGGAGACCGGTCTCAATGAGGAGCATCGTCTGCTGCTCATGCGGGCGAGGCCCAAAATCCTGCAGGCTGAAAATTATGAGCAGGCTATGGAACTGTATCAGAAATATCATGATTTTCTCTTCGGCATTATTTCTGATGCCCGCTTTCCCCGCGCGGGAAAAGAGGATAATCTGGCCGGGCTTGATTTTCTTTCCATGGTTCGCGGGGAGATTCCGGATCTTCCTCTTCTCATGCTCAGTTCTGAACCGGGAAACCGGGAAAAAGCCCAAAACATACCGGCAGTGTTTCTGGACAAAAATTCTCAGAATGTCATGGGAGAACTGCGGGAATGCTTTCTGTCCTGTCTGGGATTCGGGGATTTTGTTTTCCGCATGCCGGACGGAAGGGAAATCGAGCGCGCCCGGAACCTGCGTATTCTGGCAGAAAAACTGCCGGAGATTCCTGATGAGTCCATCCGGTATCATGCGGACCGCAACCATTTCTCCAGTTGGATCATGAGCCGCTCCGAAATTGCGCTGGCCTCGCGCTTTCGGAAGGTGAAAACCGAAGATTTCAGAGATATGGAGGAATTGCGCCAGTATATCATTTCCAATATTCGGGAACTGCGGATTTGGCAGCAGAAAGGGGTTGTTGCCCAGTTCCAGCCCGACAATTTCGATCCCGGCATTATGGATTTTGTCAAGATCGGCAAAGGTTCGCTGGGCGGCAAGGCCCGCAGTCTGGCCTTTATGTCGGTGCTGCTGCAGGATTATCCCCAACTGCATCAGAAATATCCGGAAGTTTCCATCCGGATCCCCAAAATTCTGGTCATCAGCACAGAGGGGTTTGAGGATTTTATCAATAAAAACGGGCTGGCTCACCTGGCTGAAAAATCCATTCCGGATGTAATTATCACCAAGATTTTTCTCCAGGCCCGGATCCCGGACTGGCTGGGCAGACATCTGGAAATTTTTCTCCGTCACACTTCCTGTCCTCTTTCGATTCGCTCTTCCAGCCGTATGGAAGACGCATATTTCCAGCCCTATGCCGGTGTATATGAAACCTGCATGATCCCCAACAATCACCCGGATATTTCCCAGCGGCTCAGGCAGCTCATCCATGCGGTCAAACTGGTCTATGCCTCCACCTATTATGAGGGTCCCAAAGCCTTTTCACGCAACACAGGCAACCGGCATCGGGAGGAATCCATGTCTGTGATTATCCAGCACATGACCGGGTCTGTCTGGGGGGATTATTTTTATCCGGCCATTTCAGGTGTGGCCCAGTCCCATAATTTTTACCCTTTTTCCCATATAAAGCCGGAACACGGCATAGCCCATATTGCTCTGGGACTGGGCAAGACTGTGGTGGAAGGAGGCCGGGCACTCCGCTTCTGTCCCAAATATCCCCACATTCTGCCCCAGTTTTCAAGTGTGGATGACATGCTGAAAAATTCACAGCACTGTTTTTATGCACTGAGAATCCGCAACTGTCCGGATACAGTCAGATTTCGGAATTCCAATCTGGAAAAGCGGGATATTGGGGACGCGGAGGATGAACTTCCTGTGAAAATGCTGGCCAGCACCTATGTGGCTGAAGAACATCGGATACGGGATTCAGGATATATGCAGGGTCCCAAAGTCATGACCTTTGCGCCGGTGCTGAAACATGGCATATTTCCTCTGCCGGAACTGATCTCTGATCTGCTGGAACTGGGCAGAAAGGCAATGGGATGTTCGGTTGAAATAGAGTTTTCCGTCAACCTGAGTCCGGACGGAAAACAAAAAAGCGAATTCTTTTTTTTGCAGATGCGTCCCATGGCGGCTGAGCAGAACCGTATGGAGGTCATCATCAGCGAATCAGAGTTTCAGCAGGCTCTGTGCCGATCCACCCAGTCTCTGGGAAATGGAAAAAGCCTTGAGATTGCAGATATTGTATATGTAAAACCTGAAACGTTCAAACCCGGCTTCACACAGCCGGTCGCTGAGGAAATCGGTGCAGTCAATGCCATTCTGTCAGCAGAAAAACGGCCCTGGCTGCTCATCGGCCCGGGACGATGGGGGAGTTCTGATCCCTGGCTGGGAATTCCCGTGCAATGGCGGCATATTTCCGGTGTAAAGGCCATTGTGGAACTGCGAAATGATCTGATCAGGGCTGATCCCTCACAGGGTTCCCATTTTTTCCAGAATATCACTTCACTGGGGATTTTTTACATTACTGTGACCGAAGACGGGGGAGAGGATTTTCTGGACAGAAACTGGCTGGAATCTCTTCCCCAGGTGCGGGAAAGCGAATATCTGCGGCATTTTCGCACAGATGTCCCCCTTATCCTCAAGGCTGACGGGCATTCCGCGAGGTGTGTGATTCTGAAAGGGGAATAAAAAAAGCAGTCTGCACCTGTATGCATGCAGACTGCCCTCAGATTTTCTCAACCGTGATCCGCAAATCCTACTGCTGTTCCTCTCCTTCTGCTCCTGGACTTTCTTCCGGTGGGGCCTCGTCTTCTGTCACTTCCTCCGGAACAGTTTCCTCAGCCGCAGTTTCCTCTTCCCCCGTTTCTTCGCTTACCGCATCCTCCGGAACGGTTTCCTCCGTGGGTGTCCCTTCTGCGACAGTTTCTTCGGTCTGGGCCTGTTCTGAATCACCGGCAGCCGATGCAAAGGACATGCCTGCCCATCCTGCCGTGACAAAGCTCATAATGATAAAAAAAATCATAATTTTCTGTTTCATTGTCATTCTCTCCTGTTATGGTTTGCTGAAAAACACGTTGCTTGTAAAAAGTGCCGATCCTGCCGCTTTTCAAACTGGGGTCGTCATAATCACTTCCTGCTGTGGTACGGTACATTTTTTGATTTGGATCGATTTGTTCCCGTTTCTGCTCATATGAACGGCACCGGATGCACGGACATGCTTCCGGATCAGATTCATGAACAGTTCCCCATTTTCGGCAGGATATTTTGAGGATTGCCAGACCCCGCATACCGGGTGACAAAAAGAACGCAGTCAGCATCCTGAATTTCGGCTTTGGAAAGCATATCGGCAAAACAGCCATTTTCGGTTTTGCTGTCCGGAGTTTTGCAATGCATCCGGCAGTCACACGGGATGTGATCGTCTCTGGAGAGCGCGGATTCATTTTCTTGGAAAAACTCCGGGGAGGCATCATCAGGGGCAGTTGCACCGCCCCTGATACACAGCAGATTAATACCTGTAATGATCCGGTTTGAAAGGGCCTTCCACAGAAACGCCCAGATAATCGGCCTGCTGAGGTGTCAGTTTTGTCAGTTTTGCACCCAGTTTGCCCAGATGCAGACGGGCCACTTCCTCATCCAGCTTTTTGGGCAGGGTGTAAACGCCGATGCTGTATTTTCCGGTCGCGAGTTCAATCTGGGCCAGGCACTGGTTGGTAAAGCTGGTGCTCATGACGAAACTGGGATGTCCGGTCGCACAGCCCAGATTCACCAGACGGCCCTCGGCCAGCACGATAATGGATCTGCCGGATTTCAGCGTCCATTTGTCCACCTGGGGCTTGATGTTCATCTTTTTGCACTCAGGAGTATCCTCCAGATAGGAGATTTCAATCTCACTGTCAAAATGGCCGATATTGCAGACAATGGCCTCGTTTTTCATCATCTCCATATGCTGGCCGGTAATGACATGCCAGCAGCCTGTGGCTGTGACAAAAATATCTCCCATGGGGGCTGCTTCCTCCATGGTCACCACCTGAAAGCCTTCCATTGCCGCCTGGAGAGCGCAGATGGGATCCACCTCGGTTATCAGCACCCGTGCACCGTATCCGCGCATGGACTGCGCGCATCCCTTGCCCACATCCCCGTATCCGCAGACCACAACCACCTTGCCGGCCATCATCACATCCGTTGCCCGTTTGATCCCGTCAGCCAGAGATTCCCGGCACCCGTACAGGTTGTCAAACTTGGATTTGGTCACGGAATCATTGACATTGAAGGCCGGAAAAAGCAGTTTTCCCTCCTGGGACAGTTGATAGAGACGGTGAACCCCTGTGGTGGTTTCCTCAGACACGCCCTGCACTTTTGCCGCAATGTCTGTCCAGCAGCGGGGATTGTTCCGATAACTCACCCGCAGACGATCCATCAGACATGTCATATCCCGGCTGCTGTATGTTTTTTCCAGCAGGGACGGATTTTTTTCCACTTCCACGCCCTGATGAATGTACATGGTCGCATCTCCGCCGTCATCCACCAGCAGATCTGGACCGCTTCCGTCCGGCCAGATCAGTGCCTGTTCCGTACACCACCAGTATTCCTCCAGTGTCTCGCCTTTCCAGGCAAAAACAGCAGCGGATTTGTTTTTGGCAATGGCTGCGGCCGCATGATCCTGGGTGGAAAAGATATTGCAGCTTGCCCAGCGCACATCCGCTCCCAGTTCTGTCAGGGTTTCAATGAGCATGGCCGTCTGAATGGTCATATGCAGGCTCCCCATGACTTTCAGCCCTTTGAGGGGTTTCCGGGCCCCGTATTTTTTCCGCACAGCCATCAGTCCCGGCATTTCATTTTCCGCCAACTGCATTTCTTTTCTGCCAAAATCAGCCAGAGAAATATCAGAAACTTTATAAGAAAGGGAAATGTCAAGAGGCTGACATCCCTCTGATTTCCCCTGTTTTATTCCGGACATCTTAAATGCTCCTTAATATAAAATCTGAAAAAATTTCGGCTTCAATTCCAAAAACCGTCAGGGTTTGAAAACCCTGACGGTTTTATTTTTCAGATTTTGCAATGAGAGGCAACTGCTCAACGACTGTATCCATTCCTCATTCAGCAGTTGTCATTCAACATTCATCATTAAAAATTCGGCAGAGGGTCACATTGTCTGACCGGTCTGTTTTAACCGCAGCGCAGAGTCCCACAGAATTTTTTCTGCGCAAAATTCAGATGTAAAAAAATCAGCCATTTTGACCTGCTGCCAAAAATTCAACATCCATTACAGCCCTGCTTTTTCTCTCAGGATATCGGCCATATTGGTTTTTTCCCATGTGAAATCCGGATCATTTCTGCCAAAATGACCGTATGCAGAGGTTTTCCGGTAAATGGGACGAAGCAGGTCAAGATATTCGATAATGGCGCGGGGCCGCAGATCAAAAACCTCACGGATAATCTGTTTCACTCTTTCTTTGGGAATCTTTCCGGTTCCCATGAGATCCACCATCACAGACACGGGCTGGGCCACGCCGATGGCATAGGCTATCTGCACTTCGCATTTTTTGGCAATGCCGGAAGCCACAACATTTTTGGCAATGTGACGCCCCATATAGGATGCACTTCTGTCCACTTTGGACGGGTCTTTTCCGGAAAAACATCCTCCGCCGTGGCTGCCCTGACCGCCGTAAGTGTCCACAATGATCTTTCTGCCGGTCAGACCGCAGTCTCCCATAGGCCCGCCCACAACAAACTTTCCTGTGGCATTGATGAAATACCGGGTATCCCCGTCAATCATGTTTCTGGGAATGACTTTTTTGATTACCTCTTCAATAATGGCCTCTTTGAGATCATCATAGGTGACATCCGGTTTGTGCTGGGCAGCAATGACAATGGTGTCCACCCGCTTGGGCGTTCCGTTTTCATATTCAATGGTCACCTGGGATTTGCCGTCAGGACGCAGAAAATCCAGAGCCCCGTTTTTCCGGACTGTTGCCAGGCGCTGGGTCAGTTTGTGGGCAAAGGAAACGGGCATGGGCATCAGTTCCGGAGTTTCATCCGTGGCAAAACCGAACATAAGCCCCTGATCGCCTGCCCCCTGCTCTTTGTAAAGTCCCTGTCCCTCATTCACACCCTGTGCAATGTCCGGAGACTGCTGACCAATGCTGGTGAGCACCGCGCAGGTTTTCCAGTCAAATCCCATCTGGGAGGAATTGTATCCGATTTCCCGGATGGTTTCTCTGACCACATGGGGCATGTCCACATAGCAGTCTGTGGTGATTTCTCCGGCAATGATGGCCATGCCGGTGGTCACAAGGGTTTCACACGCGACCCGGCATTTTTTGTCTTTTTCCATGATGGCGTCCAGAATGGAGTCGGATATCGCGTCAGCAACCTTGTCCGGATGACCTTCGGTTACGGATTCGGAGGTGAAAAAAAATGTTTCGCTCATACTTGCTTTTGCTCCTTTTGTCCCGGGGAACAGATTGCACCGGGATTTTTATATATAAAAAAAGTGTTCGGGTTTCAGGTTTCGGGTTTCAGGAAAATCCAGAACACTGAGACCAGAACACTGAAACCTGTCAGCTATTTTCAAAAAATTCACCATTTGCCATTTACCCTTCACCCGTCACCGTTCAGCAGCATGTTGTCAATCAGACGGGTTTTCCCCACTTTCACAGCCAGAGCCATGAGAGCCGATCTGTCCGCTGTTTTCAGTTCTTCCAGGGTTTCGGGATCGCAGATGCTGATGTAATCAATCTTTGCTTCCGGAGAAGCCGAAATCAGTTCCGCGGCTGTGTCAATGATTTTGGCTGCATCGAGGTTGCCGTTTTTCACCATTTCCTTTGCCTTCAGCAGGGACTGATACAGACACAGGGCCTGTTTTCTCTGTTCCGGGTTGAGATAGGTGTTGCGGGAACTCATGGCCAGCCCGTCCGGTTCCCGCACAATGGGCGCACCGATGATTTCAATGTCAAAATTCATATCCCGAACCATCTGCCGGATGACCTGCAGTTGCTGCCAGTCCTTCTGCCCGAATATGGCAATATGGGGTTTTACGATATTGAACAGCTTGGAAACCACAGTGGCAACCCCTCTGAAATGCACGGGCCTGGAAAGGCCGCACAGATGCAGGGGAAGTTTTTCCAACTGCACAAAGGTCTGAAAATTTTTTCCGTACATTTCCTGGGGAGTGGGAAAAAAAATAACGCGTGCTCCGGCCTTTTCAGACAGTTTCCGATCTCTTTCAAAATCCCTCGGATATGCCTCCAGATCCTCTCCGGGACCAAACTGGGTGGGATTGACAAAGATGCTGACTACAACCTCATCCCCTCTGCCGGCAGCTTCCTGTATGAGAGAGGCATGTCCCTGATGGAGATAACCCATTGTGGGAACAAAGGCAATGATTTTTCCCTGTTTCCTGCTGCGGTCAGCAAACGCCTGCATGTCTTTGACTGTGGTAATAATGTCGATAAGGCACCTCCGCTCGGTTTTCGGTTTGTGTCATAACCTTCAATTTTAAACCAGCATTGGCAAAATGTCAACCTAAAGCTGTTAATTTTATTTTGTTTTCGGCAGCATGGCCAGATGTCTGCAAATATCCGTTGAATCTGATGTCAAAGGTATGGTAGAAAGACATTTATTACGGAGTTTTCAAATTCCCGGTACATAAGGCATTGAAATTGTTTTTCCGGAATTTTAATCAGGAGACCGCATTCAATGAGGGAAACGGATTTTTCAGCATTTGGGAGAGTTGTCTTCATATTGGGAATTATGGGATATGTGTTTACGCCTTTTCTTTTTATCTGGTCGGTCAACACCCTTTTTCACTGTGGCATTCCCTTGACTTTCAAAACCTGGCTGGCCGGGTTTGTGCTTATCATGCTGGCAAGATTTCATCTCAAAGCCTCTGTAAGAACGCTGGAACCCTATTATGAGGATGAAGCTTATGAGGAGGAAGCGGATCCGGGAGAGAATGAGGAGGAGGAAGCGGAAAACAGAAAAATGGAAGAGAAAGGAAACAGGATTGCACACACGGAAGAAAAAATCAGGAAAAAGCCGCCGTCCGATGCACCCTGAAAGGAATTTGCTGAGGAAAAAGCCCTGTGTTCCGCAGGATTCTCCTGTTTCCGGATGTCTCCGCTGCGGAACCTGCTGCCGGAAAGGCGGCCCCGGTTTTCATCATGAAGACAGAGCCCTGATTGATGACGGAAAAATCCCCTGTGAATTCCTGTACACCATTCGCAAAGGGGAAACAGCCTGGGACAATGTCCGGGGAATTCTGCATCCCCAGCCATCCGATATTGTCAAAATCAGAAGCCGGGATAATTCCCATGCCTGCATTTTTCTGGATGAAAAAGAAAATGCCTGCACCGTATATCCGTACAGGCCGTTGGAATGCCGTGTGCTCAACTGCCGGAATACACGGGAGATTGAAAAAATCTATACAGAAAAACGGCTTACCCGTCAGGATCTCATCGGCAATGTGCAGGGACTCTGGGATATTGTGGAAACACATCAGCAGCGATGTGATTATGACATCATCCGGAAACTCATTGCGGATTTGCGTCAGGGAAAGAGAGATGTTTTGAAGGAAACAGAGGAAATCCTTCGGTATGACCTTTATATCCGTTCGCTGACCATTGAAAAAGCCGGAGCGGCAATGGGAAAAATGACAGATTTTCTTTTTGGCCGTCCTTTGTGGAAAACGCTGGAGCCAATGGGGCTGAAAATAAAAATTGAGGGGGAACAGATCTGCATTGTGCCAGCATACTGAAAAACAATTTGCAGGCAGGTAAGGAGGAGCGCCATGCTGAATATCCAGAAACTCATTATTGAGGATTTTGTACAGCAGATTTCCATGACCTACAGACGGACCTACGGCCTTGCAGAACCGCATTTTGCCAATATTATTGAATGGTCCGGTCATTTTGCACTGGAAAACATTGCCAACTCTGATGCCCTGTACCATAATGTGGAACATACCATCATGGTGACCCTGGCCGGTCAGGAAATTCTGCGGGGAAAACATCTGACAGAGGGGGGCGTGACTCCTTCAGACTGGCTTCATTTTCTCATGGCGCTTTTGTGTCATGACATTGGCTATGTCAAAGGCATATGCCGGGATGACAGAGATGGCCGCTATGCCACGGGTCTGGATGGCAAGACAGTGAAACAGGATGAGAACGGAACATGCGCGGCCCTGTCTCTTTGGCATGTGGATCGGAGCAAGCTTTTTGTCCGGGAGCGGTTTGAGGGAAATCTGATCATGAATGTGGTGGATGCGGAGCGGATTTGCACTTATATTGAAATGACCCGTTTTCCCATCCCGGATGATACAGTCCGTTTGGATACAAAAGACTATCCCGGGCTGCTGCGGGCAGCGGATTTCATCGGTCAGCTTGGCGATCCGGATTATCTGCGCAAAATTCCGGCCCTGTTTTATGAATTTGAGGAGACCGGAGCCAATAAATACTGCGGATACAAAAATCCCGGAGACATGCGCAGGAGTTATGCAAAATTTTACTGGAATGTTGTGCTGCCCTATATTCAGGACGCGATGCGTTATCTGCGCGTGACTCAGGAGGGCAAGCAGTGGATTTCCAATCTGCATTCCCATGTGTTTACAGTGGAGCATAGCCAGTGAAAGACAGATTTCTGAAAAAAGCAGTGGAAAATCTGAGAGCAGCAGAGATGTGCTGTGAAGAGGGATTGCACAATGCCTGCGCGAACCGTCTTTAGCAAAAGAAATGTTGGAATGGATAAAAATGGAGATTGGGAAATGATGAACTTCAAACAGAAAGAGTGGATTGGAAAACTGTACAATGCGGTCAAAGAGAAATTTCCTGAAATTAAATTTATTAAAATAACAAAATGTTGTGAAGATCCGGCAGATTTATGGGTAAATGTCACTGCTCCCGAAGATACTGATTGAGTTCTCCAGCGATATTACAACAGACATACTGCTGGATTACGGATATTACATTTCCATCATGCCGAGGAAGATTTTGGAATTTGTTATGTAAAATGATAATTCAGACGAATCTTGGGATTAAAACTGTCTGAACCGTGATTCGCAGGCTGAAAGGGTTTTCATGATTTCCAATCCTGATTCATAGGCCAATCCTGAAAATCAGGGTTCAGACATATTTACAGTAATGTTATGAATACCAAATACAGTATAAGGAGAATTGGGCATGAGTTTTGAGACCATTTTGACAGAAAAGAAAGAAAATATTGCCTTTATTATCCTGAACCGGCCGGAGCATTTCAATACCTTCAGCTCCCGGATGGCAAAGGATTTGAATGCTGCTTTGCTGGAAGCCGAGGCTGATGAGGAAGTCCGGGTTGTGATTGTCAAAGGATCAGGCAAGGTTTTTTCCACCGGAATTGACATCTCTGAATTTCCGGGAAAAACACCTGCACAGTATCATGAATGGATTTCCGGCATGGACAAAATGCACTTTACCATTGTGTCCATGGGCAAACCCGTGATCGCAATGGTTCACAAATTCGCAGTGGCAAACGGCGCGGGGCTTATGCTCGCGGCTGATTTTGCATTTGCCGCAGAAGGAACCCAGATTGGCACAACAGCCATCAATGTGGGACTGCTCTGCACCGGCCCCATCATTCCCATCACTTATGGGGTGGGGAAAAAGAAATCATTGGAAATGCTGCTCAGCGGTGATATGATTGACGCGGCAGAGGCAGAAAAACTGGGGCTGGTCAACAAAGTGGTTCCTTTGGACAGACTGGAAGAGGAAACCCTTGCATTTGCCCGGAAACTCGCGGGAAAAAGCCCTCTGGCTCTGCGCATGGGCAAGGAATTTTATTACAAAATGCTGGACATGCCCTTTGCCCAGAGATTTGCCTACAACAGCGAGGTTTTCTCCCGTCTCTGCACCAGTGCGGATGCGCAGGAGGGTGTGAGTGCATTTTTGGAAAAACGCAAACCTGTCTGGCAGGGGAAGTAAAAATTTGTGAACAATCTGCCGATTTATCAGCAGGCAGTTTTCATCAACCATGAACAGTCCGGCGGTTTGCCGCGGGAAAACAACAGAAAAAGGAGAAAAACATGGCTGAAATCAAGGCAAAAGTGGTTTTGAAGCAGAAAGGCGAAGAGGCTTTTGTTCCGGTAAAGCAGCTTATGGTGCAGTTGAAATGGACCAAAGGCGTGGATCTGGATCTCATGGCCTTTTACAAAGCCAAAGACGGACGCACCGGAGGCGTGTTTTCCGACCAGTATCCGGGCGGAAACAGAGGGGATCTCAATGCTTTTCCCTTTATTCAACTGGATCAGGACGCGGGCGTGGGCGGAACAGCCGGCGCAAATGAGGAAACCATACGGATTACCAAACTTGATGACATTGCGGAGATCTATATCTGCGCACTGAATTATACAGATGCGGCTGCCGGAAAATCCGTTTCCTTTGCTGAATATGACGGCCATGTCATGCTGATGGATGACACAGGCCAGTCTTTCGGCGTACCTTTGGATTCCGCAGACAAAGGGCATGTGGCTGTAATTGCCAAACTGGACAGTTCCAGTCCCATTGGCGCAAAACTGATTAACCAGAACCGGGTGCTGTCTCTGTCTGATTTCTTTGCAGAGGTTCCGGGAGCCAGCCTGCTCAGCGGCTGATGGTTTGTAATTTTATTGCATAACACAGAAGAGATGCATGTGCATCTCTTCTGTGTTTCCATCTGTATGTCAGCAAGTTGCAGTTCCGTATTCTTTCATTGCAGGGAGGCGGGATGACACACTGTATTCTTCTGAATCATGATTATTCTTTTCTCAATGTCATAAACTGGAAAAGAGCCCTGTGTCTTGTGGCAAAGGGAAAGGTTCAGGTGCTGGCCTATTCTGACAGAACAGTGAAAACCGGGGAGGGGCTTGCTGTCAGAGTTCCCACGGTCATGAAACTGTTCAAACTGATCCGAACTCTGTACAGAGCAAGGGTTCCCTTCAGCAAAAAGAATATTCTGATCCGGGATGGGTTCGAGTGCGTTTACTGCGGATGCCATACCGGAAAACTGACCATTGATCATATCATTCCCAAATCACGCGGAGGCGAGGATACATTTGAAAACTGTGTCACCTGCTGCACCGCGTGCAATCATCACAAAGCCAGCCGCACACCCAGAGAAGCAGGAATGGTGATGAAAATCAGACCTGCACAGCCCACCATTTCCGAATTTTTCCGCCTTAAGGCCATGAAACTGGGAATTTATGATCTGCTGAAGGATTTGGGGATTTACTGAATCTTTTATGGTGAATCTGCGGACTGTGAAGCAGCTTTCCGCCTGGATTCCCATATTTTCCAGGTCAGTGCGCAGCCAACGGTGAAATTGTTTTTTTCCTTTACGAGCGGACTGTCCTCATATACCGCGCCGCTGATATTGTCCCACCGGGAATAAAATCCCAGAGACAGGGACGGGGCAAGTTTTTTGTTTATCCATCCGGACAGGGAAAAACCTGCATATCCGCTGTCTGATTCATAAAAATGCCGATCCGGACGCGCATGTTCCTGCTCAACATCATAAAAATACGCGTTCAAATCCCTGTCTGCAAAATCCGCACTGATTTTTCCTCCAAAAGCAATTCCCTGATTTTTCAAAAGACTTTGGTTGGCATAAGACAGACTGAGGTCTGCATGAAGTCCCAGATACGAAAGATCCAATCCGCTGTCAAATGCAATGGAAGACGCGGCACGCAGGGCAATCTGTGCATACAGGGCATCACCTTGGGGCAGAAAATCCCCTGTGATATGCCATTTCAGGCTTGGCCCCACTTCAAACATGGCATCCAGATCCGGCATTCCCTCTCTCGCGTCATTGTCGCCGTCCACAGGCGGATTGCCGGAAAGGGAAATGCTGGATTCAAGGGATTTTGTTTTGAAAAATATGCCTTTCACTCCTTCCCGGTCAGCCTGCAGGATTTGGCCCCGGTAAATCACATAAGGCAGAGGCACCACATACCAGTTGTATTCATCCGAACCCCGGTAATGGGGAATCCGGGCAGCACCATTGAACAGTCCGATTTCCCATAAGGATTTTTCATCCTCAGCCGACTGCGCGGGGCAGGCGCAGGCCAGTGACAGACAAAAAGACAGAATTGCAATAAGTTGTTTTTTCATAAAAAATATCCAACAGTGTGGCACGTCGGATTAGCGTGAGCGTAATCCGACATTTCCCGTTAAAAAACTTTGTCATACACTTCATCCAGATGCAGAGAACATCCCACTGATTCCAGAATCATTTCAGGATGATCTTCGTCTGTATCATCCCATATCCACTGACGTGTCTGTGTTTTTGAAAATCTTTCGATCTTTCGGATATTCTGGGAAATAAGAACATATTCTTTCAGAGAGGCAATCTGCCGGTAATGGCTGAATTTTTTGCCCCGATCATAGGATTCTGTGGAGTCTGACAGCACTTCAATTATCACATCCGGATTGAGGAGCATATCTTTTTCCTTATCCCCGAATTTTCTCTCGCCGCAGACAATCATCACATCCGGATAGGTGTAAAGTTTTGTGCTTTCAATTTTCAGTCGCATATCGCTCGGATACACCCGGCATGGCTTTTTTTTCAACTGTGATCGCAGTTCTCCGACAACATTGGCAACAATCAGGTTGTGCGCTTCGGATGCGCCGGCCATATCAAAGATTTCACCGTCAAAATATTCATTTTTTGTCTCGGAATTTCTTTCCAGTTCAAGGTATTCCTCTTCGGAAAGATAAGATACGGTCTGGGGCAGCATAAAATATCTCCTGTCTGTTTTAGGTAAAAGTTTGCTGTTTCATTTCCCCGTTCCCAGCGGGGAAACAGCAAATAAAGATTGCGGATGAGTGTCAAACTGATATTTTGGCAAGACCGCAGATGCGAATTTTTCATTGTAAACTGTTCTTCGCATTTCGTTTTTTTCTGGAAAAATCCATTGCTTTCTCAGTCAGTTCCTCAATGGACAAATTTTCCCACAAATCTTTCCGCCATTCGCTGTAGTCAAAATTGTCTCTTTTGACGAGCATAATAAATCTTTCAATTTCAAGAATATCCATAGCCGAAGTCAGCAGGTTATAAGCATCATAAATGATTTCAGTGTCTGTCCGCATTGTTTTTCTCCCATATTCTGACAAATTCTGTCGGATCCAAAATGATAATATCCCTGATTTTATGTTTTTTGTTCAATATGCCTTTGTCAGTGGTGATAAAATATTCGCAATTCCCTGCAATGGCACAGGAAATATGAACAGCATCTTTCTTTTTAAAAGAGAGTGTCAGAAGATGTTCTGCATAATCTGTGATATTCCTGTTCAGTTCAATATTTTTTTCTGCATAAGACTCCCATGCAAAAATCCATTCTCTTCTGTTTTTATATGAACCTATCCGAAAATTAAAAAGGAATTTTATATTATAAAATAAATATGATA
>CAZDIU010000071.1:0-18324 GCA_964505535.1 uncultured Desulfobacterales bacterium | reverse complement strand
CTAAGGGTTTTCGGACAGAAAAATTGTACAGGTTATTTCTTTACAAACCCTCAGACAATCCGGAGTCTGGGAACAGGCAAAGCCCGGCAATGAACTGCCGAACGCCTGTTTCATTGAAAATTCTCATCAAGAGTTCCGGCAGCAAGGGCAAGCTGCACGGCTGCGACCCGGTAATCGTGAACCGCGCGCAGGTGGTTTGTCCTGGCCTGCTGCAATGCGGTTTCCGCATCCAGCAGATCCGTAATGGTGAACAGACCGGAATTGTAGCGATTCTGGACAATGCGCAGGGATTCTTCGGCCTGTCCGGTTGCGGCCTGGGCCACTTTGATCCGCTCCCATGCGCTCTGGGCATTGAAAAACGCCTGCCGCGTTTCTCCGCAGACCTGCTGTTCTGTGGCACGGATCATGGCCTGGACCTCTTCCAAAGATGCCTGCGCCTCCCGGATTCCAGCGGAAATCCGCCCGCCTGAATACAGGTTGAGGGAAACCAGTGCTCCGATATTGTAATTGTCTGCAAAATCATCCCCTTTTTCGGAATTCAGTTCATAATTTCCTTCCAGACTTACCGAGGGATAATGCGCTGACCGGGCTTTGGCCAATTCCTTCTCAGCAATATTTCCCTGCAGTTTCAGATGGGTGAGATCAGGCCGTGTGGAAAGCGCCCTGGCAATCCAGACATCCAGCGTGTCACCAATCCCTTTGCCTTTTTCCAGCGGACTCGTCAGTTCATAGTGCATATTTCCGTCCACTCCCATAGCCACGTTCAGCATACACCGGGCAATATCGGTCTGACTCCGGGCCTGCAGCAGTTGCTGCTCCAGATCCGCAATATGGACCTGCGCGCGCAGCAAATCGCTTTTGACCACGAACCCGCCTTTGAACCGAGATTCCACCATGCGAAAATGGGTGCGCGCGGTTTCCAGGGACTGCTCCACCACGCTGCGGTTTTCATGGGAAAGCAGCACACCCGCATAAGCCGTGACAGTGCGGGCAATCACCTGCTGCCGGACACGGTCTGTCATGAAATTCACGGCCTCATGGCTGAGCCGGGCCTGCTGGCTGCCGTACCATGTTCTGCCGCTGTCATACACAGGCCAGGATACAGAAACAGACGTGGCAAAGTTGTCAATGGCATCCGGATGATTGAGGCGGCTGGGATCAAAATCCGCGGCAGTGATCTGCTCCTGATTGAGTTTGGTTCCAAATGCCCACATGGGATTGGTGGTATGACTGTAGCGCTGGCTCAGGTACGCCTGGGGCATGAGTCCCGCATCCGCCTGGGTGATTTTTTCCTCTGCCGCACGGATGCGTTTCTGCGCGGCCTCCAGCCCCGGATTGTGGACAAGAGCGGTCTCCACTGCCTGAGAAATGCTCAGTTGCGGATTTTCGGCTGCCAAAGCAGTACAGGGAAAAAGGATGCCTGATTCCATAACAGAAACAAGCCCGGAAAACAGTATGCAAAACAAAGTTTGGTCAATGATGTGCCGCATTTTTCCCCCCTTTTGTGGTTTTGACAAGACATCCGTGAGCGGATAATCATAAGCAACGCATGAAACGCGGGTGAATAAAATCTGACACCCTCATTTTACTGTGACTACAGGACACCGGGCTTTCATAATCACATAACGGGCTGTGGAGCCGAAAATGATTTTTCCCACTCTTGACCGCCGTTTCACGCCCACAATGATTTCCTCCGCATCATTTTCATTGGCAAATGTGACAATGTCCTCGCCAGGCTCCATGCCCCGAATCAGCAGATGGGCATCGCACAGCACCCTGTTTTCCCTGCATAAAGCCTCAGCATAGGTCAGATCTCCCTGGGCTTCTTCAATTTTTTCCATATCCTCGGCTGCACTGCTTCCCAAAGAGCGGATAATGAAGAGTCTGCCTCCAAATGCCTGGACATGCCTGATCCCCAGACGCAGAGCCTCCTTTCCTGCATTTGATCCGTCGTATCCCACGAGAATATTCATAGGGCCCTCCTGAGCGTTTTTTCGATAGCAGGTCAAAACGGTTGAAAATCCCCTCCCCCGGCGGGAGGCAGGGCTGTTAAAAGTTGTGTTCCGGGTTTCCCCCTTTTTTAAAGGGGGATTAAGATGGATTTCCAGGCAGTTGGGAAGAAATCCCCCCTGCCCCCTTTGGAAAAGGGGGGAAAATCAGACCTGATGATTTCAGAAAATTGTCACAGAACTTAACTGCCCTGCCTCAAGGGAGGGGAGACGGTGATCAACGGATTTGACCCACTGCCTCCCTGTCACTGTTTTTTGACAATGAGAAGATACATTTCCTTTTTTACAAAAAAATGCTCCAGTCCATACTCGGAATCCGGAACCACGTCAAAGACCACCCTGAGATCGGACTGATCTTCCCCGTGAAGACCGGTACGTACAGTCTGAATCAGGCTGCCCTTCACTTCGGTTTTCTGCCCAATTCCCTTTCCCGGACGGGTGTTGCTGAAATCGCAGACAATTCGCGTGGAACCGGCTTTGCTGATAAAGATATGCGGGGGTTTAGGCCCTTTGTACAAAAAATATACTTTTTCCTCGTTTTTCCCGGCTTTTTCAATCCGGATCCCATCAAGATCATATAAACGGACAGGTGCACGTTTTGCAAAAAGCTTTTTGTGTGCCCATCCGTCTCTTCCGTCAGCCAGTTGCACCTGATACCATTCCTCTCCGCTCTCCATTATAACCACCGTATCCCCTTTTTTCAGAACAGTGAGAATCTCAGAGGTGAGATCAGGAGAGTTGCGGATATTGCCGTTTACGGTAAGTGCAATACTGTCTCCGGGTTTTATATCCTTTCCCCTGACTGTTTTTTCTCCCAGCGTGCTTCCATGCACCCATCCCTGTTCCCCGTCATCCAACTGGATATGATACCAGTCATCCTTTACCTCAATGACGGTAACAGCCTGTCCCTTTTTCAACTGGGCATTGATTTTTGCGCCCAGTGACGCCTCATTCCGCACATTGGCTTTGTTCACCTGCACAGAAAAGGTTTTGGGGGAAAGGGCGGATTCCTGGGCTTTTTTGTGTTCTGAAGTACCGGTTTTGTCCTCAGAAACCGATGGCTTTTTCTCTTCTCCGCTTTCGGGAGCATCGGTTTTCTCAGGGGAAACGGATGTGTTTTTCTCTTCCGCATGTTGCGGAATATCGGACTTTTCGGGAGAAACCGCAATCTTTTTCTCTTCCCTGCTTTCCGGAAGATTGGATTTTTCAGGGGAAACCTCTCCTGCCTTATCCGCATTTTCGGATTCAGCAGATACCGGAATCTCTTTGATTTCCGAATCTTTCACTGTTTCACCTGTATGGGATGCGGGCTCATCTGTTTTTGCTGCGGAAGCACTGCTTTCCTGCTGGGCAAACCCTGCCGGGCCAAACATCGCCGCAGTTATCAAAAGCATTGAAAAAAACATAACTTTGACACATTTCATCTGAACATTCCTCCTTTCACAGAGATCGCGTTGATCAGTAACTGATGGTACGCATGACCGTCATGCCGGGGAAAGCCTGTATCGGGAACATCCTGAAAATACCGGATTCCGGTTTTCGCCGGAATGACGGAGAAACTGAATGACCGCCTGATCTCCGGAAGGGCTGCGCAACATCAGTCAGTAAATAAAATCCTTTCATCCGGTTTTATGACAATCCGGACAGTGATGCCTGTCTGTATCCATCTTATGACAAGCATTTCCTGTGATCAATATAAAAATGATCAAAGAGGGCCTGAAAAACTGTGACGGAGAAAAAATTTTTTTGCATTCCTGCATCCCAGGTTTTCCAGTTTCGCCTTTAATGCAGGGAATGCCTCCCTCCTGATTGCTTCAATCCGCATTCTTTCTTTCCATGACAGCCTGTTTCAGATGAAAAAATCCTTTTCTTATGGAGAATTCAATGGTAAAATATGAGGTGTCATACCGATTCCCCATTGAAAAGATACCTGTAAGCAGACAAATGGAAGTTTCGTGCATTCAACAAACCGGATTTTTTTTGAAAAATCCGGTTTTCCCGAAAAATTTGTGTTTCAGATCAATGGAGAGTTGGTGTCACATGGCAGGATTTATCGGAACAGAGGGTCAGAAGGGAGGTTTTCTTGCCGGACAACACAGACAAAAGCGGACGCATCCTCGCTGAAGTGAAGAGACGCAGGAACGACAGCAGCGCCATTGATGCGGAGGAGGAAAAGGCCGAACTGGTCATTTTCCGGCTGGGTGAGGATTATTATGCCTTTTTCGGCAGTGATGTAAGAGAGATTCTTCCCTATGAGCCCATCACCTTTGTTCCCGGATGTCCCGAATACATCATCGGCATTATCAATGTGCGCGGAGACATTGAATCGGTCATTGACATTCATCTGCTCATGGGGCTGTCCGCAGCAGAGGTGACAAAAAAATCCCGTATCATCATCGGCAGCAAAGGCACAGTGCGCTCCGGTATTCTGGTGGATTCGGTCGAAGACGTGATATCGGTTCCCCTGAGCAGTCTCAAACGTCCCATTTCCACCCTGGACAGGGCTGTGAAGGATTTTTCCCTGGGAGGAGAAACCATTTATCAAAACAGGTATGTCACCATCCTTGATCTGGGAAAACTGTTCGGAAAGATTCAGTCATGAAAACAGAAAGCAGCATAGCGGAGCAGGTGCCGAAGGAAATCAGAATTCTCACCTTTCGCATTGCAGATGTCTGTTTCGGCATGGATATGGATCAGATAGCGGGAATGCGGAGCCTGAATCAGATAAATCCCAGAGAATACCGGCTCTGCCGGTTTGAGGAAAAACTTCCTTTCCGCAGACAGGAAATGAGAACCCATAGCGGTGATTCTCCCATGATTCTGATTTTAAATGATGCAGAGGGAATATCAGGCCTCTGTGTTGACCAGCCTGAAGACATCAATGTTTCCATTTCCATAGACACTGTCCGGCCCATGCCCGCGCTCATAGAAGCCTGCAGCCGCTCCTCTCCCATCTGGGGGGTGGCCCTGAGAGAGGGACGGATGATCCTGCTCACGGATTTTTACAAACTCATGGCCCGGCAGAGGTAAAATTTACAAGCAAAGGAAATTCATATGAAAAAATCATCTGTCGCGATTGTGCGCTATGAAAAACCCGGAGAGTCGGTTCGCCGGGCAGTGGAGCTTTGCCGGGGGCTGGATCACCTGCCTTCAGGTGCAAAAGTCTTTATCAAACCCAATATTGTTTACTGGACAACAGCCTCGGATTTTCCCAAATGGGGCGTCATCACCACCTCCCGTGTGGTGGAGGATATGGTGCTGCTTCTCAAGGAAAGGGGTATTGACGACATCACCATCGGTGAAGGTTCTGTCACCATCAATCCCAAAGACCGGGAAACCCAGCAGCAGGCCTATGAAAAACTGGGTTACACAGTGCTGGGAAAACGCTATGGGGTGAAATGCGTCAATGTGTTTGACCGGCCCTTTGAAAAAACGGATCTGGGAGATGATATTGTCCTGAATTTCAATGCGGATGCCATGCAAAGTGATTTCATCGTCAACCTGCCGGTTCTCAAAACCCACGCGCAGACCATCATCAGTCTGGGCATCAAGAATCTCAAGGGACTCATTGACATCCCTTCCCGGAAAAAATGCCACAATGCTGATCCGGAAAAGAATCTTCATTATCACATTGCCCGGCTGGCAGACAAAATGCCTCCCATGTTCACCCTGATTGACGGCATTTACACCAATGAGCGCGGCCCTTCCTTTGACGGGCGCATCCGCAGAAGCAATCTGCTGGTGGCATCCGCAGATGTGCTGGCTGCGGATATGGCAGGCGCTGCCCTTCTCGGCTATCCGCCTGCGGAAATTCCCCATCTGCTTCATGCTGTCCAAAACCGGGGACGCAAAGCCGATCTTTCTGAAATCGAAATCCTGGGGGAATCCATTTCGGATCATGCCATGTCCCTGCAATACACCTTTCCCTACAATGAAGCCGGAAATCTGCCCCTGCCTATGGAAAAAATGGGCATTAAGGGACTTTCCTACCGCAAATATGATCTGAGTCTCTGCACATACTGCTCCGGCCTCAACGGCGTGATTCTCACAGCCATTGCACTGGCATGGAAGGGAAAACCCTTTGATGAGGTGGAGGTGCTGACCGGTAAGATTATGAATCCCACACCGGGCATGAAAAAAACCATATTGCTGGGCAAGTGCATGTGGCAGAAGCACAAAGACAACCCGGACATTCAGGAAATGATCGCGGTAAAGCAGTGTCCGCCAAAGCCGGAATCGGTCATTGAGACTTTTCATCAGGCAGGCATTGAAATTGATGCCAATATGCTCAGAAACATGGACAGTCTCCCGGGGCTGCTCATGGGGCGCTACAGCGGAAAAGCCGAATATGAGGAAGGACTTTTCACCATTGCCTGATTTTTGGCCGGATTTCCCCAAAAATTCGGCCAAAAATCCGGAATAATCCAGATTCCTCTCTTTTCTTCTCTTCTTTTTTCCTTTCTTTGCCTGCAAAAACTGCTTGACGGAAAGCAGAAAAAAATCTGTATCTTATCCATAAAGAACGATTCATTTTTCGATAGTGGGTCAAATCCGTTGATTAAGCAGAAACAACTGTCTCCCCTCCCTTGAGGGAGGGGTCAGGGGAGGGGTGTCAGTTCAGGGGCATTTGGAAAAAAATGACTGAACTGCATAAAGTCAATGGCGAATTGGTATCAGCATGTGGAAAACGCTCTGACAAGTCTGAAAACAATGCCGGGAGCGGGCAGGAAGCTGAAGGAGAAAATTGAAGGCATACAGATCTCTCTGAGGGAATATAACAGAAAATCTGCTGAAATCCATGAAAAAAACATGATGGGTGCAACCAGCGCGGATATGGTGACGCAGATTTCAGCATTGGCGGAACAGAAAAAAATCATGATGGAGGAACTCA
Source organism: uncultured Desulfobacterales bacterium (assembly GCA_964505535.1). Lineage (GTDB taxonomy): Bacteria > Desulfobacterota > Desulfobacteria > Desulfobacterales > Desulfococcaceae > JAABRU01. The sequence continues at coordinate 11,424 of CAZDIU010000071.1, read as the reverse complement.
GCAGCATCGCACTTGCGGTCCGGCAGAATCTTTCAGTCAATGCAGAAACCATTGTCCGTGATGTGCAAAGAAAGAACCGCTGCAACATGCTAATTTTCCTGTCCATCATCATTGCTGCGATCATTGTCATCCACCTGTTTATCCAGAAAAGAATTGTCCATACCCTGTTTCAGATTACGGAAAAACTGTATGCGTCTTCGGAAAAGGTGGCGCGGATGTCAGCGGAAATATCTTCCCGCAACCGGGATCTGGCTGAAGGTGCATCCTATCAGGCCGGTTCTGCGGCCCAGGCATCAGAGGCGCTGGATGCCGTTTCCGGGAAAAGCCGTCAGAATGCAGCAGACACGGGAGCAGCGCGTGAGGTGATCCGCAGAACCCATGAACATATTCAGCAGATTACGCTGCATATGAAAAAAACACGCAGGCCATGTCCGAAATCCGGGCCGGGGAGGAACAAATCGGGAAAATCATTCAGACCATCAATGACATTGCTTTTCAGACCCGGCTTCTGGCTCTGAACGCAAACATTGAGGCAGCACGGGCAGGAGAGTCGGGCGCAGGTTTTGCCGTGGTGGCAGATGAGGTCAGAAATCTGGCCGCCCGTTCCGGTGACGCGGCCGACAGTATTCAGGAAATTATTGGGAAAACCATTGAAGAAATCAAAACCGGGGGATCTCTGCTGGAGGAAACTTCCCGTATGTTTTCCGAAACAGTTGCCCAGAACACGCAGACCGGGAAACTGATCGGAAGAATTGCTGAAGCATCAGACGAACAGGTGCAGGACATTGACAATATTCGCAGTAAAAAATAAGTAACCGTTCATAAATTTTAGGTGAAATTGATTTGATATTTTGTGCCAACATTTTTTAACACATCTTCGACCTCTTTTACCAAATTTTTAAAAGACAGATAAGCTGAAAACGGCAGCCAATGATATTTAATGAACCGCCATAAAATCTCAATAAGGTTCAGTTCAGGAGAATATTTCGGTAAATAGCAGAGAAATAATCCTTTTTTCTCCCAGTCCTCTGTATTCTCCACGAATTCTTCACTGTGATGCAGAGGGGAATTATCGATGATAACAACAGTTTTTTTTGTAATAATTTCAGAAAATTCATTAAAACATCTGACTGCGGTTTCAGAATCAATGTCACACTCAAAGGAAAAACATTCAAACTGATTCGCAGTGTTTAAAAAAACCTAATATATTCAGTCTTTTACTGTGTGACGAATTAATTTCACCCGTTTCTCCGACAGCCTGATATGCATACGGAATTTGAGAATTGAGAGAAAATCCTGATTCATCAAAATAAAATAAATCAATTAATCCCTGATCCTGCTGCTGTTTTAAATTTTCGATCTCTGTTTTTGCTTTTTCAAATTCTTTTTCGTTCCTTTTATTTTTTACTGATTTTCTTACCCTTTTCCAACGGAGATTCGCTTTCTTTATGATACGTTTCAAAGTGGATATACTGACAGTTTTTCCGAGTTGTTCCGATGTGTTTGCTATTATCATTTTAAGAGAACGGGGATATTCGTTTATAATTTTTTTTACGGTTTCAATCTCCGATTCTGTTAATTTGGACGGAGCTCCGCTTCGGGGTTTGTCGTGCAGACTTTCAAAACCCTGTTTTTCCCAATTTTCGATCCATGAAGACACAGCATTGCGGTATACATCAGCAATATCGGCGATTTCATCAATGCTGTACCCTTTTGAACTCAATAAAATACTTTGCGCCCGCATACGGACTCGCGCAGACGAACCGTTCGCTGTTATATATTTTAATGAAACTGTCTGTTCCTCATCCAAAGGTGATACAAATTTACGGGGTGTATTCATGTGCATTACCTCATCTGAAGGCGATCCTGCTACCGGACAGACAATCATAACTTCCTGATTTCATACGAATTGACAAAATGTCCGTTTGTAATGAAAACAGTTGGTTAAAAAAAATTGTCCGGCGGTAAGGAAGGCGATATAAATTTATTACAGGGGTATATTCATGCACATTAAAATAATCCACAAAATTGTATTGTCAATATCTGCGAAAATTTATGGACGATTACTTAATGATCATGATATTCAAAGGCTCTCAGCACATATGACGGCACCCCTTTTGCCAAAGCATTGGCAATGGTGACAACGCGGAATTCATTTCCGCCAAAGATTTTTTCAGCAAACTTTTTCTGGTATGCATCTGCATTGGCAAACAGATGATCCGCATTGATCTTTTCAGTGACAGCAATCTCAAATGCCTCAGATGCCGGCACAGTCTGCATCTCTCCTGAAATTTTGGAAGATTTCATCTGGAGATACGCACAGATGCCGGAAACTTTGTCATACACGGCACACCACAGGGGCGCATCATAACGGGAATGAATTTCCGCAAACGCATTGTTCCCGCGTCTGCACCCGGTCGCATCAGAGATTCCGTCAATGAATCCCATTATGCAACTGTTTTCAATCTCTGCATATCCGGCATTGGTCAGCACAGTCAGATTTTCCTTCTGAGGCGTGATGCCGTTCTGTTTCATCATGGCAAGAGCCTGATCTCCGGCTTTTTTTCCCGCACCGCTCCAATAGGGGTATTCACTGGTGTGTGAATCTGATTCTGCTGCATTCAGAATAAAGCATATCCGGACAGCAGAGACACTGTCATCATCAAAATGACTGCACTTGCATACCTGCGCATGGTTTTCCTCACTTTCTCCTGAAATCTGTGATTGTTTTTCAGTTTTCGTATTTTGCAGCCAATGGGTCTTTTCCATTGGGAAACATGGCTCCGAAAGGCTCAAAACGCTCCGTATCTGCAACAGTGCAGAAGTGCATCCCTTTTTTGCTTCCGATCATCATCAGGGGTTTCACTCTGCCCAGATCAAGGGTTCCGTCCGAAGTCAGATACTGATCATCCACCTCAAGCCGCACCACTTTGCCCATGACAAGAACATAATCAGGTTCTTCATATTCTTTGAACAGTTCACATTCCATCCACGCATAGCATCCGGCAATGCCCGGAGCTTTGATAAGGGAAGACGGTTTTTCCTCCAGATTTGCCTCTTTGAATTCGTCAGCTTCCGGAGGACTGAACCTTGCAGTCGGAACCACTTTGTCCGCCAGATCTGTTCCGGCAAAATTCACTACAAATTCCCGTGTTTCCCGGATATTGACCAGGGTGTCCCTCCGTTTTGCCGAAGCCAGACAGATCAGATCCAGCGGACGCAGCACCGGCATAATGCAGGAATACGGCGCGATGTTGCGGATGCCGTTTTTGCTGATGCTTGAAATAAATGCCACCGGCAGCGGCATGAAACCCTCTCTCATAAACGGTTTGAAAATCATGTTTTTTCCTTTCACTTAGATTCCGATGCCCAGTATTTGTCCTCACCCAGAATTTCCTTCAGCGGATTTGCGCCCAGATTCACCAGACGGTTGAAATCCTCCCTGCTTCCAAGTTCCTTTTCTTTCAATACTGAAACGAAGTACTCAATATGCTCAGCATTTTTGAAGAAAAATCTGTTGTACCAGACATGCAGCCAGGGTTGGTTTTTCCAGTCCAGTTTCAAATCCGGTTCTCCGACAAATTTTCTGAACTCATCTTCCCGCCAGTCAAAGCGAAGCAGATATGCCTTTCCTTTGCCTGCGGACTGATCAAAGGCAATGACAATTCCGCCGAGTTTGTCATAACTCTGATCAGAAGTTTTCCATGCCCTGTCCCAGGGATAGTTCATGGCATAATATCCGTTCTTTCCCGGCGTCAGATTCAGACAGTTCATGATATAATCATCCTGACACCAGGCCGGTGCGCCGATGTAGGTATACCTTTCCCTGTTTTTCAGAGGAATATGCTTCTGAATAAAACGCACAGTAAAATATCCTGTGGCAACGCCGCAGCAGAAATGGTCATGAAACAGACTGCCGAACATCATATCTTCGGGAATGCCGTCTGCCCATCCGTTGGCTATGGTGATGACGGAAAATGCTTTTTTTCCCACAGCATCTTCCACCGGCCTGAATGACCAGTGTTTATCTGCATAAATATTGATCGGATCAGCCGTATGAATTTCCTGCCCGTTCAAAGAAACAAAGACCATCGGCAGCTCTTTTTCTGATTTCTTCTGCACAAAGGCAAACCACAACTCTTCATCCGCGGCAGAATGAACTGGCAGAAGATTGGCTTTCCCGATGCTGATTCCGGCTTTTTCCGAAAACACATCATACAGAATCCGGGTACTTTGCCCCTGATACTTCACATACCCCGCATTGGTCAGACACATGACATTCGTATCTGTGAAATCTGCTTTCAGCCGGGCATAAGCGGCTTTCAGCACTTCGGCTCCGAGCTGTTCCGTGCTGAACGCAAAAGCAGTCTGATGAATGCACAGAAGCATCATCAGGCATATTCCTGTCATAACAATTTTACGCATGATTTTCTCCTTTTTCTAAAAAGCAGCCCGGAGACCGGCAACAACAGATGCTCCGGGCATGGGATAACCCTGTTCTTCCTCGTAATCTTCATCCAGAATATTTTCCGCAGCAAAAAGAATGTCCCATTTGCCCCGCCTGTCTTCCCATAAACGATAGGATGCGGACAGATTCAGAAGTGTGTATGCGCTTGAGGTTACAAGCTCTTTTCCATCGAAATGCTCCCGCGAATCCACGAAATTCAATGCCAGACGCGCGGAAAATTTCTTTTCATACGCATAATCCAGCCCCATATTGAACATTTTTTCAGGAAAATCAGAAAGCTGATTGGTCAGATTGTTGTTGACATCCCAGGGATCGCCGTCTTTGTCACCTTTCTGCCATGTAACATTCGCCCATGCCCGGATATCCCTGTGAAGTCTGGCAGCAATTCCCAACTCTGCACCTTTGATGTCCACTTCCTTGATGTTGTAATACACAGAGCCGACATTCGGCACGGATGTCGAGGAGATGTAATTTCCCACATCATAATAATATCCCCGGATGGTGGCATTCATAAATCCGAACAGTTCCTGCTCACAGGACAGTTCGTATTGCCGGGCTTTTTCAGAAGTGAAATCCGTATTGAAATAATTCGTGCCTTTGTTCAGATACCACCAGAAATATTCAGGCGAATTGGGATAGCGGTGAACCACTCCGAAACGCGCCTCAATGGATCCGGTATCCCAAGGCTGAAAGGTCAGGGCAATTCTCGGATCAAGGTGATTTTCGCTGAGTTCGGTTTCTGCGGCCGGCCAGGTGAATCCGAAAGCTTCCGGATCAATTTTGTCAGCTTTGAACCATTCCTGACGAAGCCCCAGTTCCAGACTGACTTTCGGATGCAGTTTCCATGTATCCTGAACATACAAAGCATGAGATTCCAGACATTCGGGCTGTCCTTCGAATCCATCTCCGACAAAGGCAAAGAAATTGACGGATTTGTTGAAATAAGCCTTGTCCATATAGGAAACTGTCTGATCTCCCCATCCGTAACGTCTGGTTTCACCGCCTGCTTCGACATGATGCTGTCCAAAATCGAATACAGCTTCACCCTGAAGTGACCAGTTATTGTCTTCGGCTTTGGTGTCGCGTTCATAGATTTTTCTGCTGCTGTCCTCTGCATCGTAATAAACCTCGTGCCTGTCCTGATTCCACAGCATAAAATCAAGGCGCAGATGACCCAAATCCGTTTTTTTGGATATAAACGCATTCCATGACAGATTTTCATCCTCTGTTTTGCTTTCATCGCCCCATGCCAGAACGCCTTTGAGCAGACGCGAGCTGATTCCCGGTCCTCCGAGTTCACGCGAATCAGCATCCGGTTTGCCGCTGTCATAATAAGGGCTGTCCGGGCGGTTATATACGGAATTTCCATTTTCCATATCCGAGTAAGTCATTCCCGCCCCGATTTCGATGGCAGAGGGCAGTTCCATGAAAAATTTTGCCGAAACATTGTTGCGATCCGCAAAACTGTTCCGCAGATAACCGTCAGTTTCATAATGGCTGGCAGCCAGACTCCATCCGATTGGTCCGATTTTCCGGGTGTCGGAGAATCTGCTGTCCCATGTATCAAAACTGCCATAGGTGCTGGAAATCCTGGTCTCCGGCTTTTCCGAAGGCTTTGCCGTAATAATGTTGACCACGCCGCCGAAGGTATTGCCGAATTTCGCGGGGCCTGCGCCCCTGTGGAGTTCGATATGATCCGCATCTTCACCCGAAAGTGTACTCCAGTCCACAGGCCCGTTGCCGTAAGAGCCATCCCGCTGAAGCGGAATTCCGTCTTTGAGAATCCGCAGGCGGGTTTCGCCGAAACCCCGTATGCGAAGCTTGCCGCTTTCGCTTCCTGACAAGGAGCCTCTTTGAAACTGGATGCCCGCCTGATCTTTCAGCGCATCCAGCACAGAACCGGACACCACCGGAATATTCAAATTCTCCTGCGTTACCACATCCTGAACATATTCCCTGTCTTTGGAAGCGGTAACGGTAATCGGGTCAAGTCTGTATTCTTTGCTTTCTTCGTTTTCTTCGGCAACTGCCGACTGAATCAGCAGCGCAGAAAACACAAGAACTGTTGCAACTGATTTCGATATTTTCATCAAATTCTCCCGCTTACTCCATTTTGCATCCCCAGTCATAGGGAATAATATCATTGTTCAAAGGGCTGATACGCCGTTCATCCACATTTTCAGGATCATAGAGCAGGGAAGGCATACCGATGACAACCGAAATATTCTGTCCCACATTCTTTGTTCCGTGAAAAACACCCGGCGGAATGCAGACGGCACGGGGATATTTTTCGCCCATGAATATTTCATTGAGAACTTTGTATGTCGGCGAATCCTCGCGATAATCATACAAAGCCACCTTGACCATGCCGGTAACGCACACCAGATGATCTTCCTGCTTCGAATGAAGATGCCATCCTTATGATCATGCCCGGATAAGAATATGAGGCAATGATCTGTTTGATATCCGGAGCGTTCATTTCTTTGTCATTCATTCGCATGACTTCGAACAGAAAACCTCTTTCATCAGAGAACAGGGTCAGATCTCTGATGACCACATCCCTGATGATTTCTTCTCCGTAAATGCCCGGTACTGTCTGCAATCTCGGACGATCCATCTTATCGAAATCCTTCATTCCCAATGCACTGCTCATCACTGTTTCCTTTTCTGTTACAATGTCAGATTGTTGCAGGAAGTGCAGAATTGCAGGCATTACAGACTGCACTTCCTGTTTTTATTTTCCCAGACTGCTGCAAACCCTTAGGGTTTTGAAAACCCTAAGGATTTCAGTGCAGAAAATCTGCACAGGTTATTCTTTTACAAACCCTTATTGAACCAGTCCCAGTTTCTGCATGGGATCAACACCGGGTCTTGCCCAGTCCTTGGGAACCACGCCGTCGGGAAGCTCAAACCGCATGATTTCTTTTACAAACAGTTCCGGCTCATCCATATGCTCCAGATACCACAGATCCGAACACAGTTTGCCAATGGTTCCGCTGCCGTAAGGCTCGCATCCTGTGTCTGCAGCCCAGGTGAATCCCAGCACGACACCATCCCATTTTTTTGTGGCACCATCATACCGGTAAATGATGTTTGCCGCATCTTTTGCATCTGTCTTCCATGTGGCAATATCCGCAGCATTGGCATACACTGCTGCATATCCGCTTTTGCCCGGTGTGGCATTCAGCAGAACCATCAGCGCATCCTCTTTGCACCAGGGCTGAATTCCCTGCACAAAGTAACTGCCGCCGGAGGACAGGGCAAAATGCTTTTTCAGGTAATTGACCATGAGAATCCCTGATGTCACGCCCGGACAGTAATGATCATGAAATTCAAAGGATCTTGCCGCATACACGGGCGCGCCTTTGGCAATGGAATTCAGAATGGTGACAATCCGGAATTCATTGCCCCCGAAAATGCCGGAACTGAATTTCTGATCGTATTCGGCAGCATTGGCATACAGATGCTCCACATTGATTTTTTCAACCCTGCTGATGCCAAACAGATCATCGAGCCCGGTCAGCGCGGGATTCACCTGCAGATAGGAACACAGGCCTGAGGCTTTGTCATAGATGGCAACCCACAGGGGCATATTGGGTGCGGAATGAATTTCCAGCAGATTCAGTCTGCCTCTGGATGCGCCGGTGCCATGGCTCAGCCCGTCCAGCACTGCCTGTGTGCTGTATCCGGCAAATTCTGCATATCCCGCATTGGACATGACAATCAGATTGTCAAAATTCGGAGCCGCACCATTGGCATACATGTTTTTCAGCGATTCTGTGGCTGCAAGCTCTCCCACAAGTTTGAACACATCGTAGAGTGCCGCATCCTCAGCGGATTGCGCCATTGCCTGTGAATGGGAAAAAACGCCGAACATCCCCATTGCCAGCAATACCAAACTGACTGCCTTTACTGATCTGAACTTTCCTCTCATTGCAACATTTTCCTTTCCTTGCGTATTGTTTTTAACCTGTGACACAGTTGCTGAACCGATTTCAGTTCCTGCACAGGATTGACCGCCATTTTTTGGCTGTTTTTGGATAACATCCTTATTTTCATCAAAAAACAATGGCATGATCTGCTGCATTATCCGGATACAAAATAATTGCCGGTATCCATGTGCAGTTCCTTACCTTTTTCTTTTCCACAGAAAAAATACAAAAAACAGATTGAATATCAGACTCAGACCCGCAACAGATTTCAGCACAGGAAAGGACGTTCCGCTCTGTGCATTCTGCACAGCGATGCTCTTTCCAGACTTTTTCTCTGCTTCTGTTTCAGCAGATTTTTCCCCATGCACCTCAACACTGGTCACTGCTTTATGCCCCATGCCGTCATTGGCCTCAATGCGCCAGGTTCCGGGAGTTTCAGGAAAAAAAGCAAATCTTCCTCTTTGATCGGTTCTGCCGTTCTGATATTCGACCTTCCCATTTTCAGGACTGAAAACCAGAACCTCTGCATAACTCATGGGGTCGCCGTCAGAATAATAAAATTCCGCTGTCACAGCCCTGCCATCGTTGAGTATACGGCTGCCGGTGCCGTGGGCAGCGGTAAACTGTGGGCTAACCATCTGAATAAGAAGCAAAATCATGACAATCAGAGACGGCCTAACGATTTTCTTCATTCTGTTCCCCCTCAATGACAAGAAATGTGGTAAAAAGATGATAATCCATTTCCAGATTGTTCTGCACCGGCACTTTATGGGCTGCGGAAATCATGCGGATTCCCTTTTCCGGAATCTTTATCATCGCGATCCCATTTTTGTCTGTTTGTATCTCCTCAGATGCACCTTCGTATGACAGGGCAGCATCTGCCAAAGGATTTCCGTCAAAACGGAGCGCAACCGGCAGCAGTCCCCCCGGTGCCGGCTGAAAGGGATTTTTCAGCGGAACAATTTCAAATTTCAATCCTGCGGGTTTTGTAATTCCCTCACTGTTTCCAAAGACGGACTTTAAAAACTGCGTGGAAAAAAACGCGCTGATCACCTTCAGTCCCTGCTCCTGCGCTTCTTTCCGGCTGATGAGTTTTTTTCCCTGGGTGGTATTAACCCGGAATCCCCACTCACATCGGACAGTTATCATCGCAGCATCTTTGTCTGAAACAAAAACTGCCCTGCTTTCTTCATCTTTTCTTTCCGGAGAAAACAGATTTCCGTTTTTGTCAAAGGCGTTGACATCCTTCACGCATTCGGGAGAATACGCATCAAATCTGTCCGGCATGTGGCCCCGCGCCACAATGAATTTTCCATTCTCTTTGACAACCCAGAGATGATGGGCATATCCTGTCTGTGCCCACAGAAAAAGCAAAAGCATTGAAAAAATAAATTTTTTCATTTTATATCTCCTTTCGGTTCTATCGGATGCATTCCCTGATCACCACAAGTCCGAGCCATTTTTCATCCATTTTTTTTATGCCATCCGCAATAGCCGCCAGTGTGCTTTTCAGGACTCTCTCTTTATCCGCATATCCCGCATAATAAACCACGGCAACCGGCAGGTCAGGCGGATAATGCGGTTTGAGTTTTTCGGTGAGTTCCTTCATATTTTTCAAAGACATGTAAAACACCATGGTACTTTTGTATTTGGATAGCAAAAAAACAACCAATGCAGTTTTCATGCACTTTGAGTTTTTCACAAGAACCTCCTTTGAGCAAAGGGCGGGGATTCCGTATCCTCCGCCTTTTTTCTTAAAAATTGAACTGAACCGACCCCATATAAATTGCCCCTTCTTCCGAGACATCCTTATCGTTGTTCATGTTTTCCACATCAAATTTCAGGGTCAGACTGTCAAAAAACTTTCTTGACAATGACAGATCCACAGAGACATAATCCGGCACCCTGATGGTGTTCAGACTGTCCGAATATTCCCTGCTGTTATGCCTGAGGAACAAAGAGGCATTGAGATATTTGGGATTTTTGTAAGTGATTCCGGCACGCACCTTGTTTCTTGCATCGCCGGCAAGATATTTTCCCTCAAGACTGTTGTTCTCCTCATCTTTGGTAATCTCCGAAACATTATAGGTATAACGGAAAAATGCACTCAGATCATCTCTGACATACCATTCAAGTTCGGATTCCGCACCGTAAATCTCCATTTCACTGATATTATCCAGCATGGATTCAGTATAGGTTTTTCCGCCCTTTTCATAGGTTTTCAGTGTGCGGCTTCCGATATAATCAGATGCCCATGACCGGTAATATGTCAGACGGAGCCATAAATTACCGAAAAACAGGCGTTCCGCTCCTATATCCCAGGTGACAATTTTCTCAGGTTCCAGATTCGGATTGGCATAGCGCAGGGATCGGCCGCCGCTGCGCACATGAACTTTGTACAGTTCAAAAAGACTTGGCGCGCGGAATCCGGTTCCCAGAGAAGTCCGCAGCGAACTGATCTCATCAGGATGATACACCAGTCCGATTTTGGGGGAGAAATTGTCCCAGGTTTCAGAGTCATAACTGCTGTCATACGGACTGATTCCAGGCGGTTTGTTATCCCAGCTCCTGCCATCGGAATTGCGGATCCAGTCATACCGTCCGCCTGCATTGACAATGAGTTTTTTGTCAAAAAATGTGCCTTCCGCATTCACAAACGGGGAAATCCCGTCCTGAACGCCGGAAGCCCCGGCATCCCGCGCACCGGTCATATAATCTTCATCATAATCCATGGAAACCCTTTTGTAAGAAATACCGGCGGTCAGAGTGACAGCATCGGAAATCCGCGATGTGTTCTGCATCTCCGCACCCCAGTTGTAATTTTCAGGAAACATCTCTGTATGATCCAGACTTGCATAATTGTCAGCCGCATTGTCCTGATACGCGGTTTTGTCAGCCCTGTTCAGATAGACAAGCCCTGACCAGTCCGTGACATCGCCGCGGCGGGAAAATCCCAGACGGTACTGATCCTTAAAGTTTTCCCCAAAATCCGTCATACCGCTGTAAACCTTTGTCAGACAGCGG
>CAZDIU010000070.1:1699-18407 GCA_964505535.1 uncultured Desulfobacterales bacterium | reverse complement strand
GCAAAAAATGAGGTTTGGAGTCCAAAAACCTCTTGACATTTAACACAGTCGCTGCGACCCAATCCGACCCGTATAACCCATAACGCATTCAAAACAAAAATTGCAGAAAAGGGATAATTTGTTGAAAAGAAAAAAAATACAAGTCTGTCTGCTTTTGCCGTTTCTTCTGCTGCTCACAGCGGCATCCGTGCCCGGTCAGGAGAGCGCACTGCCGTCAATCAACCTGGATCCCCTGAATCTTTCAGGAAACAGCCCGGATTTTGCCGCAGCCTTTCGGGAAAAAGGGGAACCCGTGCCTATTGCATCCGCAGATGCCCTGATTGCGGACAGTGCAGGAACCGGTCTGACTGCAATAAAAATCAGCATTCTGCCCTTCCTGCCCGATGATGCGCTGGAAGCGGAAACAGCGGGAACCGACATGATTGCTGCATGGCAGGACGGGGTGCTGCATATCACGTCCAGAAATATCGGCGGATGGGACAGTGCGGAAAATTATCAGGCAGTTCTGCGCACGGTGGTTTTCAAAAATGATTCCGCCAATCCGGATCAAACCCCGCGTCAGATTGAAATGATTCCCCAAAGGGAAAATCAGAGCGGAGAGCCGGTTTTCTGCGGGCTGACCGTTACGGCAGTCAATGATCCGCCGGTCAACACCATCCCCGGTTCCCAGTTCACGCCCAGAGATGTTCCCCTGATTTTCAGTCCGGGAAACGGCAACCGCATTTCTGTCAGTGATGTGGACGCGGGAGACGGGGAAATCTCTGCGGATATGCAGGTGAATCAGGGCATTCTGTCTGTGAACAGCACATCCGGAGCGGCCATAGAGGGCAATAATTCAGGTCATCTTTCCCTCAAAGGCACAATGGAGCAAATCAACCGGGAACTGAACGGGCTGCGTTATGTTCCCCCTCCGGGCATGGATGGCAGATTCACCCTGACCTTTGTTTCTGATGATTTGGGACATACCGGAGAACCCGGGCCCCTGAGCGATACTGATACGCTTTCCATTACGTCCGGAGCTCCTGTCAGTCCCCAACCGCCTGTTGCGAATGCGGGTGCGGATCAGACAGTCAACGGTTCCGTCACTGTCACACTGGACGGTTCCGGATCATATGCAAAGGAAGGGGAAATCCTCACATTCGCCTGGACCCAGATCGGGGGAAGTCCGGGAGTCGTGCTGAAAAATGCCGATACAGTTTTTCCGACTTTCACCGCACCGCAGGCCGGGGAAATGGAAAAAAATCTGACCTTTCAGTTGAAAGTTACGGACAGCAATGAACTGTGGGCTGGGGACACGGTAAGGGTGACGGTGCGCAGCAGTTCGTCTGGGGATGGATCGGGTGATACCGGCGGATGTTTTATGCGTTCCCTTGTTCACTGATATATTATCCCATGTTGCGCAGCCATTTCAAAAATCAGGAACCTGCCGGGTTCCTCTGTCATTCCGGCAAAAGCCGGAATCCAGTATTTTCAGTCTGTTCCGGATACCGGCTTTCACCGGTATGACGGAAGTGCGCAAGGTGAGATATTATTTTTTTCCCACAGAGAACACAGAGTTTTCAATGAGAATCCCGGTTTAAAAGATGATCGTTTTAATGATATGAATTTATCTTCCCATCCGCCCCTTTTCAAAAAAGAGAATCTTCTGAAAATATTTGAGGAAATCCACAATCATGTTTATGCCAATGACGGACTTTCTCCCCAGCAGGCTTTGGAGGAAATCGTCAAAATCCTGTTTGCCAAATTCTTTGATGAAAATGCAAATCAGAACCGGTTTGTGATTTCCGAACAGGAATACAGCAGACTGAAGCAGGGGCAGAATGTTTCGGATTTTGCGGCTCGGATCGACAATCTGTTTGCACACACAGTTCAGGCATATCCGGACATATTTGCACCTGATGAGCGCATCCGTATTTCCCATGCGGCATTGGGTTTCACGGTCAGCAAACTGCAGCATATTTCCTTTTCCGCATCCTCACAGGATGCAAAGGGACTGGCCTTTCAGAAATTTCTGTCTCATCAGGAAAAACACGGCAGAGGGCAGTTTTTCACGCCTGAACCTGTCATAGATTTCTGTGTGGAAATCATACAGCCTGATCCGCAGGAAACCATAGTTGATCCGGCCTGCGGCTCCGGCGGTTTTCTGATGTCGTCTCTCAAATATCTCAAAAAAAAATTTGCAGATGCTGATCTGTCTGACATTATTTCAAAAAATATCTGGGGATTTGACATAAACCGGAGCATTGCCAGAATTGCCAGAATGAAACTTCTTCTGGAGGCAAATGCAGAAACCAATATCTTCTGTGTCAATTCCCTGGATAATTTGGATAAGCTGCTGGTGGAAAATCCTCATGGTTTTGACATTGTGCTGACCAATCCCCCTTTTGGCGCGGGCGGAAAAATAGCGGACAGGCAGATACTGGAAAGGTTTGATTTGGGATGCAAATGGGCAGAAAAGGAAAAGCAGTATGTGAAAACAGAAAAAATCTGCCCCCGGCCTGCGGAAATTCTTTTTGTGGAACGCTGTCTGCAACTGCTGAAAGAGGGCGGCAGACTGGGCATTGTCCTGCCCAACGGACATTTTGAAAATCCCTCTTTGGATTATATGCGGTTTTACATCAGGAAAAAAGCCAAAATACTGGCTGTTGTGAATCTCCCGCAGGAAACCTTTATTCCTTTTGGAACCGGGGTAAAAACTTCTTTGCTTTTTCTGCAAAAACAAAGTATATTTTCAGACAAATCTTATCCTGTTTTTTTTGGAAAAATAAAGAAACCGGGCTATCAGGGCAATAAAAATGCCAGTCCTGTTTACCGAAAAGACAGAAACGGGCAGATAATCAAAGACGAAAAGGGACAGCCGGTTCCGGATGAGGATTTTTCCGGGCTTGTCCGGGAATACCGAATTTTTCTCAAAGGCGGCAGAAAGGAAACCCAAAATTCCTTTTCCCTTGCCTCTGATGAACTGAAAGGCCGTTTTGACTATGATTTTTATGCGCCGGAAAACAAAAGACTGCTAACGCAGGGCAGAGACAGCAGAACCGGGCGGCTGGGGGATATTTGTGAGATTGCAAAGGCAAAAAGCCAAAAGCTGAAAAAATCTGATCTCGTTGTTGAATATGCGGAGCTTTCCGATATTAACCCCCAGTCCTTTGAAATTGTCAGCACAACTGCTTATCATGTGCATGAACTGCCCAGCCGTGCCAGTTACGAAATCCGCGCGGGAGATATTCTCACCGCAATTGCAGGCAATTCTGTGGGAACCCAAAAACATGCCACAGCACTGGTGACAGAGGAATGGGAAGGCTGCATCTGCTCCAATGGTTTCCGGGTGCTGCGCAATTTCAGGATTGACCTGTATTTTATGCTGTATTTTCTGAAATCAGAACTGTTTCTGCGCCAGATGCACATGTACCGCACCGGCGCGGCCATTCCCAATGTGGCAGACAAAGATCTGGCAAACATTCTTGTCCATCTGCCAGATGATGATGACATCATAAAGCAGATAAGTGAAAAAATGAAACACGCGTTTGCACTCCGGCAGATGGCAAAAAGAGAAATGGAAAGCATTCCGGCAGATATTCTGCAATGGCCGAACTGATATGGAATCTGAAAAAATTTCTTTGTGAAACTTTGCGGCTTTGTGGCATGAAAAAATTGAAATAAGTAAGGGAGGTTATATCATGCAATGGCAGGAAGTTTGCGATCATTCTGATTTACAGAATCTGCCTTTTAAAATTGAACTGGATGAAAAAGGAAGAATCCTGATGTCTCCGATGAAAGTGTATCATTCTGTTTTTCAGGGAGAAATAGCCGCCATGCTGCGGATGCACCGCAAAGACGGAAAAATTTTGACAGAATGCGCGATCAAAACATACAAAGGCACAAAAGTTGCGGATGTCGCTTGGTCATCGGAAAGAATATTTGCCAGAATCTGGCAGGAAAATGAATGCTCTGTTGCGCCCGAAGTCTGCATAGAAATTCTTTCACAGAGCAATACGGATGACGAGATGGAAGAGAAGAAAAGCCTGTATTTTTCCAAAGGAGCATGTGAGGTCTGGATTTGTGATGAAAATGGGAATATCCGTTTTTTCATTCCCGGAGATGAGATGAAACAGTCCCGGATATTTCCCCATTTTCCCGGCAGAATCCAACTGTATTCAGACTGAAAGATTTCACATATGGAAGAAACATCCCAATTCGGCGGAACCAGGTGGCATCGGCTGCTTGCAGAGGTGTTTCAGGAACTGCTGGCACCTACCGGAGTTTCGGTGTTCACGGATTTTCGGGTGATGGCACAGTCTCCGGAGGCGGACATTCTTCTGCTCCGGAAAGAGCGGGGAAAATGGACCCCGGAGCAGGCGGCTTTTCTGCCAGACGGCATACGGGACAGCACTGCCGCGCATATTCTCATTGAATTCAAATGCACGGAATCCGTGACAGAGGACACCTTCCGTCAGACCACCGGATACGAATTCTTTTACCGGCATTCCTGCAAAATCAGGATGCGGGACATGCAGTTTTTCATCATGAGCGCAAAGACACCGCAGCAGGCACTGCTGAAGCGGTTCGGATATTCCCTTTCGGAGAAACAGGGTGTTTACCTGAGCGGGAATCCCGTGCTGGAGCCATTTCCCCTGCTGTGTCTCAATGAATTCACACCGGAGGCGCACAACGCATTTGTCAAATGCTTTGCCAGCCGGAAAAAGGAGAAGGAGGCGGCCTTCAGCGCCCTGAAAAAGGCGGGACTGGAAAAACTGAATCTTCAACTGCGGGATTTCATTGAGGGGCTGCTGTGCTACTGGTCTTTGGACAAAGGAGAGGAAGATATGAAAAAAATTGAACTCACCCCTGAAAAAGTCAGGGAAATGGGAAAAATGTGGGGGGATCTGATTCTTTCCGGCATGTCGGTTGATGAGGTGCTGGCCAGATACAGTCCCGAAGATCGTCTCAAAGGACTCAGCCCCGAAGAGGTTCTGTCACGGTACAGACCCGAAGAACGTCTGAAAGGTCTGAGACCGGAGGAACGTCTGAAAGGTCTGGGTCTGAGGGAGCGTCTGAGAGGACTTTCAGAAGCGGAAATAGAAGAATATCTTCGTGAAGTGAGAAAAAGCAGGAACTGACTGGCTGTATTTCAGGGAAAGGGGAAGACATGGAAAAAATCGAACTGACCCCTGAAAAAGTCAGGGAAATGGGAAAAATGTGGGGGGATCTGATTCTTTCCGGCATGTCGGTTGATGAGGTGCTGGCCAGATTCAAACCGGAGGATATTCTCGCCCGCTACAGCCACGAAGATCTACTGAATGGACTCAGCCTCGAAGAGGTTTTATCCATAATATAAACCCGAAGAACGTCTGAAAGGACTTACTGTTGCGGAGCGGCTGAAAGGACTTTCAGAGGAGGATATCGAAGAATATCTTTCTGAAATCAGAAAGAACCGGAATTGACCGGTTTTCAAAGGTATTCCCGGAGTGCAGAAATTGTATTTTTGCACAGATATGCGGCTTGGTTCCGGGCTGCAAAAATACAGTTTTTGCACTCCTCCGGAGAGGTTTCGATCTGCTGATCGTTCACACTGCTTACACTTTTTCACAAAAAGGAGCAAAAAAATGGATCCCGTTACCGCAGGCATTGTGGCAGCCATAGCCGCAGGCGCGACACAGGTGGCAAATCCGCCATTACAGACAGTTACAGTGCACTGAAAAAACTCATAGCGGACAAATACAGAAAATCCCAGCTTCCGGCAGCAGTGAACAGTCTGGAAACCCTGCCGGATTCCAAAAACCGGCAGGGAACTGTGCAGGAAGAGATTCAAATCACCAAAGCAGACAAAGACCCGGAGATTCTCAATGCTTTGGAAAATCTTGCACAGGCACTCAAAGCCTCGCCCGAAGGTCAGAAGGTCATCAGCAAATACAATCTCAACATCACGGGCAGCAAAATCGGTGTGGTGGTAGACAATGCCAGAATTGAAGGCGGAATGCACTTGTAAACGGATTTACATACCGTTGTCATACCGGCGAAAGCCGGTATCCAGAATATTTTGAAACTACTGGATTCCGGCTTGCGCCGGAATGACGGTGAACAGAAATAATTTTTTTATGAAATGCTTAGGCAATATCTGTTTTGAATTTATGGAAAAAAATCTATGACCCAAATATCTGACGCAAAAATCGGGGTGGCGGGAACAGCGCATATTGAGGGCGGAATGCACATTTACGGCACTGACAAACCCCGGCATATGCCCCTGCACCTGCCGCCCCGTCCCGAACACTTTACCAACCGCAAAGCAGAACTGGAAAAACTGCTTGCCGACCTGCGGCCCGGTCATACGGTCACGCTCTGCGGCCCCGGAGGCATGGGCAAAAGTGCTTTGGCGGCTGAGGCTGTATGGCAGCTCACATCCGGAACCGCTCCGCCTGCCGGTTTTCCGGACGGCGTAATCTGGCATGATTTTTACCGGGAACCCAAAGCAGAAACCGCACTGGAACACATTGCCCGGTGCTTTGGGGAAGAACCGGTTCCCTCGGCATTTATTGCGGCACAGAAAGCCTTATCCGGCAGAAAAGCGGTGCTGCTGCTCGATGGCACGGAAGACACGGACAATCTGCCTGCTGTTTTGTCTGTCAGGGGCAACTGCGGCGTGATTGTCACCAGCCGCAGACACAAAGATGCGGAAGAGAAATGGGAAGACATCCGGCCATTGGAAGCAGATGAGGCCATCAGACTGCTCCGTGCATGGGGAGGAGATCAGGCAAAAGAGGAAAACGCAGCCCGGCAGATCTGCCAAATGCTGGGCGGACTGTCCCTGGCAGTGCGTCTGGCAGGCCGGTATGTTAGCCAGACCGGGGACAGCGCGGCTGAATATCTGGAATGGCTGAAAACCGCTCCCTTTGAGGCACTTGATCCGGATAAGGAACAGCACCGGCTGGAAAGTGTGACATGGCTGATAGAACACAGCCTGAAACAGGTGGAGGAGACCGCGCGGCAGATTCTGGCAGTCTGCGGCATTCTGGCTTTTGCGCCTTTTTCCAGACAGGTGATGGTTGCCGCACTGGAAAATGAAACCGCTGTCCGCAGAGGACTCAACACCCTTGTCAATTACGGACTGCTGATCCGCAGGGAAGAACGCTGGCAGGTGTCCCATGCCCTGATTCACACCTATGCCCGAACCCGTCTCAGGGTTCCGGAAGAGATGGAAAAAAATCTGGTTTTGTATTACCTTGCCTTTGCTGCCGTGCAAAAGGAGCGCATGGCACAAGGCTTTGCCGCACTCAACCCGGAAAAGCCCCATATCCTGTCCCTGCTGCACAGCACTTCGGATGCGGCAAACGCGCTGAACCTGCTTTGGGCAATGAGAGAATACTGCTATTATCAGGGGCATTACGCGGAATTTCGCGCGGATGTGCTTCACTGCACATGCGCCGCGCAAAAAATGGGAGATCCTCATCAGGAGGCCAACTGCATTCAGTCTCTGGGCGATGTCCACATAAGGCTTTCCGAATATGAACAGGCCCGGAAATGTTACGAAGAGGCACGGCCCGTTTACGCACAGATCGGGGATCGCCACAGTCTCGCTGCAACTCTGGCGTATCTGGGACTGACGTACAAAGGATTGGGAGAAATGGAAACCGCGCGGGAGCATTTGCAGCAGTCTGTTGATCTGTTTGAAAAAATAAAATCCCCGGCAGCGGCAACGGTCAAAAAATGGCTGGCGGATTTATAACTCTCTTTCAACAGGAGACAGAAATAATTATTGCAGCAAGTCCAAACGAAAATGTTATTTCCCTTCCCCGGTCATTAATGGCTGTTCTCCATTTGAATGAGGGAGAGGAAATCAAAACACCTGTTGACGGCGCAACTCTGCGGATAGCACGTCTGGACAGATTTCCTGCTTTGCGCGGCATACTGCGCGAAGACCAGTCTTTTGATGATGCAATGGAATACAGGGAGTAAAAGAAATGAAATACCGTGTTCTGCTTGAACAGGATGAAGACGGAATCTTTGTTGTGCAGGTTCCTTCTTTGCCGGGCTGCATTTCTCAGGGAAACACCCGCAAACAGGCACTGAAAAACATTCAGGAAGCCATTTCCGTTTATCTGGAAAGCCTGAGCGCATATGATGAACCTGTTCCACCGCCCATTTATGAAGAAATGGTCGAAGTGGCATGAGCATACTGCCCCGCATTTCAGGCCGTGAGGCAGTTATCGATTTTTCCCGGATCGGGTATGAAAAAGACCGGCAAAAAGGAAGTCATATTGTGTTACGGCAGGCAGAGTACCCGCATCGCCGCATTATCGTGCCGGATCATCGGGAAATATCAAAGGGAACCCTGCGGGCGATTATCCGTGAAGCAGGCTTGACAGTGGAAGAATTCACAGAACTTTTGTAAATTTGTCTGAGGAAACTGAAAAACTGATCAAGGAGTGCCGAACTGAAAGTTTGGCACTGTTTTCTCAATTTTTTCAGTGCCCCAAACTTTCAGTTCGGGACTCCTCAGCCCTTATCGGAATCAGACAGCACAATGAACGAATTTCAAATTTGGTGGCAGCATCTGCCTGAACACATCAGCCCGGTCATCTTTCAGATTGGCAGCTTCAAACTGCAGTATTACGGCCTGATGTATCTTGTTGCATTCGGCATCAGTTATGCACTTGTCCTGTACCGCATACGGCATGAAAACGGTTTTCACATCAGCTCCCAGCAGGCTGAATCTTTGACTACATCCATGATTTTGGGTGTGATTCTGGGCGGACGGCTGGGATACGTGCTTTTTTACAATTTTTCCTATTATATCAGGAATCCATTGGAAATCTTTCTGCCCTTTGATTTTTCCAATGGCATGACCTTTACCGGCATTTCCGGCATGTCCTATCACGGCGGACTGATCGGCGTTGTGATTGCCGCGTGGATATACACCCGGAAAACCGAAATCAGTTTCCGGGAAATGAGCGATCTGTATGCGCCGGTGGTTCCTTTGGGTTACACCTTCGGGCGCATGGGCAATTTCATCAACGGCGAACTGTACGGAAGAATCACAGATGCAAGTATCGGCATGTATTTTCCCCATGCACCGGGACAGCAACTGCGCCATCCTTCGCAGTTGTATGAAGCCTTTTTTGAAGGCATTTTTCTCTTTGTAATCCTGTGGAGCCTGCGCAAAAAAATACAGACCAAAGGCGCAATGCTGGCCTTTTATCTCATGGGATACGGAACCGTGCGCTTTTTCATTGAATATTTCCGGGAGCCGGATGCGCATCTGGGATTTGTGTTTCTGTCTTTTTCCAGAGGCCAGTTGCTGTGTTTTTTCATGATACTGGCAGGACTGATCGTTTACGGGGGACTGCGTTTCAAAAACAGCGGGAAAAAGGCAAAAAAATGACAAAAGAAGAACATATAAAATATTGGTGTGACAGTGCGCAGCATGATATGGAATCTTCAGAAATAATATTCACTTCAGGAAGATATGACTGGTGTCTGTTTGTTGGGCATCTTGCATTGGAGAAGATTCTGAAGGCGGTCTTTGTTGACAGAAATGACAATAATATGCCCCCGAAAATTCATATACTGATCCAATTTTGGTTTTCTTTGGCACAAAAATTGCTGACAGTCTGGAAACATGCCTTTCTGACCCGTATCGGCATTATTCTGAGCCGGAAATGACTGTTTTTCTGCAATCCGGTCTGAAAGCAAAAATCATGCCCGAGAAAACCAAAATTGGATCAGTATAATCTTGTGAGATTGGCGGAGTTGTCGCGAATAGCATTGTGTGACGAGCAAAAATTTTTGCTTGACAGAATAAACGATTTCAATATTCAGACACGATACCCTGACTACAGACTGGAATTTTACAAACGGTGCAACGAAGAGTTCACAGCAGTTCATTTTGCCAAAATAAAGGAGTTTTACACATGGTTCAAATCCCTTCTGAAATAAATGATATAATTGACAACTATCTCCATGAACTGAATCAGCACAACATTCCGGTCAGAGAGGCAGTGCTTTTTGGCAGTTATGCCAAAGGGAATCCCCATGAATGGAGTGATATAGATATTGCTTTGGTTTCTGAAATATTTACCGGAGATCGGATGGATGACAAGGACAAAATACGGAAAATCACTTTGTCTGTCAGCAGCCGCATAGAAGTGATTCCTTTTCCGGTTTGGGACTTTAATCTGCAAAATCCACTGGCAAAAGAGATTTTGGCAACAGGAATGAAACTCCAAAAGCATTTGCCTTATGAAAGGAATGCGGTATGATACCCGTCAATGTGGAAAAAGCGGCCCTGATACTGCCCGGTCTGATTCACAATACGCTGATGAACTGTGAAGAGACTGTTATTGTTACAGAAAACGGTGCTGTGGTGATGATTGATCTGGCAGAATGGGAAAATATGAAGGAAACTCTGAATTTGCTGCGGGATAAAAAATCCCTCAAAGCACTGCTGGACGGGCACAGGGAAAGAGACAGGGGAAAAACACCGGACAGCATAAGTGCTGAAGAGGCTTTTTATGACTTATAAAATCAACATTCTCAAAAATGCGAATGAAGATTTGGACTGGCTGAGAAAAAATGACAGAAAAAGCTACTGCAAATGTTTTGATCTTGTGCGGGAACTCATGGAAAATTCCAGAGGGGGAACCGGCAAACCGGAACGTCTGAAATATTTTGCAAAAGAGGTTTACAGCAGAAGGATCAGTCAGGAAGACAGACTGGTTTATACCACTTATGAACATACAGGGGAAATTGACATTTCCTCATTTCGGGGACATTACAGAAAATAACAACACCAACATACAGACGACAGGGCCATGAAACTTTTCTTATACAACACACTGACACGCACGTGGGAAGAATTTGTTCCCACTGATCCGCAGGAAGTGGGACTGTACACCTGCGGGCCCACGGTTTACAATTATGCCCATATCGGAAACCTGCGCACCTATATCTTTGAGGATGTGCTGAAACGGGTTCTCCTGTACAACGGTTACAATGTCAAACATGTGATGAACATCACCGATGTGGGGCATCTGACCGGCGATCGGGACATGGGAGAGGACAAACTGGAAAAAGGCGCGGCGCGGGAGGGAAAATCCGCGTGGGACATTGCCGCGTTTTACACGCAGGAATTCAAAAAGGACATGAAGGCTTTGAACCTGCTGGAGCCGGACATCTGGTGCAGGGCTACGGATACAATCCCGGAACAGATTGATCTGATCCGCATTCTGGAACAAAAGGGTTACACCTACCGCACCCGTGACGGCATTTACTTTGACACAGCAAAATTCAAAGATTACACCAAACTGTCCCACCAGAATCTGGATGCCCTGCAGGAAGGCGCACGGGTGGAGAAAAATCCGGAAAAACGCAATCCCACCGATTTTGCGCTCTGGAAATTCTCGCCTCCGGATGTGCAGCGGCAGATGGAATGGGATTCGCCCTGGGGAAAGGGATTTCCGGGCTGGCATATTGAATGCTCTGCCATGAGCATGAAATTTCTGGGAGATCGCCTTGATATTCACTGCGGAGGCACGGATCATATCCATGTGCATCACACCAATGAAATTGCCCAGTCCGAAGCCGCGACCGGAAAGAAATTCTTCAATTTCTGGATGCACGGCGCGTTCCTCAACATCGAGGGCGGCAAGAAAATGGCAAAGAGCGCAGGCAATTTCCTCACGCTGGAAAACACCCTGATCCGGCAGGGAATTGATCCGCTGGCCTACCGTTTTGCCGCATTTCAGACCCATTACCGCAATCCCATGGAATATACAGCAGAATCCATGCACGGGGCTGCCAATGGTCTGGCACATCTGAGAAGCCGTGCCAAAAGTCTCCGGGAATCCGGTGATATTTCCGCAGGCCAAATCAGCCCTGAATTCAAAGAAAAATTTCTCACAGAAATCAATGATGATCTGAACATGCCCCGCGCAATGGCTGTGGTGCAGGAAATGCTCAAATCTGAGATCAGTCCTGCGGATAAACATGCCACACTTGATGATTTTGACCGGGTCCTGGGTTTTGATCTCGGCAAAGAGGAAAAAGAGGAAGGACTGCCGGATGAAGTCCGGAAACTGGGGGAAGCCCGGCAGAAAGCGCGGGCAGAGAAAAACTGGGCAGAATCGGATCGGCTGCGGGATGCCATCCGGGATTTGGGATATATGGTGCGGGATACAAAAGAGGGCATGAAAATTGACAAAATCTGAAACATCGGAGGATACGGCATGAACACAGGAAAAAAAATCATATGCGGATGTCTGCTGTTTCTTTGCTGTCTGATGATGGCCGGGTGCGGGCTTTTCATTGCCGGGACAGCAGCGGGCGTGGGGGTTTATTCCTATGTCAACGGCGAGCTGATCCGTTCCTATCAGACCGGCTATGATCAAACTCTTGAAGTCTGTACGGATGTTCTGGAAAAACAGGATCTCAGAATAACAGGAACCGAGCAGAAATCTCTGAGCACAGTCATCAGCAGTGAGTACTACAACGGCAAACCGGTAACCATAAGGGTGACACGCCGGAATACCAATATTACCGAGGTTGCCATCCGGTCCGGTATCATGGGCGTATGGGACAGGGATTTTTCCGAACGGATTCATGGGGCCATTGCACAGAAGCTTGAGCAGTGACATTCCTGCCACTGTCAGGAGAACCATCCGGAAATGCCGGATGCTGGAAGCAGGGGATGCTGTACTCATGGGTGTATCCGGCGGTGCGGATTCTGTGGCACTTGTGCATATCCTTGCGGAACTGTCTTCCGGTTTTTCTCTGCGCCTGGGCATAGCCCATCTCAACCACTGCCTGCGCGGTGCGGAATCGGACAGGGATGAGCGATTTGTCATCGCACTGGCAGAAAGACTCTCCATCCCCTGTTTTACTGCAGGAAAAGACGCGGAAGCGCACAGACGCGCGCACAGACTGTCTCCGGAAGAGGCGGCCAGAGAACTCCGTTATGATTTTCTCAATGCAGTCGCGCAGGAAAAGGGTTTTAACCGAATCGCACTGGGACACCACGCGGATGACAATGCAGAACTGGTGCTGATGTTTCTGCTGCGCGGAAGCGGGCCGTCCGGACTGTCCGGCATTCCTCCCTCCAGAGAGGGAAAATACATCCGCCCCCTGATGGGTCTGAGCCGGTCTGATATTCTGGCTTATCTGATGCAAAAAGGGGCAGATTATGTGACAGACAGTTCCAACAGCGATCTCAGATATCTGCGCAACCGTGTGCGGCATCAGATCATTCCCCATCTGAAAACCCATTGCCATCCCCATGTTGTCCGCACCCTTAACCGGATTTCGGAGATTTTGCGGGATGAAGAGCAATGGCTGGGCCGAATCACGGAGGATTTGTTCCAGCGGGTTTTGGCTGCGGAGAAAAGGGACAGTCTGCGTCTTTCCATTTCCGGACTGGCCGGAATGCCGATTGCTGCCCAAAGACGGGTTATCCGTCATGCCCTTTCCCATGTGAAAGGAAATCTGCGGGGCATCACTTTTGCCCATGCAGAAAATATTCGCCGTATCCTGGAAACAGATGAAGTCATCAGATGTCTTGATCTGCCGGATCGCATCCGTGTCACAAAACAGGGAAATCTGCTCTGTTTTTCCGCAGAGGAACAGTCACTCCGAAGTCTGGGGAAAAAAAAGCCGGATACAGATTCCTTCTGTTATACCGTCACAGCACCGGGAAGAGTGGACATCAGGGAAACCGGAGCCTCACTGATATTTTCCGTTGAGGAAAAACTGCCTGACATCCGGGATTCGGGAAACAGCACAGCATTTTTTGATGGGGAAAAGGCAAAATTTCCCATTGTGATCCGAAATTTTCAGCCAGGGGACTGTTTCCGTCCTCTGGGAATGCAGGGAACACAGAAACTGAAAAAATACTTTGGGGATCGGAAAATTCCACAGGATGAACGTGCCAAATGTCCCCTTGTGCTGAGTGCAGGCCGGATTATCTGGGTGGCGGGGCACCGGATCGATGATTCGGCAAAGGTGACATCCCAAACAGAAAAGGTGCTGAAAGCAGAACTTTTGCTTGCCTAATTTGCAAATATGATTAATATTCATCCCATCTCTGTCATGCACAGACGGAATCCAATTCAGACCCAACCGGGAAAAAATATTTTTATTTCAGGAGTCTGCAATCTTTTTTCAGGAGGTAACATTCTTTGAATCCTTTTTACAAGAATCTGGCTTTATGGCTGGTCATCACCCTGATGATGATTATGCTTTACAATCTTTTCAACCAGCAGACGGTTACTGAATCCGGCATCAGTTATACGGAGTTCATCAATATGGTGAATGCCGGGGGCGTGGCCGAAGTGGTGATACAGGGGCAGGAACTTTTTGTCACGGACACCAGCCGGAAACGGTTCAAGGTTTTTGCGCCCGAACAGGATGATATGCTCATTCAGCGCATGGAGCAGAAAGGCGTTGTCATCAAGGCAAAACCGCCCAATGAATCTCCCTGGTACATGACCCTGCTGATGTCCTGGTTTCCCATGATGGTGCTCATCGGGGTGTGGATTTTTTTCATGCGTCAGATGCAGGGGGGCGGAGGCAAGGCCATGTCCTTTGGCAAAAGTCGTGCCCGTCTTCTGTCCGAGCAGTCTGAAAAAATCACCTTTGAGGATGTGGCAGGCATTGACGAGGCAAAAGAAGAACTGTGGGAAATTGTGGAATTTCTCAAAGATCCCAAAAAATTCACCCGGCTGGGGGGCCGCATTCCCAAAGGCGTGCTGCTCATGGGGCCTCCGGGTACGGGAAAAACCCTTCTGGGACGTGCCATAGCCGGAGAAGCCGGAGTTCCGTTTTTCAGCATCAGCGGATCGGATTTTGTGGAAATGTTTGTGGGCGTGGGCGCATCCCGTGTGCGTGATCTGTTCATGCAGGGCAAGAAAAATGCACCCTGCATTATTTTCATTGATGAAATTGATGCAGTGGGCCGACATCGCGGTGCAGGACTGGGCGGCGGCCATGATGAAAGGGAGCAGACCCTCAACCAACTGCTGGTGGAAATGGACGGTTTTGAGTCCAATGAGGGCGTCATCCTGGTGGCAGCCACAAACCGGCCGGATGTGCTGGATCCCGCGCTCATGCGCCCCGGACGTTTTGATCGTCAGGTGGTGGTGGGAATGCCGGATTTGAAGGGCCGGGAAAAGATTCTGAAGGTGCATATGCGGAAAAGCCCCATTGCAGAGGATGTGGATACCCTGACTCTGGCCAAAGGCACACCCGGATTTTCCGGAGCGGATCTGGAAAATATGGTCAATGAGGCCGCTCTCTTTGCCGCGAAAAAAAACAAGGACAAGGTGGGGATGGCTGACTTTGAGGAGGCCAAGGACAAGGTCTATATGGGGCTGGAACGCAAATCCCTGGTGCTTACGGATGAAGACAAAAAGGTTACAGCCTACCATGAAGGCGGACACGCTCTGGTGGCCCGTTTTCTGCCCGGCACTGATCCGGTCAACAAAATCACCATTATTCCCCGCGGACGTGCGCTGGGGGTCACCTGGTATCTGCCGGAGGAAAAATACACCATTTATCAGGAGCAGTATGAAAGCAGACTTTCCTGTATGCTGGGCGGACGGGTGGCCGAAGAGGTTATTTTTGGAAAAATCACGGCAGGCGCGTCCAGTGACATCAAGCAGGCCACGGATCTGGCTGATAAAATGGTGCGTGCCTGGGGCATGAGTGAACTGGGCCCCATTTCCTATGCCAAAGGGGATGATCAGGTATTTCTGGGAAGGGAAATCACCCAGCGCCGGGATTATTCTGATGAGGTGGCACGAAAAATTGACGCGGAAGTCAGCCGTCTGATAGAGACTGCCTATGAAAAGGCAGAAAATGTGCTGAGGGAAAACACGGATATTCTCCATAAACTCACGGAACTGCTGCTGGAAAAGGAAACCGTGATGGGGGCGGAGCTTGATGAGCTGATTATGAGCATGAGGCCCGGCATCCGTCTGCCTTCCCATCATCCCGGCTCTCTGCCGGAACATACAGCAATTTCTTTGGAAAAAAAATCAGATGCGCCCACTGCCATGCCCAGTGATGATGAGGTAAGTACGGATGCTCCGGATGCAGACAATGATCAGGAACTGAAAAGCAAATGAAACGCTATGCAATTTCATGGAACCATCACGGGCAGGAATGGAGCCTCAGACTGGGGGAGCGCACCTGCGTGATGGGAATTCTGAATGTGACCCCTGATTCCTTTTCTGACGGCGGCATTTTCTTTGATTTTGAAAAAGCCCTGGCACAGGCAGAAAAAATGGTGGCTGAGGGAGCAGACATTCTGGATATTGGCGGAGAATCCACCCGTCCCTTTTCCGATGAGGTTTCTGTGGCCGAGGAAATCCGGCGGGTGGTTCCGGTCATTGAAAAACTGGTTTCCGGCAACATTTCTGTTCCCATTTCCATAGACACGGCAAAGGCGGAAGTGGCGCGGCAGGCTCTGGAAGCCGGGGCTTCCATTATCAATGACATTTCCGCTCTGCAGAATGATCCAAAAATGGCATCGGTTGCTGCAGAATACCGTATGCCGGTCATTCTGATGCACATGAAGGGAACGCCCAAAACCATGCAGGTTGATCCGCACTATGATGATCTGCTGGGGGAGTTGCACCTGTTTTTTGAAAAAGCCATTGACAGAGCAGTGCAAAGTGGCATTGAACGCTCCAAAATCATTATTGATCCGGGCATTGGTTTT
>CAZDIU010000070.1:0-1689 GCA_964505535.1 uncultured Desulfobacterales bacterium | reverse complement strand
TTAACTGCTCAAGTCTCTCTTCTATTTCGACACGTTTTGGGAAAACCCTGACGCACAATCTTTGTCTTATCAAAGGGCTGGATGCGTTTGCAGATTTGGATGTGCCGATTCTGGTGGGTTCCTCGCGCAAGGCATTTATCCGCACTCTTTTGAAAAAGAAAGAGGAACCCCTTTCCCCGATTGTGGAAACCGGAACCCAGGCCAGTGTGGCAGCCTCGGTTCTGGCAGGAGCGCATATTGTCCGGGTTCACAATGTGGGCAACACCCGTGCAACTGTAAGCATTGCTGATGCCATCCGGAATGCGTAACGAACACGAAACAGAAAATTTTTCCGTCATTCATTGGGAGTCCGGACTGAAAGTCCGGCATACTCCCAGGTTTTCAGTGCAGGGCTACCGAAAATCGAAAAAAATTGAAGATTTACGCAGTTGAATTTTAACATCTTGATTTTTATGGAAGCGAATGTTGCACTGCACAAAATCAGTTCTTTAAAAATCAGACAGTTGGAAAACCAGCAGCGTAACTCCTAAAATTTTTGACAGTGGGTCGAACCGGCTGATTCCGAAGTTCCCCTCCCTCAAGAGAGGAAAGTCAGTTTTTCAAACCGGTTGGCCCATTACCAATTTTTTTGACTTGTTAGGGGATCATCAGATTTTTCCCTGATAAATGTTTTTTGGGGATACAATCAGGGAAAACTGACGTTAAATGCTGTTTTTGACTGTTAAGTAAGGTTCCATAAATTTTCAGGTATAAAATTTTCTCCCCTTCTTGAGGGCGGGGCAGGGGGAGGGTTAACCTCTTTTTTAACTACGTGAAAATTTTCGTCTACCTTCTTATCAGGGAAAGTTCTCTGATAATGGCTGCTTTGGGCTGTTATCAGGGAAAAGTTCCTGATAATAACTGGTTATATTTTCCTAAAAATCAAATTTATTTAATTGGCACGGCTTACTGCAATAATATCAATGTCAGACCTGCAGTAAGCCTCTGCACGGCAGAGAGGGAATATGGAACTGACCATTGACATATCAGAAAAAGATTTGATTTCATTCGGATGGGAATCTGTTCAGAAAGAGATAAACAGCACATTGAAATGGATGAGAATCAGACAGTCATTCCGAAAGATTTCAGAAAACCTGAAATCATCGTATGATGAACAGGATTATTTCAGAGCATTGGAGGAAATACGGCAATCTGCATGGAACGAATATAAGAAAGAAATATCCTGCATATGAAAACAGTTCCGGACTCCAATGTATTGTTTTCAGCCCTGATAAGCGGAAAAGAATTTTACATTGACATTTTCAGGGCAGCGGAGATTTATGTGCCTGATTTTATTTTTATTGAACTTTCCAACTATCAGGAAGAAATCATAAAAAGAACGAAACTGAAAGAACAGTTCAAATCTTTTATAAGAGAGCTGTTTTCCGGGATAAAAGCTATTCCTGGCCTTGCAATAACACAGGAAAGTTATGAAAGAGCTTTGCAGTTATGCAGTGACATAGACCTGAAAGATACAGTTTATGTGGCTTTAAGTTAAGCATCGAACTGGATATATCTTTGTGGTCAAATGACAAAAAACTGACAGAAGGTTTGATAAACAAAGGCTATAAAAAAATTGTCACAACGGAAAAAATTATTGAAATGACACTGCATTGAAGGAAAATATGGCCAGGCAGTCAAGCGGACGGC
>CAZDIU010000069.1:0-18407 GCA_964505535.1 uncultured Desulfobacterales bacterium | reverse complement strand
CAGACTTTTAAACCTTATACAGTGACGCATGGGACGGGTCAACTCAACCCAAACACAAGGTCGGATTAGGCCGCAAGGCCGTAATCCGACATTCTTCAGAGGCTGCCCGATGTCGGATTACGCTTACGCCAATCCGACCTGCGAGTCACTGCAAGTTACAGGATTTCTGGATTTACCGGGATGTTTCAATTCATCCGGAAAATCCGGGTTCAGACATTCCCGGATGGTGTCGGATTTTGGACAATTTATTAAAATGATTTGATTTTTTCCTCATCATCCTTGCGGATTTTTGCAGAGAACTGTCTGATTTTGTCCGTATCCAGATCCGTTTTCAGGGAGGCTGTGCTGACCAGGAACCGTTTCATCTGTTTTTTCTTCAGCGGATCAGCAGTAAGATGGTCCTGTTTCAGAAAATTGACAGCGGTTCCGTCAATCCGGAAACGGAAATCCAGATGCGGACCCGTTGCCAGACCGGTGCTGCCCACATACCCGATCACCTGACCCTGCGTGACGCGGCTGCCCGGGTTAATGTCTTTCGCATATTTGGACAGATGAAGATATTCGGTTGCATAGCGTTCAGAATGCCGGATTTGAAGATAACGTCCCGCGGTGGAATTATACGATGCCTCTTTCACAACACCATCGCCGACACTGATAACAGGTGTGCCCGCTGGCGCGGCATAGTCTGTGCCCGGATGCGGCCTGTATCTGTTCAGGACCGGATGAAGGCGTTTTTTGGAAAATCCCGAAGAGATCCGGACGAATTTCAGCGGGGCCTTTAAAAACGCCTTCTGTAGGAGTCTGCCGTTCTCATCATAGTATTTTCCGCTTTTATCCCCTTCCTGAAAATAAAAAGCATAATAATCCTCTCCGCTGAAGGTGATGCGTGCGGCCAGAATCCTGCCCAGGCCAGCGGCTTTGCCCCCCGCATATTTCTCCTCGTAAATGATACGGAAGGCATCGCCTTTCTGAAAATGATAAAAATCAAGTGTCCATGCGTAAATTTCCGAAAGGGCCAGAGCCAGTTCGCAGGGAATGTTCCGCTCGGCAAATGCACCGGCCAGAGAGGATTCAATCACTCCTTCGGCAATTTTTTCAATGATCTGAACCGGTTTTTTCTTCTGGCAGACGCTTACCCTTTCCCCCAGATCGAACACCACATAATCCACCGGGTTCTGCTCATAAACAAAATAAAAGTTCTGCAATCCCTTTGTCTCCGCTTCGGGTGTGCGGATCAGACTGTAGGGTCTGCCGGGTTGCATTTTTCGCACATCAAACACTTTTTTTGATTTCTGTATGGCCTCATGAATCCGGGAATAGGGGACTCCCGCGGCAGTGAGAATTCCGGCCAGATTTTCACCGGGCCGGATTGCATCTGTATGCACATCCATATTTTTCCAGGGGATGTCATAAGGGATTTCGGCAGCCCCGGATCCGGCTGCAAAAATTCCATCCGTTTTTCCCAAAAGGAAGATCAGGAGGAACAGGATGAAAAACAGGTATCTGAATATAAAAAGAGCTTTTGATTTATTTTGTAATTTCATATTGTCATTCCGTTTCATGCAGAGAGTTGATACAGTTTCAGCCAGCCCGTGCAGCCAGATTGGGAACAGGGATGCCCATATTCATTCATGTTCTTCATAATGGCGGATAATTTCGTCAAGAAACTGGCCTCCTGGCGCAGTGAAAAGCGGATCTGCATCCACAAGCTCCTTCCATACCCGGATGGCCCCTGCCTTATCATTGAGATCGTGCATCAGAACGACCCCTTTGTTAAACCGGGCGGTTTTGTGCGCTGCATCAACCTTTACTGCTTTGTCAAAATTTTCAATGGCTTTCTGGGGCTGACCAGCCCGGCGGTATACCACTCCCAGGTCTGTCAGCACATCTGCATTGCCGGGATCAAGTGACAGGGCTTTTTCATATGCCCGGATGGCTTTTTCATTTTCCTCATGATCAAAGTGGATATTTCCCAGTTGTATCCATGCGCGGGTATTTTCCGGATGCTGAGCTGTTTCCTGCTCCAGTGCACGGACCATTTTTTCCATTTCCTGCGGGGAGGACTGGGCATGCGGCATCTGTCCCTTTTGAACAGGGCTGAGCGAAGCGGCTTTATAGGAAAACAGGACCACACCGCTCAGAAATCCCAGAACAAATGAGACTGCCATGCAAGTGTACAGTGTTGGCCGGGTGATGGCTCCTGTTGCGGCTTTGTCATTTTTTGGAACGTTATTATCTGTTTTTACTGAAGAAAACATCTTCTGTCCTTTTGCATGAATAGACCGAATATCAATCCTGCTGTTTTCATTCCTGGGGAAACAGGAATGAATGCGGGGAATGCTGTGCAATCTGGAAACCGGAATACATGGGAGAGGGAAAAAAAGGGGGAAAAGGGGTTGTCTGGTCAGAATTCTCATGCTTCAGCGGATGAGGCATCAGTATTCCTGACAGAAATCCCCGGCGGAAAAAAAGATTCAGCGGTGTATTCGGATATAATTTATATTTCAAACAGTTATTGCCTGTCATCATCTGTAATCCCCAAAAAACAATCGTGGATATATACAGACGGAAAAGGGTTTTGTCAACAGATAAGATTGAATCTGCATCAGAAACCCCGGAGATTTTCAGAAAATGATTTTCCTTTTGGGAGAGCAGGAACATCCGTTTCAGAATATGTTTTCCGGGGTATTATCCTTTTGGAACAGATGGACAGGCGGGATAAGCGTTTTTGGGCTGCTTTTCAGCCCGGTTTTGCAGGGGATCTCTTTCTCGGACTGTTCTGCGCAATTGGAGGGAACCCGGCCCGGAAATGCTGTTCCGGGTCGGGCAGGCAGGTGCGGAAGCTGATCAGGATTCTTCCACAGTGATGGCGCCCGCCTCGCAGACCTCCACACAGCTTTCGCAGCCGATGCATTCCTCAGCTTTGACAGGTACGGATTTGCCGTTCTGCATTTCATACACCTCCACAGGACAGACTTCCACGCATTCCTCACATCCAACGCATTTGTCCTCATCCACGATGGGAGTAAAAGCCATAGATTTTTCTCCTTATTTAAGTTTCTTCAATCTGTTTTGCGGAAACACCGGATTCCGGTTTTCACGGGAATGACATCATGACTGCGAAAGCAGGCATCCGGAAAAATTTCCCGCAAAAATCCTTGAAGAATCCTTTTTAATACCTGTGTCATCAAACTGTTTCCGGAAAAGCGGCAGACTCTCCGCAGCATTGTCTTCTGTTTGTGAAGAAGAATGCTGCATTTCGGATAAAATTGAAATTTTCAGCAAAGATTGTTTTTCAGATGCTTTTGGGAGGAAATATCAGAATTCGGATACAAACCGGCCTTTTCCGGACAGTTTTGAATCCGGCCGGAAAAGGCCGATGGCACATAAAAACACAGGATAAACTTATTCTGTCAGTTCCACTGCTCCGGATTCACAGACTTCAACGCAGCTTTCACAGTCCACACATTCATCCGGGTTGACCACTTTTGCCTTGTCGCCGTCCATTTCTATAACGTCATTCGGGCAGTTGTCAACACATTCCCCACATCCCACACATTTTTCCTCATCAATTACCGGGTAACCCATTTTTGCATCTCCTTTCAAGATAATATTGCGATTTTTATTGCTCCCTCACAAGGGAAAAAATATTCCGGCTGTAAGCATCATGCTTACGGGATTGCGGCCCCGTTCCTGACAGCAGTGAAATATGCATTTTTATTTCATCTGTTTGAATTTCCGGGCATACACCGCCTCCTGCTGCGGAAGAAATGCCATATACCAATTGACACACAGAGTCAAGCCTTCATATTATTTTTTATCCTTGATGATGGATGGCCTCCATGCATCAGACAGGAATTTACTATGGAAATCTCTGCATCCTGCTGCAGGGCCTTGTCTCCGATGTGCTGTCAGACGGATAACCGGGAATCAGGTTTTCATATTTTGCCCCCCGGATCATGAATAACCGGACTGAAACAGATTCTTTCCCTCTCATGTCATTTTTTCAATTGCTTTTATCGGAAAATTGGTTATATAATTTATCTTTTTAGGAAAATATGCCCTCTGAAGCCGGCAGGTCTTTCAGATGTTTTGATTTTTCCATAAAAAGGATGCGTTATGCCAAGTGAGACAGAAAAAGAGTATTTGGTCAGAGCCCTGGAGGTTTTTAAACGGAAGATCCTCGTCATCTCACCGGATTTCACGATTCTGGCTGCAAACGGTGATTTCAACGGGATGCAGGAGCGGATCATTGTGGGGGAAAAGTGCTACAGGGTGCTGTACAGTCTTTCCTGTCCCTGCGAAGAATGTCCCGCGGAAGAGGTGAAGCTTACCGGCAGGCCTATGGCGGTGCGTCCCAGTTCCCGGTATCTGGAGCTGGAGAGACCTTCCTGCATGTATTCCTATCCCATCTGCGCGGGAAAGGGGATGAATGCCATTGTGATGCTTGATTTCGAAATTCCGACCATGGAGGGGTTGGAAGAGCGGCTCCGGTATTCCAATGCTTTTCTCAAAAATCTGATTCTCAGCTCGGTAGACGGTGTTGTTGCCGCGGACAGGACAGGAAAAATACTCATATTCAATGATGCTGCATCCGAAATTTCCGGATACTGCGAAAGTGAGGCGGTTAACCATCTGAATATACGTGATATTTATGTGAAAGATGGCGAAGCGTACAAAATCATGCACAGACTGCGGGAAAACAGCGGAAAACTCAAATCCTACCAGGTGGATGTGCGGTGCAGAGACGGTTCCTCTGTCCCCATCAGTCTGAATGCGGCCATTGTGTATGAAGGCAAAAAAGAGGTGGCCACGGTCGGTTTTTTTCATGATATGCGGGAAAGAATTCGGATGAAAAAGGAACTGGAAAAGACGCAGATTCAACTGCTGCAGGCTGAAAAGATGGCCTCTCTGGGGAAACTGGCGGCCGGCGTGGCCCACCAGATTAACAATCCGCTGGGCGGCATAATCCTTTTTGCCAAACTGATGATGGAGGAATACGATCTGCCTGAAGGGGCCAGGGATGATCTCCAGTGCATTCTCCGGGATGCACAGCGGTGCAGCGATACAGTGAAGGAACTGCTGGAATTTGCCCGCCAGCCCCGGCAGAATATACGCATCAGTGATATGAACACAGCCCTGTCCCGCACACTTTTTCTTTTGGAAAATCAGACACTTTTTCACAACATCACCATCAAAAGGAACTTTGCCGAAAACCTTCCCGGCATTCCCGCAGATATCCGGCAGATCAACCATATGTTCATGAACATCATCCTCAACGCGGCCGAAGCCATGCAGGGAAACGGATCCCTTACCGTGGAAACCCGGATTTCGGAAGACGGGCAGTATGTCTGCATTGAAATATCCGATACCGGGCCGGGCATTCCGGATGAGGTGCTGTCCCATATTTTTGAACCTTTTTTTACCACCAAGGAGGCCGGAAAGGGAACCGGTCTGGGCCTGAGCATGGTTTACGGGATTGTGGAAAATCACAGGGGCAGAATCACAGCCAGAAGCAAACCCGGTCAGGGGACAGTTTTTCTTGTGGAACTGCCGGTAAACCCGAAAGAGAAAAAGGAAGGGGAAAATGAAAGATAATAAAGGCGGGGCCACGCGTATCCTGATTGTGGATGATGAGCAGGATATCCGGGAAGGCTCCCGGCGGATCATTTCCCGGATGGGCTGTGAGGTGTCCACGGCTTCCCGCGGGGATATGGCATTGGAGATTCTGGAAAAAGAGGAATTTTCCATCATGCTGCTGGATCTCAAGATGCCTGGCATGGACGGAATGGAGGTTCTCCGGCATGTAACGGAAAAATATCCGGAAATACTGGTAATTATCATTACCGGCTTTGCCACGGTGGAAACAGCCATTGAGGCCATGAAGCAGGGAGCGTATGATTTCATTCCCAAACCCTTTGAGCCGGACCACCTGCGGATTGTTGTGGGCCGTGCCAGGGAAAAAATGCGTCTGCGCTGGGAAGCAGAATCCATGGCCCGGGACAGGGAGCGCACACTGACCTTCCTTCATGCGGAAAAAAGCCGGATCCGGACGATTGTGGAATCCCTTCCCTATGGAGTCGTGGTTACGAACACCGAGGGCCGCGTGGGGCTGATGAATCCGGCTTTTCTGCAGCACTTCGGTCTGCCCCCGGACACGGACCAGGGAAAATCTGTTGAG
This sequence comes from uncultured Desulfobacterales bacterium, assembly GCA_964505535.1. Classification (GTDB taxonomy): domain Bacteria; phylum Desulfobacterota; class Desulfobacteria; order Desulfobacterales; family Desulfococcaceae; genus JAABRU01. Next base: position 12,226 of record CAZDIU010000069.1, on the reverse strand, counting down.
GAATATGTGAAAGATGAAGATTTCTGCCGTTTTGTCAGGGACATCTCCGCGGGAAAATATCTGAATTCCGATGCCATTCCCACCTGTGAAATCGAACTTGCCAACGGCAGATTTCTCATGGCCAGAGGCCGGCCTGTACTGGGCGAGGATGGCACCTGTCTGGGCGCGGCTGTGAATGTTGCGGACATCACAGGGCTCAAGGAACTGGATCGGGTCAAATCCGAGTTTGTGGCCAAGGTCTCCCATGAACTGCGCTCCCCGCTGTCCACCATCCATGAGCAGTTGGCAATGGTCATCAAGGATATGGTGGATGACGGTTCACGGGAGGATCAGTATATTCTGTCCAGGGCAAAGGAAAAAACCCAGGGACTGATCTCTCTGATCGGCGATCTGCTGGATCTGTCCCGCATTGAGGCCGGGGTGGCCTTTCAGGAGGCAAAGCCGGTTTGCATTGAAGAAGTCATTAAAAATATTACAGATTTCATGAATGCCCGAACGAAAGTGAAAAACCAGACCCTGCATTTGGACCTTCCCTCTTCCCCTCTTCCCCTGTTCACGGCAGATCCGGTTGCTTTGGAAAGCATTTTCGGCAATCTGATTTCCAATGCCATCAACTATACTCCGGACGGAGGCTCGATCCGTGTAAAAGCGGATGCTCAGGGAGATCGCATCCGGATTATGGTGAAAGACAATGGTTTCGGCATTGAAAAACGGCATCAGGAAAGGATCTTTGAGCGATTTTTCCGGGTCAAGAATGAGCATACCCGGTTTATCACCGGTACAGGACTGGGGCTGCCCATTGTCAAAAGTCTGACAGAGGAACTGGGCGGAAGCATTGAACTGGAAAGCGAACCGGGCAAAGGGAGCTGCTTTACGGTGTGGCTGCCGATGAATGGGAAAAACCTTCAGGAACAGCAGTGAGAGAAAGCGGATTTTTTATATGAAAAAGAACCCATTGCAACAGATAAGAAATATAGGAATTATTGCGCATATTGATGCAGGCAAGACCACCGTGAGCGAACGCATCCTGTATTATACAGGAAAATCCCACAAACTGGGAGAGGTGCATGACGGTGAGGCCGTGATGGACTGGATGACGGATGAACAGGAACGGGGCATTACCATCACTTCAGCCGTGACCACCTGCCAGTGGAAGGGATGTGAGATTCAGCTCATTGACACGCCCGGCCATGTGGATTTCACCATTGAGGTGGAGCGTTCCCTGCGGGTGCTGGATGGCGCGGTGGGTGTGTTCTGCGCTGTGGGCGGTGTGGAGCCTCAGTCGGAAACCGTGTGGCGCCAGGCAGACAAATATCATGTGCCCAAAATGGCCTTTGTCAACAAAATGGATCGGATTGGTGCGGATTTTTTCAATACTGTGGAGATGATGAAGGACCGTCTGCAGGCCAATCCCCTGGTCATTCAACTGCCTTCAGGCGAGGCCGAGCGTTTTGCCGGTGTGATTGATCTGATCCGCATGAAGGAAATCGTGTGGGAAGGCGATGACAAAGGAGCCACCTATACGGATCGGGAAATCCCGGCCCAGTGTCTGGATCAGGCCGCGGCATACCGGGAGAAGCTGGTGGAAACGGTGGCCGAGGCTGATGATGAGGTCATGGACCTCTACCTGGCTGAGCAGCCGGTTTCCGAGGAGCAGTTGCTGGATGCCATCCGCAGGGCAACCATCAGTCTGAAACTGGTGCCGGTCATGTGCGGCACTGCCCTGCGGAACAAAGGGATTCAGCCCCTGCTGGATGCCATTGTCCGATTTCTGCCCAGCCCCCTGGAGGTGCCGCCCATCCGGGGCACTGATCCGATCACCCATGAAGTCATTGAATGCCATCCCATAGACAAAGATCCGCTGGCAGCCCTGATTTTCAAGGTTTCCATGATTGAAGGCCGGAAACTTTCCTTTGTCCGGGTCTACAGCGGCCGGATCAATGCAGGGGAGGATGTTTACAATCCCTCTCTGGGGAAAAAGGAAAAACTTTCCCGCATTCTGCGGATGCATGCCAACAAACGGGAGCGCATTGATGTGGCCGGACCGGGCAGCATTGTGGGTGTGGTGGGGCTCAAGAATTCCGGAACCGGGGAAACCCTGTGCTCTGCGGACAAACCGGTGCTGCTGGAAAGAATGGAATTTTACGAACCGGTCATTTCCATTGCCATTGAGCCCAAAACCCATTCGGATCAGGACAAACTGGAAGATGTTCTGGGGAAATTTCTGGAAGAGGACCCCACGCTGCGCGTGCGCACAGATGAGGAGACCGGACAGACCATCCTTTCCGGCATGGGCGAACTGCATCTGGAGGTGATCATCAGCCGGATGCTGCGGGAGTTCTCCACCAGTGTCAATGTGGGCAAACCCCAGGTGGTTTACCGGGAAAGCATTGCGCGGGAAGCCGAAGGCCGGGCTGTGTTTGACAGGGATGTGGCCGGGCAGCACCATTTCGGAGAGGTGGTGCTTACACTCAGACCCCTTTCCCGCGGCACAGGAAACCGTTTCCGTTCCGAGGTTACGGCAGAGCAGATTCCGGATATTTACATTCCCGCAGTGGAAGCCGGGGTCATGGAATCCCTGGGCAGCGGTTCCCTGATGGGCTATCCTGTGGTGGACACCGAGGTGATTCTCACAGGCGGCTCCTTCCGGGAATCCCAGGGCACGGAACTGGCCTACCGGGTCAGTGCCTCCATGGCCTGCAAAGAGGCGATGGCAGCCGGAGAGCCGTATCTGCTGGATCCCATTATGAAGGTGGAGATTTTTGTGCCCGAAGCCTTTGTGGGGGATGTGATCGGAGACATCAGTTCCCGGAGCGGAAAAATTGGCGCGATTGAGGCACAGAGAGGTCTTCAGGTCATCCGGGCCACGGTTCCGCTCGCGAAAATGTTCGGATATTCCACGTCCCTGCGTTCAGCCACTCAGGGACGTGCCACCTTCACCATGCACTTTTCCCATTTTGACCGGAGCTGAACCGGAACTGTCTGGGAAATTTGAACTGTTCTTTGAAGGGAAACAGGAACTTTCTTTTGAGAGGGGGACTGTTTCCCTTTTTTTGTCCGAACCGGGATTCACGGGATGAAAGGCTTGACTTGGATCATGATTTTACAGATGAAAAATGGGCAGTGGGTCAAAGCGGTTGATGATGAGGAAAAAACTCTCCCCTCCCGCCGGGGGAGGGGAATATCAGAATCAACCGGTTTGACCCACTATCGAAAAATGGATCTTCAATGAATTTTGTGAAAAATTGTTCTGGATGCCTGCTTTCGCAGGCATGACGTCATTCCGGCCAAAGCCGGAATCCGGAATTCCGCAAAAGCTATTGAAGACCCTGAAAAATATCACAAGTCCATCCGTATCATCCTGATTGTCTGCGGTTAAAAAATCCCGGTAAATCCAATAAATCCTGAGAATCAGGGATCAGTCAGAACACATGGGCGGATTGTCAGGTCAGGCAAGCTTTCTGCTGTCATTCGCGCGGGTGTATTTGTCGTGCAGCAAAATCAGATCGTTTGGATTGTCACTTCCAACCGTTCCGATATATCTGCAGACACTGTAGTTTTTCGATTTTTCCCAATAACCCCTTTCCCATGAGGCGATTTCTTCTTTCCGCTGTGCATCAGCAGGAACTTTTATTTTTATGGTTTTGTACTTTATCCTGTAGGGCTTGGGTGTCAATCGCGCCCGGTAACAGTTTTGTTTCTTGCACAAATGCCAGTACAGGGGATCTGCATTCAGTTTCTGGCTTATAATGTGTGCAAGGTTTTCTTTCGGCAGAATCGGTTCACCGGTAACGATTACCCGGAACCCTTTGCAGGTTTGATAAATACGAAAGCCAAGCAGTGGTTTGTTGAGGCTGATGTACAGTTTTTCTGTGACCTTTTTCAGTCTCCTCAATTTCCATTCTGCTGATTTTCTGGCAAATAAATCAAATATTGACACTGGCGGTTCATCAATGTCCAGTATCATCTGATTTTCTGTGTTCAGCACATGCGCGCCATATCTGTTTCTCGTTATCACAGCGGATTCATTAATTTCCTCAATTTGCTCTTCTTTGATTTCAACTTCGTAACTTTCAAATTCATTTTTATTTCCATTGATTCTGTTTTGGACAGATTCATATTTCCGGACGGCACTGTTTCTCGCGTCTTCTTCCGAGATATTGGAACCGCCCAAAAAAGCGGCTTTCCTCTCAACACCGTCAACAAGGAGAAATCCTTCAAATTTTGCCCAGTATTTAAATGTTTTCATATGATTTCCTTTATGATTTGCCCTGACTGTGCAGCGGATTCTTTGGCGCAAATCGCGTTTGGCAGCAACAGGGTGAACAACAGCAGGCATCCGCAGACAGTCTGACTGGCATTAATTTCTGTTGAAACCCCTTAGGGTTTATGCTGAATTTTTTCAGATTCCATATAATTATCTTATCTTATCTTATTTTAAAATGCCCTGCTGCACACCGGACGCTGGCTCAGGGATGCGTGACCAGATCCTTGAGCCGGGTGATGAGTTTCCATGAAAATCCCTCGGACATGCAGGGGAAAAGAGCGTTGTTGGAAAATACCGGGTCTGCTTCCAGATTATAGGAAGAAACAGCGACTGCCTCTTTCCACAGGGCAGTATGCGGAATGGGTGTATAATAGGTGGGAACCGGTGTCAGACCGTTGCGCTTTACCGTCAGGATCGAGGCTTCCACCGCTTCCAGACTCTGATGGGGAAGTCCGACCAGAAGGTAAGCGCCCACCTGTTTCTGATCAAATCCGGCCTCCCGGAGATATGCGGCCGCGCGGCAAAATTCCTCTTCTGTCACTTTCCGATCCAGCGCATTGCGCTCCTCAAATGCGGTGGTTTCCAGCCCCAGACGCAGGGTTTTGAAACCGGCCCGGAACATGAGTTGGGCTGTCTGCGGTGTGATTTCCCGGATGTGAACAGCGTTGGGCGTATGGAAGCGCAGGGGCATATCCGCGCGGATAATGCCTTCAAGCATGGGAATGGCATGGTTTTTGGCATTTATCAGCAGCGCATCATCATAAAATGCAAAATCCCGCACACCGCAGGTTTTGTGCCAGTGCAGGATTTCCGCGAGCACATGTTCGGGACTGCGCACCATGTGCACAGGTTCCAGAAAACGGGAAGCACAGTACGCGCAGGAAAAAGGGCATCCCATGGAGGTGAGAAGGGGAGCAAAGGGAATCTGCCTCTGCAAATCCCATGCGGGAAAAGGCCAGGTGTTCATGTCTGAAGGATCAATTTGGGCAGATACGGAAAAACCCGTGTATTGTTCCGCAATACGGAGAATTTCCTTTATTCCGTCTCCGGATATGACCTCATCCGCGCCCGAATGACGCAGCGCATGTTCATGGCAGAGTGTGGCGTAGATTCCGCCCAGAACCAGAGGCACATCCGGAAAAATTTTGCGTATATGCGCAATGGTTTCCTGAACACCGGGATACCAGTAGGTCATCAGGGAAGTGAGAAGAATCAGATCCGGTTTGTCAACAGCCTGCAAATCCTTTGCAAACCATTCCGGCAGAATGCCGTAGCGGCAGAAATTCCGGGGAATATGCTTAATCCCATCAGGTTTTGGAATTCGGGTTTTCAGCCAGGGGCCGCGTCCGCATCGCGCGGACATATCCGTGTGAACAGCTTCCGGATGAAAATGATCCAGACAGTCAATATAACTTACTGTGAATCCGTGATTTCTGAGGATAGATCCAAGAAGGGCCAGTCCCATGGGACGCGCCCAGTAATCATACGCGGCAAAATCATGTATCCAGGGATTGACCAGCAGGATATGGGGAGAATCGGATTTCATAAGGGAAAATCTTTGAAAGGAAAAACTCTGAGGGTTTTTTGAAACCCTCAGGATTTATGTCTGTTTATTCAACTCATCAGTATCACAGCAGATCCGTGAAATACTGCATGGAGGTTTTTTTCAGTTCGGTGCGGCTGAACAGCAGACTGTAGTCTTTCTCTCCGCTGACCGCAGACATTTTCCGGGCAATTTCGCGGCAGGATTCCTCATCTTTTGCATGGATCATGGTGTAAAGATTGTAAGGCCAGTCTTTGGTGGGATTCCGGCGGTAACAATGGCTCACTTCCCGGAAATCCGCCATTTTCTTTCCCACCTCCTCAATCCGCTCCTCATCCACCTTCCATGCCACCATAGCGTTGGCGCTGAATCCGGATTTCTGATGACGGAGTGTGGCGCCAAAACGGCGGATAATCCCCCGGTCGCACAAATTCCGCAGGGTTTCCAGCACCTGGTCTTCGGTGATGCCCAAATTTTGGGCAATTTCCAGATAAGGACGGGGGGAAACAGGAATATCTCCCTGAACAGACGCAATAATTTTTTTCTCAAGTTCTGTAAGCATGGACTGATATAAAGAATTCACAGGGCAAAAGTCAAGTTTTTTATCAGATCCGGGAAAATCATTCCGGCTTTATACCGGAAACCGGAACTGCCATAAGTGTAACGGTGGCTTTGGAAACCATTTTTTCCTGTGATCCGGATACGGAAAAGACTTCAGACTCTGACACAATCACAGTTTTCCCTCTGTTAATGACCTTTGAACGGCAGATGAGCATTTCCCCGACAGCGGGTTTGAAAAAATTGATTTTGAATTCAATGGTGAGAATGCGGAATTCATCGGATACAGTGGTAAAAGCCGCATATCCTGCCGTGTGATCCGCCATTGTGGCCATGACACCGGCATGAACAAACCCGTCCTGCTGCCGGTGTTCCTGCCTGATATGCAGAAAGGTTTCAAAGATTCCGTCTCCGGCTTCTTTCACTTCAAACCCGCAGTAAGCCGGAAAACCCTGTGCAAAATCCTTTTTCAGCCGACTGATACGCTTTTCATCCATTTTGTGAAGCCTTGCCGTTCAGTCTGACAATGAGTCCGACCCATTTTGCTTCTTCTTTCATGCGAAACTGCGCAAGGGTGATTTCCGTTCCCCTTTCCCTTGCATCCGGAGCCAGCAGAATATTCATGGGACTGAGTTTCATGGAAATTTTTTCAATTCCCAGGCACTGTTCCGGATGCATCAGCACGTTTGTCACCTGGTGCATCAGATCTTCGGGCGTGCGCACCTGTGCATGAAGCCGGGCAAGTTTTTCCTCTATCTTCTGCAAAATTTTTGCCGCTTCACGGTTTTTCTGGGCATCTTCGCTTTCGGAAACAAGGAAAGAGTCAAGACTTCTCTTCCGGGCATCCCTGATCTGCAACTGCATTTCCAGCAGATGTTTCTGCTCCTCCAGCTCGCTGATCCATTCCTCTATGGACAGAATATGCTCCAGAACAAGGGTCATCAGCAGTTTCAAGCCCCGTTTTCTCAAATCCTTCCGAAGTTCTTCCACCGAGGGGAAAAACGCCTCAATCCGGTGATGGGTGAAAGTGACCGATGTTTGGATCACATCCTTTTTTATAAGATTTTCCTCAAGTTGCGCTCCGAAACTTTTTCTTTCTGTTTTGCGCATAAACAAAAGCCCACAATGCCCTGACAGATCGCGTTTTTCCCCTGCACTCCTCAGTCCGGACGATTTCCGGACAAGCTCCTCCGCATCCTCTGCTTTTATGAAAAATGCGTGCACAAGGGGATCGTTTTCCCAGTTTTCCGTATCAATATCCGCCGGCCCCGGAATTTTCTCCACCAGTCCGTCAATATAGGCGCAGGCATGAATCACAGCGGGTTTGAGTTTTTTCCTGTAACCCTTTGCCCGCTGTATTCTGGGATCCATTTCTTCGGCCACCCATCCGAATATTTCAGACAGATATTCCGGCTCATCAGCGTTTTTTTCGCTTTTCCTGTCTCCGAACAGTTTTCCAATCATGGAAAAAACAGACATGACAACACCCCGGATGCTTGCTTATAGTTTTTAAGATAAAGATTGTCCGCCGAAAACCCTGAGGGTTTCCAAAACCCTCAGGGTTTTCGGCGGACAAATATTTTCTTAAAGACTACAGGAAAGAGGAAGTTCTTAAAATACCGGATGGTTCAGATGCCGGGTGTAAGATTTCAGGTTTCAGGTGTCAGGAAATAAACACTGAAACCTGAACACTGAAACCTCGGAACGCAAAACCGGCACATCAGCAATTTCCAAATCCCTTAAAGAATGAAAGAAACATGGTCTGCAGCAGCATAACAGAAAACGCTCTGTGTTTTCTGCGGAACGGGAAAAATGAATCCGGATTTTCCGAAATCTGTCAGATTCTGTCCTGATCCATTGCGTAACTTATGCCTGCTTTGCGATCAAAAAGCAAGGGATTTGATAAAGCCAGGAGAACTGTTTGCCGACTCTCTTTCAGGCAACCCGGCTCTCCTTCAAATCAGATATGGCAGGCCGCCTGATGCCCGATATTTTTCAACGGGTTTATTTTTGTGGGAAATTTTTCCGGATGTCTGCTTTGCAGGCATGACGTCATTCCGGCGAAAGGCGGAACCCAAAATTTCCACAAAAGCCCTTGAAGAACCATTTTTGTTTTTGAAACAAATTCTGTCAGATTTCCTTTCACGGATTTTGGAATGCACCGCAGTTGATATGCTCCAATAAATAATGAGTAAATGTAAAAAAAGTTCTTGACTTTTATCCCACAACAGCTATGTTATAAGCATAAACTCAGAAGTTGAAATCTGTCCGGCTCAGGAATGTCCGGACGGATTTCACGGAAAAGGAAACCCTGAACACAAGGAGGTATACCATGCCGGGATTTGACAGAACAGGACCTTTGGGACAGGGAGCGGGAACCGGCCGCGGCTGGGGCCCCTGCACAGGCAATAATGCACAGGGAAAACCCGGATGCCGGAGAAAAGGAGGTTTGGGTTTGCAGAGAGGAAGACACTCCCTCGGTGTTTTTGGACAGGGAGAAGGAAATCAGATGATGAACAGATTCGGCACGCGGGAAGACCTGATCCCTGAAGAGGACAATTTCGGAATAAGCGGAGGATTTCGCAGAAGGAATCGGATATGGACAAAATAGCCATCACATGCCAGGCTCCTGATCTGGATGCACAGATGGATCCGCGTTTTGGCCGGGCTGCCGGATTTCTGGTCATTGATCCGGATACCATGATTTTTGAATATGTGGAAAACGGTCAGGCACAGGTCATGGCACAGGGCGCGGGCATTCAGGCAGCAGAAACTGTGGCCCGCTGCGGAGCCAAGACGGTTCTGACCGGTTATGTGGGCCCAAAGGCATTTGCGGCCCTGTCAGCGGTTGGCATCCGGATTGGTCAGAATTTGGAAAATATCACAGCCCGCCAGGCTTTGGAACTCTTCAAAGCCGGAAAAGTGGAAATGTCCGAAGCTCCCAACAGTTCCGGGCATGGTGGAGGAAGAAGAGGAGGCCGGGCATGAAACTGGCTGTGGCCAGCGGCAAGGGAGGCACGGGAAAGACCACTGTTTCGGCCTCCCTTGTTTCCGTATGGAAAAATCCGGTGATCGCAACGGATTTGGATGTGGAGGAACCCAATCTGCATCTGTTCCTGCACCCGAAAATCACAGGCCGGAAAATAGCGGGGCTGGAAGTGCCGCAGTTGGATGCATCCAAATGCACATCCTGCGGAAAATGCAGTGAGTTATGTCAGTTCAAGGCCATCAGTCTCATGGGGGAGGTTCTTCTCACCTTTCCGGAGATGTGCCACGGCTGCGGCGGATGCATCGCCATCTGTCCGGAAAAGGCATTGTCGCCCGGAATCCGGGAACTGGGGGAAATGGAATGGGGCAGCGCGGGAAAAGCGGGTTTTCTCATGGGCCGTCTGCGGGTGGGAGAGGCCATGAGTCCCCCCCTGATGCGGCAGGTGAAAGAAAAACTCAGGCAGATGACCGCGGAAAAAAACGCGGATGCCATCATTGATGCCCCGCCCGGTGTGAGCTGCCCTGCTGTGAATGCAGTCATGGACACGGACTTCATTCTTCTGGTGACAGAACCCACACCTTTTGGCACCTATGATCTGCAGCTTGCACATGAGGCATTTCTGCCCCTGTCCATCCCGATGGCTGTGGTGGTGAACCGGGCCGGGATGGGCAATGACGCTGTGTATGATTACTGCCGCTCCGCGGGGCTGGAGATTTTTGCGGAAATTCCCTATGACCGCAGCATTGCCGAGGCATATTCCCAGGGCCGCATTATTTCGGAAACATCCCCGGAAATGGAAAAAATCTTCACCAATCTGGCTGAAAAAGTAAGATCAGCGGTTCCGGAATCCCTGTATATCATGGCTGCCATGAAGGAGGTGCGTCATGCCTGAAGTTCTGGTCATCAGCGGAAAAGGCGGAACCGGCAAAACCTCTTTGACAGCGGCCTTTGCTCATTTGGCTTCAGATCATGTGATCTGTGATCTGGATGTGGACGCGCCGGATCTGCATCTGATTCTGCGGCCCGATCATACTGTATCCCAGGATTTTTTTTCCGGTTATGCGGCATCTGTCATCAAAGACAAATGCCAAAGCTGCGGACTGTGCGCGGACATGTGCCGGTTCGGGGCTGTTTCCGATGCACCTGTTCCGGAAATCAGCCCCCTGAAATGCGAGGGATGCAGGGTCTGTGCGGCCTTCTGTCCGGCCAATGCCATTGCCTTTGAGCCAAAACACTGCGGCCAGTGGTATCTTTCCGAAACCCGTTTCGGACCTATGGTGCATGCCCGGCTTTTTCCGGGTGAGGAAAATTCCGGAAAACTGGTGACACTGCTCAAACAGCAGGCCAAAAGACTGGCAGAGGAAAAAGGCCGTTCCCTGATACTCTCGGACGGCCCTCCGGGGATCGGATGCCCGGTCATCAGTTCCCTGTCCGGAGCCTCTTTGGCGGTTGCTGTGACTGAACCCACACCATCAGGACTGCACGATCTGGAAAGAGTGATTGAACTGTGCGGATATTTCCGCATACCCGCAGGCGTGATTGTCAACAAGGCTGATCTCAATGAAAACATCAGCGCACAGATCCGGGCTTTCTGTCAGGAAAAAGGACTGACCCTGCTGGGACATCTGCCGCATGATCCGGTTGTCACAAAGGCTATGGTTCAGGCTCAGGCCGTAACGGAATATGGTGCAAACGGATTTTCGGATGCGCTCCGGAAGATATGGTCCGGCATTCTGGGGATGCTGAAAGACGGGAATCTGAAAGGTGAAATCTGAGGGAAATCCGGACACCCTGTCGCCGCAGTTCTCTGAGGAGTTATGGCTCCGGAAGGGTTGAATTGGAAAAAAGAACAGCAACGATCGCAAAATGCAACATCTTTTTGCCGACATTGCGTTCAGACAGAAAAGGGCGGGTTTTCAACTGCCCTGTATAGTTGTTTAATTAAAAAAACAGGAAAGGAAAGACAGTTATTATGAATACAGTTATTGCCGTGCCTTCTTCCCCGCCGGGCGGAATGGAAGCCGCTCTGGGAGCGCATTTCGGTCACTGTGAGATGTATACGCTGGTATCTGTGGAAAACAGCCAGGTGAAAAAAGTGGAGGTGATTCCCGGTGTGGAACACACCCAGGGCGGCTGCATGGTTCCGGTGAAATATCTTGCCGACAAAGGAGCCGGAATGCTCATTGCCGGGGGCATGGGACTGCGCCCCCTCATGGGATTTCAGCAGGTGGGCATTGAGGTTTACTATGGCGGACAGGCTCCCACTGTGGGAGATGCGGTAAATGCACTGCTGCAGGGAAAACTGCCCCGATTCAGTCAGGAAAACACCTGCGGCGGCGGACATTGAGGAAAAATGAAGACGTTTCTGATTGTCACAGACAGAGCAGATGATTTCTCCGGGCTGGTCAGGGGGCTGCATTCTCAGGCAGAAGCGGACATCCGATACGCGGATTCGGTAAAAGCGGCATTGGATACAGCCGTTCAATCTCCTCCGAATCTGATGATCATTGATGAGAGGGCAGGCAGTCTTTCCGGTCTGGAAATTGCAGGCATGATTATCCGGAAGAATGCCATGATCAATCTGGCCGTGGTCAGCGATCTGCCTCCGGAAGAATTCCATGAGGCTTCAGAGGGACTTGGCATTATGGCACAGCTTCCGCCCTGCCCGGACAGCGGGGATGCAGAAATTTTACTGGAAACATTGTCCAAAATGGTGTAAATCAGGAACCGCCTTTTGCCACAGCGTGGCGGCAAAAGGCGGCATTTTTTTAATATCTTTTTGGGTTCTTCAGGGATTTTGATTTTTGTGGGAACTTTTTCCGGATGCCTGCTTTCGCAGGCATGACGTCATTCCGGCGAAAGCCGGAAT
>CAZDIU010000068.1:0-18719 GCA_964505535.1 uncultured Desulfobacterales bacterium | reverse complement strand
CCTTTTCCACTGTATCCCCCACGTTTTTCTTGTAGGCAACAATCATGCCGGGCATGGGCGCGGTCAAAGCCTTGCCGTCCACTGCACCGGATGCCGCGGGAGCAGCAGCTTTTGCGGGTGCCGCGGGTTTGGGTGCTGCGGCCGGTTTCGGCGCTGCTGCTTTGGGTGCTGCCGGAGCGGCAGCTTTGGGAGCTGCGGGTACAGCAGCTTTGGGCGCAGCAGCCGGAGCCTGATACGCAATCACAGGCGCGCCGCCCGGTTCATCCACATCCACCTGGAAGTATTCGCCATCCACAAACACATTGAAGGTGCGTGTGGCTTCGCCTTTTTCCGGAACTTCTTTGCTCGGTTTTTCCACCAGCAGACCGGCTTTGGCTTTTTTGATGATTTCATCCTGCTTTTTCACATCCTCAAGGGTTTTGGGCAGAACTTCTTTGGGCGGGGCTTCCACGCCGTATTTCCATTTCAGGAATTTCTTGCCGGTCACAGGATAGATGCCATAGAGAATCACATCATCAATGTCTTTTGCCAGATCACCGATTTCAGCCTTGGCTTTTTCCAGTTCCGGTTCAATAACCTCAGCAGGACGGCAGGTGATGGGCTGTTCGCCTCTGGAATAACCTTTGAGGGCTTTTTTCTGCACTTCCGGATCAATGGGAACCGCGGTTTTGCCGTACAGACCATAGCACAGATCCTTGACCTGCGCGGTGATCATCTTGTAGCGTTCGTTTTCATCATCAAACAGCACATTGTTGACCGTCTGAATGCCGACAATCTGGCTGGTGGGTGTAACCAGCGGAATCTGCCCCAGTTCTTTGCGCACTCTGGGAAGTTCTTTGTACACCTGATCAATCTTGTCCAGCGCATCCATTTCCCGCAACTGGTTGACCAGGTTGGAGAGCATTCCGCCGGGAGTCTGGTGCAGCAGCACATTGATGTCAATGATGGACACCTTGCTGTCATCCAGCAGGTGTTTGTATTTGGGCATGACTTCTTTTTCAAGAATTTCATTGATCTTCGCGAGTTTCTTGATGTCAAAACCCGTATCCCGGTTGGTTCCCAGCAGAGCCATGACCAGAGGTTCCACAGCCGCATGGGAAGTGCGGTATGCGTAAGGTGTCATGCAGGTGTCAATAATATCCACGCCCGCTTCAATGGCCTTCAGGTGGCTCATGGGAGACATGCCGGATGTGAAATGGCTGTGCAGATGAATGGGCGGTTTGACCTTTTCTTTCAAAGCCTTGATAAGTTTGTACGCGTCATAGGGGGCAATCAGACCTGCCATATCTTTGATACAGATACTGTCCGCACCCATAGCTTCCAAATCTTTGGCTTTGTTTACATAATACTCCAGATTGTACACGTCACCGCCCAGACGGGGCTGGGTCATGGAGTAACAGATACATCCCTGAAAATGTTTTCCCGCTTTTTTAATGCCTTTGACCACAGTTTCAAAATTGCGGTAGTCGTTAAGTGCATCAAAGGTCCGGAAAATATCCATGCCGTTTTCCGCGCTTCTTTCCACAAATGCCTCTGCCAGATCATCCGCGTAATTGCGGTATCCCACCAGATTCTGCGCGCGCAGCAGCATGGAGAAAGGCGTCTTTTTGAAGTATTTCTTCAGCGTGCGAAGCCGCTGCCAGGGATCTTCGTTCAGGAAGCGGTGCATGGTGTCAAAGGTTGCTCCGCCCCAGGTTTCCACTGCCCAGAAACCGATTTCATCCATCAGTTCGGCAACCGGAATCATATCTTCGGTGCGTCCCCGTGTCGCGAACAGGGACTGATGCCCGTCACGCAGAGACAGATCCATGATTTTAACCGGATTTTTTGCAGCCGGTCTGTCAGGTCCGTAATTCATCTCCGTCATTACAACTTGATCGCTCATATCAGATTCTCCCTGAAAAAAATGGTTAAATTTTGTATAAGGCAGAACAAGCTTCCAGCTTGTTCATCTGTTGATAAAATGTCCACAAGCTTCCAGATTGTTTATATGCAGAGTCACAAGCTGGAAGCCTGTGCTACTTTGTGCGTTATCTGAATTTCACACCGTGAAAGGATTTCATCTGCATCATGTTGCGCATCTGCATTATATCCACGCGGCCGCTCACGCCCCACAGCGAAGGCATAGCCGCAGGTTTGGCAGCCTCAGCCGTTGCAGCAGAAGGCGCAGCTTGCATAGCCATCATCTCCTGCTGACTTTTGATATATGCAGTCACCGCAGCCAGAGCCGCCACCCTTTTCTTTTTGTCTGTCAATGCGTTGTTATCCATTGATCCCCCGTATTTTCAGTTATCAGTTACCAGTGTTCAGTTATCGTGTTCAGTTACCAGTTCTGACAACTGATTACTGATAACTGTTCACTGACAACTGGTTACAGCGGAATATTCCCGTGTTTTTTGGGCGGACGAAGTTCCCGTTTGCTGCAAAGGGCTTCCAGCGCGTCAATGAGCCGGGGCCGGGTTTCGCTGGGAACAATCACGTCATCAATATAGCCTCTTTCTGCCGCGCGGAAGGGATTGGAGAACAGATCCTCATACTCTTTGATCTTTTCTTTCCGTTTCTCACCCGGATTTTCCGCTTCCTTGATTTCTCTTGCATGAATGATATTGGCAGCACCTGCCGCGCCCATGACCGCGATTTCCGCAGTGGGCCATGCCAGAGCCACATCCGCACCCAGATCTTTGGAACACATGGCAAGATAAGACCCGCCGTAATCCTTGCGTGTGACCAGCAGCAGTTTGGGAACCGTTGCTTCCGAGTATGTCCACAGCAGTTTGGCTCCGTGACGGATAATTCCGCCCCATTCCTGATCGCTGCCGGGCAGATAACCGGGAACATCCGCAATGGTCAGCATGGGAATATTGAACGCATCACAGAAACGGATGAAACGGGAAGCCTTGTCCGAGGCATTGATGTCCAGCGCGCCGCCCATGAATGCAGGCTGATTGGCAATAATGCCGATGGTGCGTCCGTTGAGCCGGGCAAAGCAGATGACAATGTTCTGGGCATACAGTTCATGGGGTTCAAAGAATTCGCCGTTGTCAACAATATGCGCAATCACATCCTTCATGTTGTAGGACTGGTTGGGATTGTCCGGGATAATGGTGTCCAGCGCGGCATCCATGCGGTTGGGATCATCGCCGGTGTTCACAATGGGCGGATCTTCCATATTGTTGGACGGCAGATAGGACAGGAGTTTCTTGATTTTGTCAATCGCGTCCTGCTCAGATTCACAGGCAAAATGGGAAACCCCGCTTTTTTCATTGTGTGCGGATGCTCCGCCCAGATCCTCAAAACTGATTTCCTCACCCGTGACCGCCTTGATGACCTGAGGTCCGGTGATGAACATGAAACTGGTGTTTTTGACCATGAAGATATAATCAGTCATGGCCGGGGAATAAACCGCACCGCCGGCAGTGGTTCCCATGATCGCGGAAATCTGGGGAATCACGCCGGATGAAATGGAATTGCGGTAGAAAATCTGTCCGAACCCGGAAAGTGCATCCACGCCTTCCTGAATTCTGGCTCCGCCGGAATCGTTGAATCCCACAAACGGCGCGCCGGATTTCAAAGCCATGTCCATGACTTTGCAGATTTTCTTTGCGTGCATTTCGCCCAGACTGCCTGCGCGTGACGTGAAATCCTGCGCAAATGCGTAAACGGTTCTGCCGTCCACTTTGCCGTAGCCTGTGACAACACCGTCTGACGGCACTTCCACTTTTTCCATGCCGAAATTGACACAGCGGTGCGTGACAAAAATATCCACTTCCCGGAATGTGCCGGGGTCAAAAAAAAGATTGAGTCTTTCCCTTGCGGTAAGCTTTCCGTCTGCTTTGTGCTTGGCAACGGCCTTTTCGCCGCCCATCTGCAGAAGTTTGGCTTTCCGCTCTTTGAGATCCCTGATCTTGTCTGCAACAGTACCCATTGTGATTGTCCTTTCGTTTCTCCGGTTAAGAAATTTATATGAGAAGGATAAGGAACCATCCGGTATCCTTACCTTTTACCTTTTCCTCTCCGTATATTTCTCTGCAAAATCCTTATGAGGCCGTATTTCCGATTTCAAAAATTGACATATTCCACTTCTTTCATGATGTGCGGCTTCAGATAGGGACTTCTGCCAGTAAATCAACATCACTGTCATTATTCTGTTTTTCCCGCACAAAGGAACCGAATAATCCGATTTTTTTAATTCCGAATTTCTTCAAAATCTTATCATTTTCTTTGAGAACGGTGATGATATTCTGCTTTGTTTTCATAACTGAAATCTTTCCATTTTCTTATTCTGCTGCAAAATCCTTATGAAAACTTAATTCCAGCGGCTTATGAAAGCAATTAACAAATCTTCCATCAACGTTAGCTGATGTATTTCATTATTTCTTTAGCAATATTTATGATTTGTTCATTGACTGAAGGCAGTTCCTCTTTTACCACAGTCCACACAATGCTGAGATTGACTCCGAAATAATGATGTATGAGACGGTCTCTCATTCCTGCCATGTTTTTCCATGGGACTTCATCATAAGATATTTTTATATCATCTGATATATTTTTTACAGCCTCTCCGATTACTTCAATATTACGGATGACAGCATCATGGGTTTTGGTATCCTGAACAAATTCCTCATAAGTCATACCGTCTGTATATTTAACTGCTCTGTCTATTGCTTCGGTTATATGAAGCAGAAAATCAGTATCTGTTTTTTCAGACATAAATTATGCTCTTCTCAATGTGTTCTGAAATTCTTCTTACGGTAATTCCTTTTAGTCCTTCCGGAGTGAGAACATCAGTTTTTCTGCCCAGTATTTTTTCAAGGTATTCGGCAAATTCCACAAATTTAAGCCCTATGGGTTTTTCAAATTCCGCTATAATGTCTATGTCGCTGTTTTCTGTCTGTTCATTTCTGGAATAAGAACCGAACAGTCCGATTCTTTTTATACCGTATTCGGATATAAGATAGGGATATTCTTTTCTGATTTTTTGAATAATGCTGTCTTTGTTCATTCTCTTTTTCCTGATTCATATGAGAATCTGGGTTTAAATCTTCAGACTGCAATTCATCGTTATTTGCCCTGCCTGCGCCTTTGTGTCACAGTCTCTCCGCCAATGCCCCAGTTGTCGGTGCTGACTTCCTCAATGACCACAAGCGTTGTCTGCGGATTTTTCCCCAGCACATCAGCCAGCAGACTGGTCACGCCTTTGATCAGGTCTGCCTTCTGCTCGGCAGTGACTCCCTCATTGGTGATTTTGATATTCACATACGGCATAAACACTGAGTCCTTTTTCGTTTTATTTCTGTATTGATTTAGACATATGGGACGAAATCCAACTTCAGAATAAATTATTTCATTCCGATTTTCCTGCATTCAGAAACGCCAGCAACTCCGCTGCTGCTACAGTCGGTGCTGTTTTTCCCCCTTCCACATCCTTTTTCAGCAAAGGCAGACGATCTTTTACATTGGGATGATGGTAAAACCAGTTTTCCAGCCCGTCTTTGAGAAGAAAACGCATCCATTCCAAAGCCTGTTCCCTGCGCTTGGCTTCCAGTTCTCCGGTCGCGGTCATTCTGCTTCGGTAATCCAGAACAGTATCCCAGATTTTGTCAATGCCGGTCATTTCCATTGCACTGCAGGTCAGTACCGGCGGCGACCATGTGGGGGTGGCAGGCATAAGCAGATGCAATGCAGTTTCATATTCCTTGCGTGCCATCTGCGCACGAAGAATATTGTCCCCGTCAGCCTTGTTGATGACAATCGCGTCCGCGACTTCCAGAACCCCTTTTTTAATCCCCTGCAGTTCATCCCCGGCTCCGGCTATCATCAGGACAAGAAAAAAATCCACCATCGAGGCCACTGTGGTTTCCGACTGTCCCACGCCAACGGTTTCCACAATGATCACATCAAACCCGGCTGCTTCGCACAGGAGCATGGTTTCACGGGTTTTCCGTGCCACACCGCCCAGAGTTCCGCCCGAAGGAGAGGGACGGATAAAGGCTTTTTCATTCACAGCCAGTTTTTCCATCCGGGTTTTGTCCCCCAGAATGCTTCCGCCGCTGCGGGTGCTGCTTGGATCAATTGCCAGCACAGCCACGCGCAGTCCCTTTTCCGTGAGCATGGTTCCGAAGCTCTCAATAAACGTGCTTTTTCCCGCGCCCGGCACTCCGGTGATGCCCAGCCGAACCGCATTGCCGGTGTAGGGCAGAACCCGATCCACAACGGTTCTTGCCATTTCCTGATGCGCGGGCAGCGCACTTTCAATCAGTGTGATGGTTCTGGCCAGCAGGAGCCGGTTTCTGTCCAGAACGCCCTGCACATAATATTGGGGATCTTTGAACATTTTTTTTCACTTTTTGGGGAATGGCGGGCAGAAACCGCTTCTGCCCGCGAATCAGCTTCCGTGCAGGTCAGATACCCATTACCTGACCTGCGTGCCGTTACAGAAAGTCCGGCCCGGTTTCCGCTTCCTGACCGGACAGATGGCTTATTTCAGATACTTCTCTTCCAGCAGATTCAGGGTCTTGTTGGCTGAATCAATAATGGAAGTGCCGGGACCGAATACCGCTTTCACGCCTGCATCATAGAGGAACTGGTAATCTCCGGGCGGAATGACACCGCCTGCAACCACCATGATATCCTCACCGCCCTGTTTTTTCAGTTCCGCAATCAGAGCCGGAATCAATGCCTTGTGTCCTGCGGCAAGGCTGGATGCGCCCACAATATGCACATCGTTTTCAATTGCCATTTTGGCGGCTTCTTCCGGTGTCTGGAACATGGGGCTGATGTCCACGTCAAACCCCAGATCAGCATAGGAAGAGGCAACCACTTTCACGCCTCTGTCATGACCGTCCTGACCCATTTTTGTAACCAGCATTCTGGGACGGCGACCCTGTTTTGCCAAAAAGTTTTCCGTGCGTTTGCGCATGGATTCAATGGCATTGCCCGCGCAGGTGGCATATTCGGACGCATACGCGCCGGAAATGCACTGGGTGGTGGCTACGAAACGGCCAAACACTTTTTCCAAAGCATCGGAAATTTCGCCTACGGTGGCACGCGCGCGAACAGCGGGCAGCGCGAGTTCCAGCAGGTTTCCGTTGCCTTCGGCACCTTTGATCAGGTCAGCAAGGGCTTTTTCCACTGCTTTGTTGTCCCGTTTTGCCTTGATTTCTTTGAGCCGGGCCACCTGCTCATCACGCACAGAAGAGCCGACTTCCCGGACATCAAAATCAATCTTTTCATCCTTCAGCTTGTATTTGTTCACACCCACAATCACATCCAGACCCTGATCAATGCGTGCCTGTTTGCGGGCTGCGGATTCCTCAATGCGCATTTTCGGCATACCGGTGGCAATGGCTTTTGCCATGCCCCCCATTTCCTCAATCTCATCAATGATCTTCTGCGCACCGTCAATAATGCTGTTGGTCAACGATTCAATATAATAGGAACCGCCCAGCGGATCAACCACACGGCAGACCTGGGATTCTTCCTGAATGATGATCTGGGTGTTGCGGGCAATGCGAGCGGAGAATTCCGTGGGCAGACCAATTGCCTCATCAAAGGAATTGGTATGCAGCGACTGGGTTCCGCCCAGCACTGCGGACAGGGCTTCCAAAGTGGTGCGGATCACGTTGTTATACGGATCCTGCTGGGTCAGGCTCCATCCTGAGGTCTGGCAGTGGGTGCGCAGCATTGCAGACTGGGGATTTTTGGGATTGTATTTGCTCACAATGCGGTGCCACAGGAAACGGGCTGCGCGCAGCATGGCAATATCCATGAAGAAATTCATGCCGATGCCAAAGAAAAAGGACAGACGGGGAGCAAATGTGTCAATCTCCATGCCTGCATTCAGCGCGGCACGGATGTATTCAATGCCGTCAGCCAAAGTGAAAGCGGTCTGCAGCACAGAGTTGGCTCCGGCTTCCATGATGTGATAACCGCTGATGCTGATGGTGTTGTATTTGGGCATTTCTTTGGAGCAGTATGCCATGATGTCGGAAATAATCCGCATGGAAGGAACAGGCGGATAAATATAGGTGTTGCGGGTCAGGTATTCTTTGAGAATGTCATTCTGAATGGTTCCGTTCAGCAGTTCGTGTTTGACGCCCTGCTCCTCGGCAGCCACAATATAACCGGCAAGAATGGGAATAACCGCGCCGTTCATGGTCATGGAAACCGACATTTTGTCCAGCGGAATGCCGTCAAACAGGATTTTCATGTCTTCCACAGAGTCAATCGCGACACCTGCCTTGCCGATGTCACCGGCAACACGGGGATGGTCGGAATCATAGCCTCTGTGCGTGGCAAGGTCAAAGGCAACGGAAAGTCCCATCTGACCTGCTGCGAGATTTTTTCTGTAAAACGCGTTGGATTCTTTGGCAGTGGAAAAACCTGCATACTGGCGGATAGTCCAGGGACGGCCTGCATACATGGTTGCCATTGGCCCGCGCACATACGGAGGCAGACCGGGCAGCGTGTTGACGCATTCCATGCCTTCAATGTCTTCGGCAGTGTAAAGGGCTTTGACTTTGATGCCTTCGGGCGTCATCCAGTCCAATGTATCCGGAGATTTTCCCTTCATCTGCTTGCTGGCAAGTTCTGCCCATTTCTGTTTTTTCGGATGTTCTGACATGACATCTCCTTAAAAAATGCTGAATGCTGAATGTTGAGGGAAGAGGAAGTTCTTAAAATACCGGATGGTTCAGATGCCGGGTTTCAGGTTTCAGGAAATAAACACTGAAACCTCAGAACGCAAAACCGGTACATCAGCAATTTCCAAATCCCTAAATTATAAATGCTGAATTATGAATGTTAAATTATAAATGATGAATGAAGAATTAACATTCTTCATTCATCGCTGAAAATCAAAAAATTACCCTCTCTGGCACAGTTCCACCAGCACGCCGCCGGTTGCTTTGGGATGCAGAAAGGCAATTTTGGCTCCGCCCGCGCCGATGCGGGGTTTCTGGTCAATGAGCTGAATGCCTTTGGCTTTGAGTTCTTCCAGAGCTTCTTCAATGTTTTCCACCCGGAAAGCAACATGCTGAAACCCTTCGCCCTTTTTCTCAATGAATTTGGCAACGGGTCCGTCCGGAGAGGTGGATTCCAGCAGTTCCACTTCACTCTGTCCCACAGGGAAAAAGGCTGTGGTCACTTTCTGCTCTGCAACGGTTTCGGCTCCCTCAAAATGCAGTCCCAGAACATCAGACCAGAATGATTTTCCTTTTTCAATGCTGTTGACCGCAATGCCCAGATGATCGATTTTGAGTATCTTCATTTCCTTCTCCTTTTCCTGAATGAATGGTATATGGTTTGAATTGACAAAAAAATCAGCATTATGGCTGCATACAACCTGCATCACAATTGATTAAAATCAATCAATAAAATTATAATAATTTACTTTTATTTAATAATAATTGCATGTTAAAGATGCTTTTTAAATTCATCAACAGCCATTTCGCAATCATCAAGAATCTTATTCATCAGACCTGCTCCTATCGTTTCACCCGAATGGACAGGCACAACTGTGGAACGACCATCGAAATGCTGAAGATAATGATGGCTGCCTTTTATGCGGATCACCTCAAATCCCGCTTTTTTCAAAGCAGAAATAATTTGACGTGCCGTAAGTCGGGGTATTCTGCTCACACGCCTACCGCTATTCTTTGCACTCCGACAAACTGCAAATCAGAAATTCTTTCCGATTCAACCTCAATGCAGAGTTCAATAGCCTCTCTGATACGCTCCATAAGAACATCCAAAGATTTTGCCTGTGTATGACATCCTCTCAGTTCAGGAACACTTGCCACATAATAACCGTCAGAATCTTTTTCAATAACCACATTGAATTCCCGTCTCATAGTCTTCCTTTTTTAAGCAAGTCTCTCAAATACTGTCATAAAACAATCCGCTATTTCTTTTTCATCAAAAACAATTGCCTTCTTAAATTCTGCTGCATCTTTGCTTGCAGGAAAAAACAGACGAACTTTTTTTCTGTCAATAATGAGCATGTCAAAATGTAACTTTGTCGCTATAATGTTTCAACTTTGGTTTTTTCGGGCATGATTTTTGCCTTCAGTCCGGATTGCAGAAAAACGACCGTTTTGGAGCTTAAAACAATGCTGAAACAGGTCAGAAAGACATGTTCCCGGATTTCAGCAATTTTTGTGCCATAAAAAACCAAAGTTGAAACATTATACTTCTTTTTCTGTATATTTATTCCCCAATTTTTTAAAATTTTTCAGCCATTCCCTATTTTTCATATCATTCGGAATTATTCTGGTTATATCAATACTTTCATTATTGGTCTTATCAACCATTGCTTTAATATAATCATTCTGCGGAGTGCGTCCGGAAAAATGAGTAACGTGAATCGTGTGCTTTGCATTTTTAATATCATCAATTGCTGTTTCTCCCTGAATATCTCTGTCAATTTGAAAAGGATTGCCTGTGCTTCTAACGGTCTCAATAGTTTTATTTTTCTCTGAATTTTTTGCATCAGGTTTCTGACCAATTTTAGGCGGCCAAAAAGATACTTCACGCCCCTGAAAAAAAGCTGTAACATAAATCAGTGTGAGTGATATGACAATTATCCCAAAAGAAACGATTAAAGTAGTTGTTGCGATTGGATTCCCGGACAGCCATTAAAAAATTTCGGACATGGATTGATTCTCTTTCTTAATAATAACTCAAGTTGCTACCTATAAATTTATAAATATCATGTAAACAGTATGTTATAAAAAATCATGATATTTTTCCAGGAAATCCGATGTTTGATATTATTGAATTTTTTCATAGGTAGCAACTTGAGTTAATAATACTTAAAGAAAATTTACACAGTATGTAACAGCATTTACAATTTTTTCCTGAAACAGGTTTCAAACTGATTTGCTTATTGATGTCTTTGCTCATTTCACCTAAGGGACTCGGAACTTCCCAATATACCGTTTTTGATTAAAGATTAACTTTATCCATAAAGGACAGCTTTTTTATAAACGGTATATCAGCATTTTCCATGTCCCTAAAGCTGTGAATGCCCGCCGTTTATGCAATTCGGGTTGATCATGCCCCGCCAGACCATTTCAAACATGGTATTAGCCTGTTCTGCCATGCTTTCCTTTTGACCCCGCAGAATCCACATGAAAAAGGAACGCTGCACAAACCCCATGATGAAATCCAGCAGGGTTCCTGCACGCACATCAGAGCGCAGAATGCCTTCCTTCTGTCCCTGACGCAGAACATTGACCAGCAGATCAATCATTTTCCTCTGCCGGAAGGTTTCATCCACCATCCAGGTCTGCATGGGCAGGGTCATAAAAAGGATGCGTCCGAGTCCGGGATGCCGCTCATAATAATCCACCTGGAGCCAGAAGACCTTGCGCAGTTTCTCTTTCAGGTTTTCAATGCCCTGCAGATGATCCACAATCCGGTCAGTGAGTTTGCCCATCCAGATGTCCACAAAGGCAAACACCAGACGCTCTTTGCTGCCAAAATGGTTGTATATGGTGCTGAAACTGACACCTGCCTTTTTGGCAACATCCCGGATGCTGGCCTTGTGAAAATCCGAATTGGAAAAGATTTCCAGCACCGCTGCCTCCAGCCGTTCCTGAACGTCAGGTTTAAGTCCGTCTAACATGGTTACTGAGTGCCTGTTCTGATACATGGTATGAAAAAAAGGTGACATTTTTAATTTATTAAAAATAATAAATATATTTTATAAATATATTTCCCGGAACAGAATTTGGACAGGTAGAGATAATGAAGTTACACACAAATCAGATTATAATAATCTGATTATACAATGTATTCAGGAAAGAACCTGACTGTTGCCGGATCTTTGGAGAACATTGTTACTCTCTCTTTTATTCAATCTGATAATGAATGTCAAGAAAAAAATCTTGATATTTTTTATTATTTTATTATTTAAATTATTTCAAATAATTAAAAAAGTAACATTGTTATTCCATATCTGTGGCCTGAAACAGCTTTCCAAAAACAAAAACCGGTATGAGTAACAGCATTTCTGGCCTTTCCTGTTTGTAAGGAACAAAGAAATCTTGTTCTTTGAAGCCAAACATGTTAGAAATTAAAAACTATTCATTTGACAGGAAGGAAAATTAAAAACACAGAGGTATGCAATGAAGGGAGAACTGACAGCAATCATTGAAAAGGCTTCGGAGGGCGGTCACTGGGCCATATGTCCTGAAATATCCGGAGCAAACGGCCAGGGGAAAACAATTGAGGAAACAAAGGAAAGTCTGAAAAATGCCATAAAACTGATTCTGGATGACCGGATGGAAGATATTCTGCGCGGTTTACCGGAGGATGCCATCTGTGAGACTCTCGCCGTAGCATGAAACGAAAAGATTTGGAAAGAATAACATGGGAATTACGCAGTTGACTGAAAAACCCTAAGGGTTTTCAAAACCCTTAGGGTTTATGAAGGGGGATTTTTTAACCAACTGCGTAACTCCTGAACAGATCAGGGATGAAAACCTGTTGCAGACAGAATCAGACAGAAAGGATATTTAAGATGAATCAGATTTTTATGAAAAAATGGCTTGCACCGGTGCTGACGTTGGGCATTCTCTGGGGCTGCGGCCCCCTGCCGGACATTGTCAGCACGGAAAAAAAAGAGGGACAGAAATATTCCGCAGATGAAGTGCGGCGGATGACAGTGGATCAGCCTTTTCAGCTTTCCGGGGATTATTTCCGGGAAAGGGATCAGAAACCTTCCAGGGATCTGGGCAAACTTTTCTCCAAAAAATCAGAAAAGAAAACAGAGACCAAATCTGTGCAGCCAGAGACACAGCACCCTGTGCCGAAAGCGGAAAGCACTGACACACGGGCAGCAATGTCTGCCTCTTCTGTTTCGGAAGCGGTTTCTGCTCCGGTTTCTCCTGCTCCCGCTCCGGTGACAGAGAAAAAAACAGCAGTTTCCTTTCCCGTAAAAATCGGACTGATTATGGATAAGGGAAACATCCGTTCCGAGACTGCCCAGAGGATCCTGCATGTCCTGCCCATCGCGGCGCAGAACCTTTCCGTCATCTCCGCAGATCGGGAAAAAATCGAAGAAGTGATGTCCCGATCAGCGTGCCCGGAACGGGATCTGCAATGTCTTTCCGCAGCCCTGAGCCTGTATCCGGGTGTGCGTATGCTGATTCTGATCGAAACCTTTGATCTGCCCAAAGAAAAATCCGGAAATATCAAAACCCGGATCGGCGTGGTGGATGCTGGACTGCTGTTCCGTTACCCCACAATGGAAATTGATCTGCCGCTGGGAGGAAAAGACACGGATACAGCGATTGGTGCAATTCTGCATCAGGTGCTGGATTTTGCCGTGAAAAAAAGCCAAATCATGCCCTGGTTCTGCCGTGCCTTTTCCTCGGACAAAGGCGAATGGTATGTTTCTGCCGGAAGCAGCACAGGACTGAAAACCGGTCAGGAACTGCAGGTGATTTCTCCCGGAAAGGTCATTCAAAGTCCCATTGGTATGCCTGCGGGCTGGATTCCCGGAGAAGTCAAAGGGCTGCTTGCAGTGAAACAGCTTTTTGGAGAAGATTTTGCCGTGTGCACCCTGAAAAGCGGAAAAGGGCCGGAACCCGAAGATTTGCTGGTCATGCCGTGAATTTCCTGTAATCATGTTCGGATTTCGTCTTACGGTTCCTGAATACTGGCATGAACCTGTGCAA
This sequence comes from uncultured Desulfobacterales bacterium, assembly GCA_964505535.1. Taxonomy (GTDB): domain Bacteria; phylum Desulfobacterota; class Desulfobacteria; order Desulfobacterales; family Desulfococcaceae; genus JAABRU01. Next base: position 5,037 of record CAZDIU010000068.1, on the reverse strand, counting down.
CCAGCGAATTTCCCGCTTTTGCAAAAGGAGGAGCTTTAAGCTGTTCTCCGGAGATCCCCTTTTTAAGAAGCTGTTTCAAGGGAAGAGGAAGTTCTTAAAATACCGGACTGTGGATGCCGGGTGTCAGGTGTCAGGAAACAGACACTGAAACCTGAACACTGAAACCTCAGAACGCAAAACCGGCACATCAGCAGTTTCCGAATCCCTAAAAATATCCGGGTGCAGAGAATTTGGGGATTTTGCCAAACGCCAAAGCCTGATTTTGCCGTATCCAACGGACGATATCTCTTTTTATATGGGGATTTCCTCTAAAGCAATTTTACACCGATTCTCCATTGATTTAATGGAATGCTTTGTTCACATCCGGAAATTTTCCGGTATTCAAAAAACCGGATTTTTTCGGAAAAATCCGGTTTTTCTGAGAAATATGCAGAAAATATTATATAACTTCAATGGCGATTTGGTATTACACCCAACCCGTGCTTTTTTGCCTTTTGAATATATTGCAGGAGGATTTATGCTGGATTGGTATTACATGCAAAATGCAGAAAAATTTTTGGACAACCGACATTTTATTGTCTGGAAATTTCCTGCAAAGTCAAATTGTTATGAGAAACAGGACCGGCCTTTGATTTACAGTTATTCCATCATGACAAGGGCTTATGGAACATATTTCAATGATAACAATATGATAGAGTATTTCAACCAGGAAGGTTTTGATGTTTATCTGGTGGATTGGGGAAACAGCACCCTGTTTTCATTGAGCGGCTGGACACTGGACGATTTGGCGGACAATCTGGAATGCTGCGTAATTGATCCGCTTCTCAAAAAATACAATGTCTCCAAACTCAATGTCTTTGCCGTGTGCATAGGCGGTGCAATTCTTTCCTATCTGATTGAAAAAAAGGGGAAGAAACTGACAGAAAAGCTTCACAGACTTGCCTATTACGGTGTGCCGATCATTGGGGCAAGGGATTTGGGCATGGAGAAAACATTTGCAGCATTCTATCAGGCGATGAAGCCGTTTCAGGAATTACTGAAGCAAAACGGTTTATCTCTGTTTTTTCTGGATATGCTGATATTGTTTTCAGGAAGCATGAGCATGCTCATGTGGAGCTGGTGGGAATTTGTGAAAGAAAACAGAAACCATTCCCTGTTTAAGATCATTCAATGGACTTTTGATGACAGATGGGTTCCGTTTTCCGCGTTTATGGCCCTGATTGAACATGGATTTATCCCCCATGAATCCAAACATGATTTTCATATCGGAGACGGTGCTTCCGGCATTCATTTTCTGAACATTGTCGGCAAGGATGACATGCTTGTCAAACCATCAGCCTCAATTATTGAATGGGATTCTCCAATTCCGGAAAGATATCTCTCTTTCAAACAGATGATTTTGAATACCGGTCATTTTATGTTTGCAAATCCGGGGCTTGACAAAGAAAAAAATGAAATTGCCCGATGGTTTGCCGGTTACAGTTTTTCTTCTTTGATGTATAAGCTGAAAACAGAAAAACAGGACAGATTTGTCACAAGAGCCGCTGAAATTGTCAGGATTTCTCTGAATAAAGCTTATGACAGAGCCAGTGACATAGAAAGGCATATTTTGACAGACAGACTGAATGCTTTGTTGGATACAAAGACGCAGGACAGAGGTGTCCTGTCCGAAAAACTGGCATCAGCCCTTATCTCCTGTGAAGATACAGCGTTCTATGATAAGGCGGAACAAGATATAGGTGCGATAATGGAAAAATCGTACCACAGAGAGGGAAATTATTAACCCATGTGAAATATTACAAAAAAGAAAGGAATTTGTTATGAAGGGAAAAAAGGCAACTGTATTTGTTTTTGTGATGGTTTTTCTCATCCCGGTATGTGCTGCGGCAAAACAGTTGATTTTTGTCACCGGAGGCATGTCTCCCCCGCTGGTTTTTGAGGACAATAATGAACTCAAAGGCATGGATGTGGATGTTATTGCTGAATTTTGCAGACAGAACACTGTGGAACCGAAATTTGAGGTTTATCCCTGGAAAAGAGCTTTGAAAAACATTGAGGAAGGTCTGTCAGACGCCATTTTTACCCTGTTTCGGACAGAGGAAAGGGAAAAAATTCTGTATTTTCCCTCTGTTCCCATCAATACGGTGAAAACCGTGGTTTGGGCGAAAAAAGAAAAAGGCATAAAAATCTCCTCTCTGGATGATTTAAAGGACAAAAGCATTGGTGTTCTTACAGAGTATAAGTACGGCAGGGAATTTGATTCCATGGAGGGGCTGAACAAAACTTTTTGCATAAACAAAGAGCAGTTGATAAAAATGCTTGATAAAAACCGTTTTGATGTGGCCATAGATTCTGAAGCCTGCTTCAAATTCATGTGCAGGAAATTCGGGCTTGAAGAGGACAGGTTTGAAATTGCCCATGTCATCACAGAAAATCCCGTGTATATCGGATTTTCAAAGAAAAATCTGGGGCAGGAGGGAGAACTGCTTGCAGAAAAATTCAGCCGGTTCATGAAGCAGTTGGAAGCTGACGGAGAGCTTCAGAAAATCAGGGACAGCTACATGAAATAAACGGACAGTTCCGGAGAGTCACAGACAGCCATGAAATCCGGAGTGCAAAAAACAGTTTTCGCACTCCGGGGTTTCAGGAGATTTTTGAGATTATGGAAGAACCCGTTGTCATTCCCATTGGGGATGTGCTGGATCTGCACATGTTTAACCCCAAAGAAATACCGGATCTGCTGGGGGACTATTTTTCCGAGTGTGTTGCGGCCGGTATTTTTTCTGTGCGGATCATTCACGGAAAGGGAAAAGGGATTCTGAAAGAACGGGTCCGCTCCCTTCTGAAAAAAAATCCGGCAGTGCTTTCCTTTTCAGAGGCTCCGGGCAGTGCCGGAGGATGGGGCGCTGTGCTGGTGGAACTGAAAAGAGATTTCGGCTGACTCATTTTTTTGTCATCAGCCAGATTCCGTTCCAAATTTCTGGCGGATTCGCCATCAGTTCCCTGCATTTTTTTTCATACGCGGCTGCAGCGGAATCAAATCTGGCAATCTCGGCAAAACAGCCTGCGGCTGCGGCAAAATCTCCCTGATAATACAGTTCCCTGGCCTGGGCAAATGTTCTGAATATCTCTTTGCGAATGTCATGTTCTTTCAGATACATGGGTTCAAAAACCGTTACCGGCTCCAGTTTTCCCACAACTCCCAGACGGGCAATCTCCCGGAAACCAAAACTTTCCCCCAGGGCATTCCGTGTGTTTCCCGAAATCATGGTATAGGTTCCGAACTCCTTGTTGGCTCCCTCCAGTCGTGCGGCCAGATTGACAGCATCGCCGATAATGGTATAGTCGAATTTGGTCTGGGAACCCAGATTTCCGGCCACAGCATAACCTGTGTTTATGCCGATGCGCATGTTCAGATCCCGGCCAATCCGCTGGTAAAAAGCCGGTCGCATCTGTGCAAGTCTGGCCTGGCATCGCAGGGCAGCCTTTACACATTTCACCGCATGATCAGGCACTTCCAGAGGTGCATTCCAGAAGGCAATGATGGCATCCCCCTCATATTTGTCCACAGTGCCGTCCTCTTCAATGATAATATCGGTCATAGCGGACAGGTATTCATTGAGAAGAGCCACTAATGCGTCAGGTTCCAGTTTTTCGGAAATGGATGTAAAGGATTCCAGATCGGAAAAAAAGATGGAAAGCTCCCTGCGCTCTCCTCCCAGTCGCAGTTTGTCCGGATCCGTGATTATCTGTTCGATGACCGCAGGGCTGAGATACTGAGCAAAGGCCAGTTTGATAAAGCGTTTCTGCTTTCCCTCGGTCGCGTATTTGAGTGCCAGTGTGAGAAAAATGGTGCTGAGAACAGCCAGTTCACAGACCACAAAGGGAAACCATATGCCGTGGACATAGAAACTGAGGGCGGTCAGAGGCGGAATGCACAGGAAAACCGAAGATACGCCCACTATCACCATAGGTTTGGTGAAAAATGACGCTGACAGGGCGCAGACAAGGGAAAGTGCCAGAATCAGAAGCACTGCAGCCCATACAGGAGTATCACGGATGAAATCGCGGGAAAGCAGATTGTCCAGCACAGTGGCATGGATTTCAACGCCCGGATAGACTCCGCCTGCGGGAGACGGCCGCAAATCATACAGCCCGGGAGCGGAAAACCCCAGAAACACGTACTTGTCCCTGAATGCGTTCTGATCTTCAATCACCGGGGATTCTCCGGAAAGAATACGGAGTTCGGACTGCAAAACAGCGGCTGCGCTGTAAGCCCTGTGCGTACCGGCCGGCCCCCGGTAGCGCAGAATCGCATTTCCCTTCTGATCCAGGGGAATCTCATACTCTCCCATGCGGAGCAGCCCCTTACGGATATGTATATTTTTTACAGGAGTGTCTGCCAGAAACGCGGCAATGCCCAGGGATGGAACATGTTTTCCGTCAAAAACCGAAAAAAGCCTGCTCCTGCGGTAAACACCGTCTGAATCCGGGTTCAGATGCACATTGCACAGCACACGGGAATTGCGGGAAACTTCGGGAATGGGAAAGGTGGCGCGGGAAAAAACCATCTGATCTGCCGTATTTTCCTTTATCCATTGGTCAAATTCCCCGACCTGCACCTCCGGCGGATCAAGATATTCGGGCCAGGTCAGTTCACTGCCGCTTTTTTCTCCCAGAAACATGGCACTGACCACCCTGCCGTATCCGGACAAAGCATCTCCCAGCCGTTCATCGTCAGCTTCTCCAAAAGGGGATGGTTCGGTAAACAGCACATCCATTGCCAGCATTCTGGCCCCCTGACGTTTGCAGTAATTGCTGATGACGCCGTAGACCTCACGGGGCCAGGGCCATGACCAGCCGTTTTCACGGCTTCCCCAGTCCAGACTGTTCTGATCCACCAGAATCAGGCAGATCTGATCCGTAAATTCACTCTTTTCTGCCAGAAGCCGGGCCCGCCAGTCCCAGGTTCGGGCTTCCCATGTTTCTGTCCATCCCATTCCCCAGACTGCCAGCGCAAACAGCGCTCCGGCAATG
>CAZDIU010000067.1:0-18905 GCA_964505535.1 uncultured Desulfobacterales bacterium | reverse complement strand
GGAAGAACTATGCTGATTCAGCGGTTTCCAAATAAAGAACAGTTTCTTGATATGGCAAACCAGGCCAATGTGATTCCCGTGTATGCGGAAATTCTGGCAGACACGGAAACACCTGTTTCCCTGCTGCGGAAATTCTACAACGGCAAAGGCCCGGCCTTTCTGCTGGAAAGTGTGGAAGGCGGGGAGCGATGGGGGCGTTACAGTTTTCTCAGTGCCTCTGCCAGAACCCAGGTGGGGGTGTTCCGGCATCATGTGGAAGTGCGGAAAAACGGGGACAAACAGGAAATTCCCCATCATGGTGATCCATTGCCGGTGCTGCGGAATCTGATGAAGGATTTCCGTCCTGCCCCGATGCCGGGGCTGCCCAGATTCTGGGGCGGTATGGTCGGATATATGACCTATGAAATGGTCTGTTTTTTTGAAAACATTCCCAACCGGCTGCCGGAGGACAAACCCGTTGCGCATTTCATGATTCCGGATGAAGTGATTATCTTTGACAATATCCGCAACACCCTGATGGCTGTTGTGATTTCCTTTCCCGAAGAGGACGGGGATGCACAAACCGCGTATATGCAGGCTGCCGCGCGGGTGGAGATGATGCTGGCGAAAGTGAACACCTGCATGAGTGAAACTCCCGCGCGGGATTTGGGACTGCGGCTGGATTTGACGCCTGTGTTTGATGACACGGCCTATCCAAATATGGTGCGGAAAACAAAGGAATATATCCGGGAAGGGGATATTATTCAGGCAGTGATTTCCCAGCCTTTTTCCTGTGAATCTCCGCCGGATTTGTGGAGTCTGTACCGCGCGCAGCGGTTTATCAATCCCTCGCCCTATCTGTATTTTCTTCATCTGGGTGGAACCGCGCTGGTGGGTTCTTCTCCGGAGACCATGGTGCGGCTGGAAAACCGTGTCGCAACACTGCGTCCCATAGCCGGAACCCGTCCCAGAGGAAAAAATGAGCAGCAGGATCGCACAATGGCTGATGAACTGCTGCAGGATGAAAAGGAACGGGCTGAGCATCTTATGCTCGTGGATCTGGGCAGAAATGATCTGGGGCGTGTGGGAGAAACCGGCAGTGTGCAGGTCACGGATCTGATGGTCGTGGAGCGGTATTCCCATGTTATGCATCTGGTTTCCAATATCAACTGTGATCTCAAATCCGAATATGATGCGTGGGATCTGATCCGCGCCACATTTCCGGCAGGAACCCTGTCCGGCGCGCCCAAAGTCCGGGCTATGGAAATCATTGATGAACTGGAGCAGACCCCCAGAGGTCCGTATGGCGGGGCAGTGGGATATGTGTCCTTCAGCGGCAATATGGATTTGGCAATTACCATCCGCACCGCGTGCGTGGAAGACGGAAAACTGATTGTGCGCGCAGGTGCGGGCATTGTGGCAGATTCTGATCCGGAAAAAGAGCGTCAGGAAACCGTGAACAAAGCCAAAGCCATTCAGCGCGCGCTGCAACTGGTGCAGGGAAACAGGGGATAAGGAGAAAAAAATGCTTCTGATGATTGATAATTATGATTCTTTCACATACAATCTGGTACAGTATCTGGAGGGAATGGGAACGCCGGTGAAGGTGTTCCGCAATGACAAAGTCACTGTGCAGGAAATCGGGGAAATGAAACCCGATGGAATTGTGATTTCTCCGGGGCCGGGGCGACCGGAAACCGCAGGTGTTTCTTTGGAAACCATCAGAAAATTTTCCGGTAAAATTCCCATTCTCGGTGTGTGTCTGGGGCATCAGTCCATTGCCGAGGCTATGGGCGGAAAAGTGGTTCATGCCAAACGCCTTATGCACGGCAAAACCTCGGTTGTCACTGCGGACGGGAAAAGGATTTTCAAAGGCATCAAAAATCCGTTTCAGGTCATGCGCTACCATTCGCTGGCTGTGTCCAAAGAGCATCTGCCGGACTGTCTGGAAATCACGGCAGAATCCGAAGACGGGGAAATCATGGGCATCCGGCATAAGGAGCATCTGACCGAGGGAATTCAGTTTCATCCGGAATCTATCATGACACCGGTGGGAAAACGGCTGCTGCGAAATTTTTTGAATATAGCGCTGAACCGGGGTTCGGATCAATCTGTATCGCAATGAATTCTCTTCAGCCTCCCCCTTTTGTAAAGGGGGACTGAGGGAGATTTTCAGTCGGTCAGGAAAAAATCCCCCCTCCCCCTTTACGAAAGGGGGGAGACTTAACGCAAATCAGGGAAAAGAGGGATAAAAGGAGTCTTATGAAACTGTCCTGTCCGGTAAATCTGATGTTGCAGCAGGACGGCAACTGGCTGGTAATGTTTGATGATATTCCGGAAGCACTTACAGAGGGAGAAAGCAGACACCATGCCCTTTCTGAAGCATCAGACTGCCTGATTGCAGCTTTGGGCGGATATATCCGTAAGGGGCGTGACATTCCGCTGTCTTCATTTCCCAAAAAAAACAGGGAAGTCATTGTTCTGCCTGTTCTGGTGTCTGCCAAAATTGCCCTGTACCGGGCTATGCGTGAATCCGGAATTTCTTATGGGGAACTTGCAGTGAAAATGGGAGTTTCAAAACGGGAAATGGAAAAACTGCTGGATCCGGATCAGCGATCAGACATTGATCGCATTGATGAGGCTCTTTCCATACTTGGAAAAGAGATGGAAATTGAAATCAGAGATGCGGCATAACTGCATAATATAAGGAGAATACAGAATGTTTCGGGAAAACCTGCAGAAAATTGTTAAAAGACAGAATCTGAGCGAGGCTGAGATGTCGGTCATGCTTACAGAGATTCTGTCCGGAAATGTCACGGACGCGCAGATCGGTGCATTCATGGCTGCACTTGCCACCAAAGGCGAAACCTTTGAAGAAGTCGCGGGCGCTGCACGGGCCATGCGGCGCAAGGCGGTCCGAATTCAGACCGGGGCATCAGATGTATTGGATGCAGTGGGCACAGGCGGAGACGGAGCCAATACCTTTAATATCTCAACAACCACAGCCTTTGTGGTCGCAGGATGCGGTGTCACCGTTGCCAAACACGGCAACCGGGCGGTTTCCAGCAAATGCGGCAGCGCGGATGTGCTGGAATCCCTCGGCATTAACCTGAGTACCCCGCCCGAAGTGGTGGAGGAGGCTGTGCGGGAAATCGGCATCGGATTTCTGTTTGCCCCGCTTTATCACAGTGCCATGCGCTTTGCCGCGACTGCCAGAAAAGAAGTGGGGCTGCGCAGTATTTTCAATATGCTGGGGCCGCTGACCAATCCGGCAGGGGCCAACTGCCTGCTGCTGGGGGTGTATGCTCCGGAACTGACAGAGATGTTTGCCCAGGCTCTGCGTCTGCTGGGCGCAAAAAGGGCTTTTGTCGTACACGGTCATGACGGACTGGATGAAATTTCTGTCTGCGCGCCTACCCGGATTTCCGAACTGAATGACAATCTGATTCGCACCTATGACATCCGGCCCGAACAGTTTTTCAAAAAAACAGCCGCTCCCGAAGATCTGGTTGGCGGCGATCCTGCGGAAAATGCGGCCATCACCCGAAGCATTCTGGAAGGGGAAAAAGGAGCGAAACGCAATGTGGTTTTGATCAACGCTGCTGCGGCATTGGTTGCCACCGGAAAAGCCCCTGATTTCAAAGAGGGAATTGGTCTGGCAGAAATTTCCATTGATGAGGGAAAGGCAATGGAAAAACTGCAGGCTTTGATTCAATATACACAGGAAAACGGATAACGGGGAATTACGCAGAAGATTTGGTATAGTCACGAATTGCACGAATTACACGAATTATGGTTTTTGCAATTCGTGCAGATTCGTGTCATTCGTGGCTGATTTAAATCATATTAGCTGATCTGTCTGATTTTCGGACTCCGAAAGTTCCGGAAACAGGAGAAGCAAAATGTTTTAATGAGCCTTATATTTCAGTGAGATGGAAAATGGTTAAATTATGAGTACAGATATTCTCAGCAGAATTGTGCAAACCAAAATTGCGGAACTTGCCGATGCCCGGAAAAAGATTTCCGAATCTGATTTGCGGAAACAGGCGCAGGAGCGAAAGGAGTTTCGCCCTTTTTTTCAGCGGCTGGCAAAACCGGGGCAGTCCGGAGTCAATATCATTGCGGAAATCAAACGGGCTTCACCGTCCAAAGGTCTGATTTCACCAGATTTGAATCCTACAGAGTATGCACAGAAATATGAAAAAGGCGGAGCAGCCGCTCTGTCTGTGCTTACGGATAAGCAGTATTTTCAGGGCAGTTTTGCGGATTTCAAAGCCGCGCGGCAGGTCTGCAAACTGCCCATGCTGCGAAAGGATTTCCTGATTTCCCCTTACCAGATTTATGAATCTGCTGTGCTGGGAGCGGATGCCATTCTGCTCATTGTCCGCATTCTGGAATCGGAGCAGTTGAAAGAGTATCTGCAACTGGCCGCAGAACTGCATTTGGATGTGCTTACGGAAATACATTCCTATGCAGAATTGGAAACTGCCGCCAAAGCCGGAGCCAAACTGGTGGGCGTGAACAACCGCAATCTGAAATCTTTTGAAACCGATATTTCCCTTGCTGCACAGATGGTTTCCCGTTTTTCAGAGGATATGGTGCCAGTCGCGGAAAGCGGCATTCACAGCAGAGAGGATATTGTGCTGCTGCAAAAAGCAGGGATTTTCAATTTTCTCATAGGAGAGAGCATGGTGCGTTCCCCTGATCCGGAGGCATTTCTGAAAACTCTGATGGGAGTGTAAAAAATGAATGTGAACAAAAAAACCCAAGTCAAAATCTGCGGACTGACTGATGTGCAGCAGGCACTGCAATGTGCAGAAATGGGAGCAGATGCGATTGGCTGTGTATTCTTTCACCGAAGCCCCCGGAATCTCACTGAGGATCAGGCAAAAGCCATCTGCTCTGCTCTGCCATCGCATATCGCAACCATTGGCGTTTTTGTGGATGAGCCTTTTTCCTTTGTCATGGAAAAAGCCAAATACTGCGGACTCAAGGGCGTTCAGTTGCACGGGCAGGAATCACCTGAAATGGTGGATCGTCTGAAAGCTGAGGGACTGATTGTTATCAAGGGACTGTTTGTCAGCCGCAAACCCGGTCTGGATCAGGCAGCACAATACCATCCCACTGCATTTCTGGTGGAATGCGGAAAAGGCATTCTGCCCGGAGGAAATGCCAAAACATGGAACTGGGCAGAGGCACGGCAATTTGGGGAGAAATATCCCCTGATTCTCGCAGGCGGGCTTTCCGCAGACAACATCATGCAGGCAGTGGCAGACAGTCAGCCTGACGCAGTGGATCTGAGTTCTGCTTTGGAATCCGCACCCGGTCAGAAAGACAGGGAAAAAGTCAGAATTTTTATGGAAAATCTTTCCCAATGCAGTATCAGTCGGGAAACAAGGAGAATTTTCACATGACAATGCAAACTATCGCAGCAGACATGTATCCGGATGCAAAAGGACATTTCGGTCCCTATGGCGGACGCTATGTGGGAGAAACCCTCATGCCCGCGCTGCTGGAACTGGAGCAGGCTTATCATCAGTATGTGCCTGATGCCAAATTTCAGCAGGAACTCAGCGATCTGCTGAAATATTATACAGGACGGCCCACGCCTCTGTTTCATGCAAAACGCCTGAGTGCGTATCTGAGGGGCGCATCAATCTATCTGAAACGGGAGGATCTGACCCATACGGGCGCGCACAAAATCAACAATACACTGGGACAGGCTCTGCTGGCAAAATACATGGGAAAGAAAAAGGTGATTGCAGAAACCGGCGCGGGTCAGCACGGTGTTGCAACAGCCACAGTCGCGGCTCTGTTCGGCATGGAATGCAAAGTTTTCATGGGAACAGAGGATGTGCGGCGTCAGGCTCCCAATGTGCGGCGCATGGAACTGCTGGGTACAGAAGTGGTTCCGGTGGCTTCCGGAACCGGCACATTGAAAGATGCCATGAACGAGGCATTGCGTTACTGGGTGGGCGCAGTGCAAGATACCTTTTATATCATCGGTTCTGTGGCAGGCCCGCATCCTTATCCCGCGATGGTGCGGGATTTTCAGAAAATCATTGGTGAGGAATGCCGGAGCCAACTAATGGAAATGACAGGAACAATGCCGGATATGCTCATCGCGTGCGTGGGCGGCGGCAGCAATGCCATGGGACTGTTTTATCCTTTCCGCAATGACAAAGAAATTGAAATTGTGGGCGTGGAAGCAGCAGGAAAAGGCATTGCAACCGGCAAACATGCCGCGACTCTGGGAGCCGGAAGTGTGGGTGTGCTGCACGGTTCCAAATCCTATGTTCTGCAGAACAAAGACGGACAGATCACAGAAGCCCATTCCATTTCCGCAGGACTGGATTACCCCGGAGTGGGGCCGGAACATTCCCTGTTCAAAGATACAGGCCGTGTCCGATATGAATCCATCACCGATGAGCAGGCCATGAACGCATTCCACACCCTTTGTCTGCAGGAAGGAATCATTCCCGCATTGGAAAGCTCCCATGCAGTGGCACAGGCCATGATCGAAGCTCCGAAAATGGGCAAAGACAAAATCATCATCGTCAATCTTTCCGGCAGGGGAGACAAGGATCTGGGCATTGTCACTGAATATGAAAACAGCAGAAAATGCTGAATGTTAAATGATTACAAAAAGTAGGGTGGGTGTAGCGACAGCGTAACCCACCTTTGATCCATATTGAAATGGTGGGTTACGCTCGGTTATTGAGCTTGCCGAAATACGCTGCACCCACCCTGCCGGAAAAACAGGAGATAAAAATGTATATGAACCGCATTCAGAAACGGTTTGACATATTAAAGCAGAAAAAAGAAAAGGCATTGGTGGGGTTTGTTTCCGCGGGTGATCCGGATATGCAAACCTCTCTGCAAATTGTAAAAACCATGTGTGATGCAGGTCTGGATGTGCTGGAACTGGGCATTCCCTTTTCTGATCCCACATCAGACGGCCCTGTGATTCAGCGATCCTCTGCCCGTGCATTGGCAAAAGGAGCCAGCCTGAAAAAAGTGCTGGAAATGACCGGTGCAGTGCGTGCGCATACAGCAGATATTCCCATTATTCTTTTCAGTTACTACAATCCCATACTGGCTTATGGAAATGCAAATTTTTACCGTGATGCAATCGCAGCCGGGGCAGACGGTCTGCTGATTGTGGATCTGCCTCCGGAGGAATCAGAGGAAATGACCTCCCAATGGGCAGGAAAGGATTTGGATCTCATTCGGCTGGTTGCGCCCACAACGCCAAAGGAAAGAATGAAACAGATTGCAGCCGGAGCCTCCGGTTTTCTGTATCTGGTTTCCAAAGTGGGCGTGACCGGCAGCGCAGGTCTGGACACCGGTGATGTGAAACTGCATACCAATACGCTGCGATCTGTCACAAATCTGCCAATATGCGTAGGTTTCGGGATTTCCACAGCAGAACAGGTTGCAGCAGTGGCCTCTGTTGCCGATGGCGTGGTCATCGGCAGTGCGTTTGAAAAACTGATTGAGGACAATATCGGCAACCCTCAACTGGTTTCCATGATGGGGCAAAGGGTGCGGGAGTACAAAGCAGCGACCGTGATCTGAATCGGATGTTTCGTTCATTTCCATCAGGGGATGGGCTGCATCCCCTGATTTTTCTGAAAAAACCCCGCTCTTCTGAAACCTGTTTTGCTCCAGAAAATATCCGAACCTTCATTTATCAGCATGTCCGTCCTTTATTTTTTTCTGTTTATGGTGTATTGTTCTTTCTGCCGATCTTCGCAATATGCCCCATCCGAGGAATATATGTAATTTAATTAAACAAATTAATATATTATATCCATAGGCCATGCATCTCCCGCTTGGGAAAAGAGATGAGGTTTTTCTGCTCTGCTGACTGCCGGGGAAACAGGGATGAAAAAGGATAAAAAAACACGTATTACCGATCATATGATGTTCATCGGTCTTGGGCTGGCCATGTTCTACTGGCTGTGCGATTCCTTTCTGAGCATTTTTTTATCCAATAAAGCCAATATCATAGATTTGCTTTTCGGTACAAAACTGGATGAAATCTGGACCCGTATTGTGGTGCTGTGTCTTTTTGTCATTTTCGGCTCCCATGCCCAGTACACCATAGACAACCGAAAAAAAGCGGAAAAGGCGCTGCGGGAAAGCGAGGAGAGATACCGCACTCTGGTGGAAAACATTCCCATCGGAATCTGCCGGATGGAACCGGATTGCAGCGGAATGTTTTTAATGGCGAATCCGGCTTTTGCAAAAATGTTTGCCTATGAATCCGAAGCTGATATCCAAAATGTTTCCATGAAGGAAATCTGGCAGAAATTTGAAGACTGCTATTTCTTTTCCGAAAATCTGATGAAACACGGCAGTTCTCATCAGAATGAAATCCAACTGAAAAGAAAAAACGGCACACTCATGTGGAGTTCTGTCACGGCCAGACTGGTATACCCGGACGGCCCGGATAATCCGGCCTGTTTTGACTGCACCTTTGAGGACATTGATGAGCGCAAAAAGGCCGCGGAAAGAATTCGGCAGGAGGAAGAAACCCGCAGACGTTTTCAGAAAATGCTTTCCCCGAATCTCGCGGATATGGTGGTTTCGGGCAAACTGAAGGTGGAAAAAGGCGGAGAAAACCGGATAGCCACAGTATTGTTTGCAGATATCCGGGGCTTTACCACCATGAGTGAAACCACCCATGCATCCGAGATTCTCCGAATGCTCAATGAATATTTTGAACTTATGGTCGATATTATTTTCCGTTATGAAGGAACATTGGACAAATTTATCGGAGATGCCATTATGGTTATATGGGGCGCTCCTGTCCGGCATGAGGATGACCCGGCCCGCGCAATCAGGGCAGCTCTGGCCATGCGGGATGTGCTTAACAGTTTTAACCGGAAACGGAAATCTGAAGGCAGGCAGGCCATTCAGGTGGGTATTGGCATCAATACCGGAAAACTGGTGGCCGGATATATCGGATCCACTCATACCATGAGTTATTCAGTGATCGGAGATACAGTCAACACAGCATCCAGACTCTGTGCAGCGGCCGGATCCGGCCAGATTCTGATTTCCGAAAGCACCTGCAGTCATGTACGGGATATTTTCAGCGTCACCCGGCTTGAACCCATTGTGGCAAAGGGAAAACTCCGTCCCATCAGGGTGTTCAATGTGGTGGGTGAACCGGGAATGAAAGGGGACTCTGAAGTGTCTGCCCCCTAAGGGATTTGAAAATTGATGATATACCGGTTTTGAGGTTTCAGTGTTCAGGTTTCAGGCCTGACCGCGTACTGACACCTGTACCTGAACCGTCCGGTATTTTAAAAAGTTTCACATCCCTGACTTAATGGACTGTCAAATAAATTCTCTGCATTTGTGTTCAGGTGTCAGGTTTCAGGGAACATACATTCAAACCTGAACACTGAAACCGGCCTGTCAGAAATTTTCAAATATTTGCATGTGAAAAAATTTTCTTGACAGTCCACTTAATGGCATTGAAGCAGCGCGCAGGAACACGATGACGGGATACGGAAGTGAAATCAGCGGATGCAACCCGTTTCCGGTCTTTAACCCATTTACTTTTCAGCAGGAATTTCATGCTTATCTATCAGAAAAACGGACAGTATTTTGCACAGGCCGCGACCGGAACAGAGGAACTGGGAGCGGAAGAATTGAGGGAGCTTGGGGCATCTGATGTCAGATCCGCATTCCGGGGCATCTATTTTCACGGAGACAGGGAATGCCTGTACCGCGTCAATTACCAGTCCCGCTTTCTCAGCCGCGTGCTGGCGCCGCTGGCTGTGTTTGACTGCCCGGATCCGGACATCCTCTACCGAAAAGCAAAGTCCATCTCCTGGCCCGACATTTTTGGAACTGACAGCACCTTTGCCGTTTCTGCCAATGTGTCCCACAGCCAGATTGCCCATTCCCAGTATGCTGCCCTGCGCGTGAAAGACGCGGTTGCAGACCAGTTCCGGAAGCGGCATGGTCAAAGACCCAATGTGGACACAGACAACCCCGATGTCCGGATTGACCTGTATATTCACAAAGACAAGGCCACCATCAGTCTGGACACATCCGGCGGTTCCCTGCACCGCAGGGGCTACCGCAAAGAGGGCATGGAAGCACCCATGCAGGAGACTGTGGCTGCTGTGATTGTCCGGCTGTCCGGATGGGATGGTTCCATGCCCCTGCATGATCCCATGTGCGGAGCGGGCACACTGACAGTCGAAGCCCTGATGCAGTACTGCCGGATTCCGGCCGGTTTTCTCCGTCCCAGGTTCGGATTTGAATTTCTTCCGGATTTTGATCCGGCCATATGGCAGTCGGTAAAGAAAGCTGCTGATCAGCAGATACGGCCTCTGCCGGACAGTCTGATTTCCGGCAGCGATATTTCTCCCCATGCAGTGGCTGCAGCGGAAAAAAACTGTCGGCATCTGCCTTTCGGAGAAAAAATCGGTTTCAGCACCCGCGCATTTCAGGAAATTCCCGGTTTGGAAAATTCTGTGATTGTGTGCAATCCGCCTTATGGAATCCGTATGGGCACAAGGGAAAAATCTGACATCCTGATGAAGGAATTTGGTGATTTTCTCAAACACCGGTGCAGAGGTTCCTGCGCGTATGTGTATTTCGGAGACCGGGAACTGCTGAAAAAGATTGGTCTCAAACCTTCGTGGAAAAAGGAACTGCGCAACGGAGGACTGGATGGACGGCTTGCCAAATATGAGATGTATTGAAAAAGGATTCAGGTGTTGGGTGTCAGGTGTCAGAGACACTGAAACCTGACATCTCAGTTCCGGGATCCGGAAACTGATGCACATCTGAAACTGCAAAACTGATCAGTGTGCATCTGTATATCTCTGCTGAACAGACCGTATGATGTCAAGACTGGAGAAAAAAATCTCCACCAGTTCCGGATCAAAATGGCTTCCCGCGTCTTTCTGTATGGTTTCCAGCACCCGGGCCTCATCCCATGCCTCTTTGTAACACCGTACCGAGGAAAGCGCGTCAAAGACATCGGCCAGGGCCACAATTCTTCCGAAAATCGGAATCTCCTCCCCCTTTTTTCCCCTTGCCCTTCCGTCTGCCCTGACATATTCCGGCATGGCTTTGCCTGTGATTGGATCCACAAATCCCGGATAACCTGTTCCATCCCATCTCTCATGATGGTTCAGGGCCACATCCGCGGCTGCTTCGTCAAAGTCTGACCGGGCTCCTTCAAACAGCCTGGAACCAAGCACGGTATGCTGTTTCATGACTTCATATTCTTCGGGTGTGAAACGCGCGGGTTTCTTCAAAATGGTGTCGGATATGCCCACCTTGCCCACATCATGCAGCATGGCGGCCATGCGCAGCACATCCCGGTTGCTGTCAACCTCCTGCCGGGAATACCCGTGCCGGTAAGCCCATTTTTCATACAGTTCCACAGCGTAGCCCCCGACCCGGTTGACATGCGCACCGGTTTCTTTGGGATCCCGCATTTCAGCCATGCGGATGGTGCGCAGAATCATGGCGCGGGTCATCTGTGCGCGTTCCAGAGCCACGGAGGCAATGCTGGCAAAGAGCATCATGATTTTTTCATCATCCCGGGAAAAGGGAATGATATTTCCGGATTCCCCCTGCGCGTTCAGTATCTGCAGAATTCCCAGAATATCGCCTTTGCTGTTCTTCAGCGGAATGGTCAGCATGGATCCGGTCCGGTAATGGCTGGCCCTGTCAAATCTGTCGCTGAAACCGTAGGGCCGGGTGGGATCAATGCGGTAGACATCCGGCAGATTGAGAATGTCCCCTGTGGTGGCAACATAGCCCGCGATGCTTTTTTCATCCACCGGAATGGAGAAAGTGGAGTAGATGAGTTTTTCCCCGGGACAGAGACGCTGCTGCAGGGTGTCGTTCTGGGTATAGGAAAAATGAAGCCGATCCCTGTCGCGGATATATATGGATCCCGCGTCCGCATTGACAAAACGCCTGGCTTCCGTAAGAATCCGCTCCATCAGCAGATCCAGATCCTGAACCTGGTTCAAATCTATTCCCAGTCGGGTCAGTGTTTCCAGTTTTTCCTTTTCGCTTAGCATGAAACTGCCTTTCCTGAAAAATGGTTGTCTGCATCATACACTTTCTGGCCAAAGACGCTCTTCTCCGCCTGCAGTTCCCCTGTACCGGAGCAGTTCCTGCCGGGAAAACAGCCAATTCTGCCTCAGTCCGGATTCATGCGCTGCCAGGTGTTGAGCATTTCCTGGATCCCTTTTTTCAGATCCGAAGAAAAATTTGTGAATTCACATCCCATGGCCATATGATCCAACGAACGGTGATTCAGAACCCACATGATTTTCATTTCGGTATGTTCCATAAAGGAAAAACGTGCGTCCGGAATCTTTATCAGTACAAGGGTATCCCCGGTCATGAGCTGAGGGCATTCATCCTTCTGGAAGCTGACGCCAATCCCCTCCTGATTCATATCCATGATGATGCCCCGGGCCTGCCGATGATAGGGTTCGGGCAGTCTGAAAATTCCTGAAATGCCTTCTTCCGCGGAGAAAAAAAGCCGCTGGAACCGCCTTCTCTCCTGTTCACTCTGTTTCATATCTGTTTCCATTTTCCGGTTCGGATGCTTCCCGTGGTTCGCCTTCCGCTTCTGACACCCGAACCCGGTTTCATATTGCAGGCGTTATCCAGTTGAATTTCAAGTGGCTGATTTTGCATAAACCGATTCATGCAGTGCAGCTTTGCAGACAGTAAAGATTTCAACTGCCCAGCTTTGAATTATAATATTATATATGCATCCGGATATCTTTTCAATATCATTGTTCAGAATCTTCTGATCTTTGCCCTGCCGTTTTTTCATATCCGGAACCATGGGATGAGATTGCGAAAAACACAGCTTGTGTATTTTCAGAATTTCATATATCATTGAAAGTGATTTTTTTAAAGACTGAATTGGGGATATATTGTTTAACACAATATAAACAGGAAATTATATTTTAACAGCATTCCCTGGGACATTCCGGATATGCTCATCCGGGTATAAAAAAACCGGTTTGGATTATTGCTTCTGCCAGTCAGAGACACTGCTGTGAGGGGCCTTTCTTTGATGACAGCTTCGACTGGACGTTGGCGCGCAGCATGCTGCGCATGACCGGAAAAAGAGGAGAAACATACGGGAAAGGCCCCTGTAACGCAGGATGATGAAAAACGCCATGACTGAAAAAAAGGAACTGGTTGCCAACTGGGAAACCCTGCAGCGGATATTCATCCGGCCCGAAGATGAGGCTTCCCGGAAGGCCCTTGTCAAATACATGGAGCAGATTCTTTTCGGGCTTCATGATTTTCTGAGAAAACATGTGGGCATCACCCGTGAGGCCAGTCTGGAGGAACTGTCGGAAAGATTCAAGAACAGCCGGATCAGCCGCAATCCCCAGAAAAAACTTGCGGATGTCATCAAAGGGATTATTGAGGAAGTTGCCCCTCATGCCGTCAATGTGGCCTCCCCCTATTTTATCGGACATATGACTTCGGCCATCCCCTTTTTCATGGTGCATCTGCAGACCATTGTGTCCGCGCTGCACCAGAATCCGGTCAAACTGGAAACCTCCAAAGTGGTCTCCATACTGGAGCGTCAGGTGCTCGCGAAAATTCACCGGGCCATATATGCAAACAGTGATGCTTTTTATGAAAAACATATTCAGGCTCCGGAAAGCACTTTGGGCAGTTTTGTGGATGACGGAACCCTGGCCAATCTGACAGCTCTTTGGGTGGCCCGGAATGCCTTTTTTGCTACCAAAAGCGGATTTGAGGGCATTGAAACAGAAGGAATGGCTTCGGCTCTGGCTGCCTACGGTTATGATCGGTGCGTGATTCTGGCCTCCCGGCTGGGACATTATTCCCTGCGCAAGGCTGGCGGAATTCTGGGCATTGGCAATGCAAATGTCATAGCAGTGGATGTGGATGCGCACAGCCGCATGGATGTGGCAAAACTCCGGACTTTGATCCGTGACATTGAACAGGACAGCCGGAAAACAAAAATTCTCGCGGTTGTGGGCATTGCCGGTGCAACCGAAACCGGCACAGTGGATCCGCTGCCGGAGATTGCGGAAATCTGTGCGCAGAACAGGATTCATTTTCATGCAGATGCGGCCTGGGGCGGCCCCACCCTGCTTTCGGAAAAGTACAGACATCTGCTTGCAGGCATTGAGCAGGCTGATTCTGTCACCATTGACGGTCACAAACAGTTTTACCTGCCCATGGGCTGCGGCATGATTTATTTCAAAGACCCGTATGCAATGGATCACATCGCGTATCATGCGGCTTATGTGAACCGTCCCGGTTCGGTTGATCTGGGCATCCGCTCCATTGAAGGCTCCCGTGCGGCCACTTCCCTGATACTGGGCAGCGCGCTGGACATCATGGGAGCGGGGGGGTACTCAATTCTCATTGATCACGGCATTGAAACCGCAAGGGAATTTGCAGAGGAAATCCGATCCAGACCTGACTTTGAACTGGTGACAGAACCCTGTCTCAACATTCTCACCTACCGATTTTTTCCTGATGAACTCCGGAAACAGTGGCATTCCGCCAGCATGGAGGAGCGAAAGAATATCACCCATGAACTCAACCGGATCAATATTGCCATACAGCGGCTGCAGCGGGAGGCCGGAAAAAGCTTTGTGTCCCGCACCACCCTGAAACGGACAGATCGGGATGACATTGTGGTGCTGCGCTCTGTCATTATGAATCCCATGACCGATATGCACATTATCCGTGAGATTCTGGACGAGCAGTCGGAAATTTATCACCATGAGGTGAAAAACCGGGATTGACAAATCCGGAAATGCTCCCGTCAAAAACTGCTGTCTTCAGAAAAACCGGATTTCCGGAAAAATCCGGTTTATCTGAATACCTGAAAACCGGCCTGCTTCTGTCCCATCCTCCGGCCCGTCATCATCTGTCCCTTCCCGTTTTTGCCGAAATATCTCCCCGGGAACCAAAAAAATTATTTGACAAACCCGCGTGCATGACAAAATATTTCTGTAAAAAAACGACAGATATTCTCACCGGTGACGGGTATCATTAAGGATGCCCATTTATCTGTTTTTTCAGAATCAGACGATCTTCGTCATCAAGAATTGCAATTTGGGAGGAATTTAGTTTTATGGAAGCCAGAAAAGAAACCCATCACTTCAAAACAGAAGTGCAGCAGGTGCTGAACCTGATCATCAATTCCCTTTATTCCAACAAAGACATCTTTCTGCGGGAACTGATTTCCAACGCGTCCGATGCCATTGACAAACTCCGTTTCAAATCCCAGACAGAACCGGAACTGGTTGGGGATGATGATACCGAATTCCGGCTCAGGATCACCGCAGATCCGGAAAAGAAAACCCTGCAAATCTCAGACAACGGCATTGGCATGACCTATGAAGAGGTGACAGAGAATATCGGAACCATTGCCAAAAGCGGAACAGCCGCTTTTCTCAAAGCACTGGAACAGGCCAAAACCCAGGATGTGATTACACCGGAACTGATTGGTCAGTTCGGGGTGGGATTTTACAGTGCTTTCATGGTTGCGGAAAAAATCACCCTGACCACCCGTGCTGCCGGTTCGGACAAAGCCGTGAAATGGGAATCTTCCGGAGACGGTTCCTATACCATTGAGGAATGCGAAAAAAAATCAAGAGGAACCGATATTCTGCTGCATCTGAAAAAGCCCGAAGAAGGGGAAAAGGATTATACCCAGGAATGGACCATCCGGGGCATTATCAAACAGCATTCGGATTTTGTTGCCTATCCCATTCTCATGGAAGTGGAGCGGGAGGAACCGATTCCCGAATCAGAGCAGCTTAAAGACAAAGATGGCAAGCCTGTGGGCGAAACCGCTCGCAGGGTGCGCAAAGAGGAAACTCTCAACTCCATGAAGGCCATCTGGACCCGGAACAAAAACGATGTTTCGGAAGAGGAATACAAAGAGTTTTACAAACATATCAGCCATGACTGGAATGATCCCCTGACGCAGATTCACATGAAGCTGGAAGGCGTGACCGAATATGACGCGCTGCTCTATATTCCGTCACAGGCTCCCTTTGATCTGTTTTTCCCGGAGCGAAAACACGGCATTCATCTGTACTGCAAACGCGTCTTCATCATGGATGACTGCAAAGAACTCCTGCCCGAATACCTGCGTTTTGTGAAAGGCGTGGTGGATGCGCCGGATCTGAATCTCAATGTCAGCCGGGAAATTCTGCAGCAGGATCGGCTCGTGCGCAACATCCGGAAAAATCTGGTGAAAAAACTCCTGGAACTCTTCAAGGGCATGGATGCAGAACAGTACGGGAAATTTTACACCGAATTTGGCCCGGTGCTGAAAGAGGGCATTCACACAGACTGGGAGAACAAGGACAAAATTGCGGATCTGATCCAGTACAGAACCACCAAATCCGGGGACAAGTATGTGCGTCTCAAAGACTATGTCAGCGCCATGAAACCGGATCAGAAAGAGATTTACTATATCACCGGCGACAATCTGTCCCTGCTGATCAACAGTCCCCATCTGGAGGCGCTCAAGGACAAAGATTATGAAGTGCTGCTGATGACCGATCCGGTGGATGAATGGGTGGCCCAGACCCTGACTGAATATGAGGGCAAAAAGCTGAAAAGCGCGGAAAAAGGCGATCTGGAACTGGATAACGACAAAGAGAAAAAGGAAGATGAAAAATTCAAGGCCCTTTTCAGTCATATCAAATCTGCGCTGGACAGCCGTGTAAAGGATGTGAAAGCCTCGTCCCATCTGAAAGATTCCCTCGCGTGCCTGTCCGGGGATGACTATGGCATGAGCGCGTATATGGAAAAACTGCTCAAAGCCTCCGGCGGCAGTGTTCCGGAAGTCAAACGGGTGCTGGAACTCAATACGGGCCATCCGGTCATGGAAAAGATCAATGCCCTGTATGAAAAAGACAGAAATGAGCCTGCTCTGAAGGATTACAGCCAGTTGCTGCTGGATATGGCGATTGTCAGTGAAGGGGGAAAGATTGACAATCCCTCCCGCTTCAGCAAAATGATCGGGGATTTGATGAACCGGGCAATGGGGGGATAACATCAAATTGAGCGGCACGGCGATCGCCGTGTCCGCTTGATTGACTGGTTATATTCTTTCTTTTTCTTTGAATGGATTAACAATTCTTGTGTTTTCCATGAAAAAATCATCCTGCATATCTTCAGAATACAGAATATCACAATTTCCAAGTATCGCACTCGCTAAAATAATGCTGTCCCAGAAGGAAAATTTGTGATAATTTCGTATGTCAGATGCTTTAAGAAGAATCTCTCTGTTGATTTCAAGAATGTCATATCTGTTGTAAAAGGATTCTATCAGATTTCGTGTTTTTTCTTCCGGATAAAGAGCTTTTTTAATAAGATTTACACAGATTTCATTTATCACCTGTGTACTTACTGCAATATTTGCTCCTTTGACAAGAGTTTTGGCAATGAGCGACTTTTCGGGTGTTTCTATAAAAGCATACAACCAGATATTTGAATCAATGAAGCAACCCTTTTCATCTTTTTTAACTTCGCTCATATATTTCATCTCTTTTATACGGTCTGAAATCGGTAAGTTTCAGAGGTGATTCCAAAAGTTCTTCTATTACATCGGATTGCTTATCTGTCAGGTATTCTGACAATAAAATAACCTTTACGTTATTTTTTAGTTTTTTTCTGATCTTTTCTGGAATTTCTATCATTCCATTTTTTATTTTTGTTTTAAATTCAAATGCATACATTTTATCACCTCATTTTTTTATTGATGTTGTCAGGGATTTAAACTCTTCAATATGAGACTTCATTTTTTCCCGCTCCCCATCCGAAAACAAGAGTCCAAATTTACCCTCCGTAATTTCCAATTCCAAAAGTCGTGATTCTGCCATAAGATTTCAGTGGCGGGCGATAGCCCGTCCACTGCAATGATGGGTTATATTTCTTCATACTTGAATTTCCTGATTATACTGAATTGAATCACTCAACATATTTTTATCACCATATTTCTGATAATCACTGTTTAAAAAAAACACAATAGACATAACTGTAAACAATGCTCCGATAACATCTGTTAATGTATCCGTAATAATCGAAAAAATAAAATTTTCAGTAATATTTTCTGGCAGAAAAAAGTTTGGTGATGCTAATGCAAGTCCTGATAATAAGCCGAGAATATTAATAATTAAAAGTACACCGCAAACTCTCCACCATTGTCCTTTGACCAGTTCTTTGCTATAATCCAACGCATGTTTGCCGCTTATCTCTCGTAAGGCTACAACATAGAAAATAAAAACATAATATCCAGACCAGATAATACCAGGAATAATTAATAATAATGTCATTCCCATAACAATAAGCCCTCCTAATATTCCTGTACCGATAGATCTTCCCCATTTTGAAAGACTCATAGTCAATGCTTTGCCACATGTTATTGATTCTCTATGAATTATTCGCTCAATAATAATACTTAAAGTTTTCCCCAAAATTGATCATATCGCTGTGAAGCCCTGTCAGATAAGGGTTTGTCTGATTTGCTGACCGTAAGAGCCGGTAATCAAAATATTTTTCTTTACATTTGCATTGTATTTTGGTAAATGTGTTTTAAAAAATTCAAAAATACAAAGGAGAAAAACTGATGAGATTCCATTTTTTCAGGGACGCAGTCCTCAATAAAATCTGTGTGAAAACAAGATTTAAGATGCTTTTCTTCTGGTATCTTCTGTCACTGATGATCGAAACCCGCAAACATTCCCTTTCCTTTGCATCCGAACTTTCCGGGATCGGGATTCCGTCATTCAGCAGATTCCTGTGCGGCAATGAAGAAAATATTGCCTTAAGCATGAAAGATCTTTCAAAAAAACAGGCACGTATATACTCGCGTGCATTGAATCTGACAAAAAATGCAC
>CAZDIU010000066.1:0-19044 GCA_964505535.1 uncultured Desulfobacterales bacterium | reverse complement strand
GGCATCACCTCTCATCTTGACAAAGGGCTTTCCCTTGCACTGGGATCTTCAGGGGTTACCCTGCTGGAGATGGTGCAGGCCTATTCAGTTTTTGCCAATCAGGGCCAACTGATCCGGCCGGTGTTTATCACAAAAATAACGGATCGTTTCGGAAATGAAATCACAGAATCTTCAGTTCCCGCGCAGGTGATTGAACCGGCCACAGCCTTTATCATGACCAGCCTGCTGCGCAGCGTGGTGGAAAACGGAACCGGTGTCAGGGTAAAGAAGCTGAACCGGCCGGTCGCGGGAAAAACCGGCACAACCAATGATTTCCGGGATGCCTGGTTTATCGGATACACTCCCGAATATATCACAGGAACCTGGGTGGGATTTGACATTGAGCGTTCCCTGGGAAAAGGCGAAACCGGATCACAGGCCGCGATTCCCATCTGGCTGGGGTTTATGGAAAGACTTCTGGACGGGACACCGGTGCAGGAATTTCCGGAAAGTGCGGAAGGCGTGGTAGTCACTCAGATTGACGCATCCACCGGAATGCTGGCCCATTCCGATTCTGTGAATGTGATCCGGGAATGTTTCAAGCAGGGGACAGAACCGAAATACCGTGCGCCCAGACCCCAGCCCGCGTATCCGGAATACCGGATGGTGACCAAACCGGAAGATTTTTTCAAGGCGGATATGTGAAGGAGAAGTGCATCTGCGGATGCCGGACAGGAAATCTGCCCGGCAGGAGTATTTTGGCCACAAAGATATGCAAAAAAGGCCAGCGGATCAGGTCGCGTGACAAGGCACAAAAATCCCCATCCTTTGCAGATGGGATTTCAGAAGCAGATGATTTGACCCAATCCCCAAAAATGAGGAGCCTATGATCAGAGTTCTCACCATCCTGATAGCTGTCGGAGCCATTGTTTACATGGTGCGCTGGTACCGGGAACAGAAACGGCTGGAGAATGCCTGCAGGATGACCCCTGACGAACTGGTGGAGGCCATTATCCGGAGAAAAATTTCCGTGCTGGAAGTTCCTCCGGAACATCGGGATGCCGTAAATGAAATGCTGCGGGAGATTCAGTCGGAGTTGGATAAGATATGAACATATCCTGTTTTTTCTGTCCATTCCGGTGAAACTCAAAATCCGGATGTCAAACAGAACTCACCAGAGACCGGAATATACCGGATTCCGGCTTTTGCCGGAATGACGGGGGCAGTTTTCGGGCATGGGGCTTTCAGAAAAACCGGATTTTTCGGAAAAATCCGGTTTTTTGAATACCTTTTCTTTGTGAAACTTTGTGTCTTTGCGTCTTTGTGGCAGAAAAAAAACATTTCTGCATAATCCTGTTCCCAAACTTTTTTTCAGAAAGGAGGCAAACATGGCAGACAGTCCCCTGAAAAACATCGGCACGGGCGCTGGAAAATTTTTTGCCAAAGTGCTTGTTTTCGGCATCGGCATTCTGGCACTTATTTTTCTGCTTTTTCAGGTTGTGGATTCCAATGATGCGGACAGCACCATTGTGCTGCAGTCCCTTACAGGAAATCTGCGTGTCATCACAGAACCGGGGCCTTATCTGCGCTTTTTCGGCAAGCCCCATACCTACAAAAAGGTCATAGCCGTCAACTTTACCGGAGAAAAAGGGGCAACAGCCGCCTCTCTCCTGGATGAGATCAGTGTGCGTTTTCTGGATACCTCCATCGGACAGGCCAAAGGCGTGGCCCGTTTCCGCATGCCCACCGGAGATCAGGACATGATCAAGATTCACCGGGAGTTTGGCAGTCAGGATTCCCTTGCCTCCAATCTCCTGGAAAGAATGGTCAAAGAGGCGGTCAAGGCATCCGCGCGCACCATGTCGGTGGAAGAGCATTATTCCGGCGGTTCCGGTCAGATGTCTCTGGATTTTGACGATCAGATCCGCAACGGCATGTTTGTGGTGGATCAGGTGACAGAATATGTGCCGGTGTCTCCGGAAGAGAACCTGTTCAGCGAACCGGATGCACGGGGAAAGGAAACCCTGGGGCGGCGCCAGCGGGTGCTGGTGGTCAAGCGCAAGGATGACAAAGGCGCTTACATCCGCACCAAAAACTCTCTGGCAGATTACAATATCGCGGTGATTTCCGCTTCCATTGAGGAAGTCAATTATGAACAGCGGGTGGACGAGCGTCTGGCAGCGCAAAAGCAGGCAGCCGCAGATGAGGCTCTGGCACGGCAGAATCTGAAAAAAGCCCAGCAGGAGGCCAAAACAGCAGCAGCTCTGGGAGAAAAGGCCATTGCAGAGGCAAGGGCCGGAGCGGAAAAAGAAAAACTGCAGGCCGAAATTCAGGCGGAAAAGGAAAAGGCTGTGGCAGAGATCAATGCCAAACGGGAGGTGGAAGTTGCAAGGCAGAGAACACTGAAACAGGAACAGACTTTGGAAATGCAGAAAAAAGAGGCAGAAGGGCTGATGGTCATGGCCCAGGCCCGTGCCAAGGCAGCGGAAAATGCTTTGGATCCCCAACTGGTGTTTGAGAAAAAACTGCAGGCATGGAAAGAGGTGGAAACAGCCAAATATCAGTACATGTCCCAGGCCCAGCTTGTGCCAACCGTTCAGATGGGGCAGGGCGGCAACAGCCATTCCAATGCCATGAGCCTGCTGGAACTTATGGGGGTGAAGGCTGCCATGGATCTGGGCATGGAGTTTCAGAACATTGGAAAGACACAGGGCAAAACCGGGGACCAGTAAGGGATTTGGGAAATTGCTGATGTACCGGAAGGCAAGGGTTCAGTGTTCAGCATCCTTATTCCCTGACATCTGAACCATCCGGTATTTTAAGAGATTTCCCTTCCCCAAAAAATCGGATTTTCTTTTGGGTTCACCGCACAATGCAGTTCTGAATCCATTGAGCTGCAATATCCCTGAAGCCCTGCAGGTCCGGGTCAGTGAACACACGGTTTTTTTCCCTGAAAAATTCCGGGTGCAGAATCCCGTTTACATGAAACTGCTGAATAACATACAGTTCTGCCCCCTGAATCAGGCGGCAGATGGTGCTGAGCGTTTCCGCATTGATGAAAGGCCGGACACAGGTGGTTCTGAATTCATAAGGCAGCCCGGATTCCATTATCAGCCGGATGCTGGAAAAAATGCTTTCCGGTCTGCTGTTTTCCCAAATCAGGGGGGAATAGTGCATGGGATGGGTTTTGATGTCCATTGCCAGATAATCCACCAGATTTTTTTCCATCAGAGATGCCAGCACCTCCGGACGGCTTCCGTTGGTATCCAGTTTGACCGGATACCCCATTTCCTTCACCTTTTCGCAGAGTTCAGCCAGGTCCCGGTGCAAAGTGGGTTCTCCGCCGGAAATGACCACCCCGTCCAGAAATTCCCTGTGAGAGAGGAGAAAATCGTATATGTCTTCTTCATCCAGTTCAGGTTCATCTGTATCCGGACTTTTTTTCATATGAATCAGCCCCGGATTGTGGCAGTAGGGGCATCTGAAATTGCATCCCTGACAGAACAGCACACAGCTTATTTTTCCGGGATAGTCAATAAAAGAATTTTTCTGCAATCCTCCAAAAAGCATATGCTCTCCTGAAAACCGGGAAGACTCCCCTCCCTTGAGGGCAATGCTGTTGAATTAAGCAAAAAATTCCCCTCCCCCTGCGGGAGGGGAGTCTTAAGGCAACAGCATTGTCCCGCAAGAGGTGGGGAATTATTTTGAAATCATTCTCCCCCTTTTGCAAAGGGGCAGGAGGGGATTTTTATGAACCTGTCTGAGAAATCCCTCCCAGCGGACTGTCAGGAAAGTTCTTTCCCATGCAAAGATTTGAAAATTTCTGACAGGCCGGTTTCAGTGTTCAGGTTTCAGTGTCTGTTCCCTGACACCCGAAACCTGACACCTGAAAACAAATGCAAAGAATTTATTTGACAGTCCGCTCAGTCCCTGTTTGAAAAAGGGGGGAGGCTGTCTGAAAAGGAAAAACATCACACCAGCGGTGTGTTTTCCCTCAGATACCAGATGCCGCAGGGGCAGGCCGCAGCGCAGAAACCGCACCCGATGCACCGGTTTTCACTGACCGCATATTCAAATCCCGCTTCTCCGCCTTCTTTGCGACTGATCGCGGCCTGGGGGCAGATGGTCACACACATGCCGCAGTCCCGGCAGGTTCCGCAGGATGCACACTGGGTTCCGCAGGTGTCTGTGTCCTCAAAACTCGTGATTCTGGGATCAAAATAGGCCAGAGTCACCCGGCTCTTGTCAATCATCATGCGCCGGGTGTCGCCAGCGGGACGTTTTCCCTCCAGAATATCCGCAATGGCTGCTGCTGCTCTTCTGCCTGAACCGATGGCATCCGTAATCAGTCCGGGCTTGACAATGTCGCCGATGGCAAAGATTTTGCTGTCTGTGGTCTGGCTGTATTCATTGACCGTGACATAGCCCCGTTCGGTGCGCACAGTCTCAGGCAGAAATTCCACATCCGGCGCATCCCCGATGGAAATGAGCACCGTATCCGCGGGAATCAGTTCGCCATCAGCCAGCACAACACCTTCTGCTGTGATTTCTTTGGTGAAACAGGGCCATCTGAATTTTGCGCCCACAGCCTCCGCATCCTCTTTTTCCTTGCCGAATGCCAGAGGTTTCTGAATGTCAATCATTGTGATGTCTTCCGCTCCCAGACGATGCGCCTCAGTTGCCACATCACAGCCCACGTTTCCCGCGCCGATGATGACCACCTTTTTTCCCGGAGCAAAACTGTCTGTTTTGGCTTTTGTGAGAAAATCCAAAGCAGTGATCAGGCGTTCTTTTCCCGGAACCGGCAGGGTTCTGGGTTTCTGCGCGCCTGTGGCAATGACCAGAAAATCATAGTCTTCGCGCAGCCGTTCCAGTTCCTGTTTTTTCAAATCCTGGTGCAGATGCACATGGGGCAGGACTTTGCGGATGCGTTCCAGTTCTTTGCCCAGCACCTCTTTGGGAATCCGGGTTTCCGGAATCACTGCGCTGATCTTGCCGCCAATCTCTTTGTTGGTGTCATAGACCACAGCCTCATGGCCTTTCTGACGCAGTTGCCAGGCTGTGGAAATGCCTGCCGGGCCTCCGCCGATAATGGCTATCTTTTTTCCGCTCAAAGGGGGAAGTTCAGGAATCCCGGCATTTGCACTGGCCTGTCCGAGTTTTTTCACATTCACGGCAGGCATCAGTTGACTGGTTCGGGTGCATCCCTGCATACAGAGATTGGGACAGAGATACCCGCAGACCGTTGCGGGAAACGGGGTATAGGACAGGGCCATATCCACAGCCTCATCCATGCGTCCTTCGCGAATCAGACGCCACCGTTCCTGCACCGGAATGCCGGACGGACAGATGGCCTCACACGGAGCCGCATATTTCCGGTTCTCCCATACCGGCACAAAGCGCCGCAGCTCTCCGGTGGGAATCAGGGGAATGGGACTGCGATCCAGACTGGTCAAATCGCCGATCAGTCCGCCTCTGCCCAGTTCCCTGTCCCAGACTTCCTCCCGGAACGAGTGCATGGGCCGGCTTTTTTTCACCAGCCTTTCCTGGGGTGTGCGCGCGGCCAGCATCTGCCACTGTTCCCGGTCAGACAGAGTTTCCAGCAGTTCATTTTTGTGAATATGCTCCAGAAAAATCTTGAGGTTCTGGTGCAGCCATTTCCAGTCCTCATCAGAAAGGGGAACCTGTTTGGCATCCGTATGGCTGTAGCCTTTGTGCGGCCCCCGGAAAAAGACTTTTCCGCCCACCATGCCCACCAGAGGCCGGTATCCCAGCACATTGTCCGCAGACTGGGGATTGTGACCGCAGATCACCGCAATGCCTCCGGCCATGAATTCGCCGAAATAATCCCCCACACTGCCCAGAACCCACAATTCCGGTGGCTCAAACCGGGGGTTCTGCTTGGTCATGGTCATGCCTCTGGCCCCGATGTTTCCGGCCACATACACCTTGCCCTGGGCCATGGCATTGCAGCACCCGTTGGCCGCATTGCCATGCACCACAATCTGCGCTCCTGCATTGAGCCAGCCCACATCATCTGACGCGGGCCGCATGAGTTCAATAAAGGTGTTGGCAAAGCCCATGGCCCCGACCCGCTGACCGGCCGGGCCTGTGATTTTCACATGCACATTTTCATTTCCGGCTTTCCACAGCCGACCGCCAATGCCGTGCTGACCGAATGCGTCTATCTCCAGACAGCGATGCCCCTGCGCGACCGCATCCTGAATCTGCTCCTCCAGCACGCGGGATTCAATGCGAACATCGTCTTTTTTTCCTGATATTTTATGATACTGATCTGTATTCATTCTTTTCTCCGAAAGTCAGGGGATAGGGGGTAGGGGACAGGGGTTAGGGAACAGAGG
This sequence comes from uncultured Desulfobacterales bacterium, assembly GCA_964505535.1. Classification (GTDB taxonomy): domain Bacteria; phylum Desulfobacterota; class Desulfobacteria; order Desulfobacterales; family Desulfococcaceae; genus JAABRU01. The sequence continues at coordinate 12,703 of CAZDIU010000066.1, read as the reverse complement.
ACAGGGGACGTTCAGGATTCAGGAGTATAAATAAATCAGACCCCAATCCCTGCCCCCTGTTCCCCAGTCCCTAATCCCCAAGACCCCAATCCCCAGCCCCTGTCTTACACAACATACTGTATGGACAGCCGCTCCGCGACATCCTTTTCATTGATGCCCAGCGCGTCAGACATGCCAATGGGCAGAGAAGTGGAACGTCCCAGAGGTGCGAAAATTTTCCTGAGTTCTGTGTCAAAGCTCAGGTAGAAATCCACAACCCGCTGTGCGACCAGTTCCGGGTCCAGACGCCGGTACAGCCTCGGATCCTGTGAGGTGATGCCTTTGGGACACTGCCCGATATTGCAGATATTGCACCGATCCCCTTCCGATCCCAGACAGCCGGCAGCAGCCTGCATGACATATTTGCCTGTCACCACGCCGCTCGCGCCCAGCATGATCAGAGCAGCCGCGTTGGCTGCCAGATTCCCGTTCTTTCCGATGCCTCCGCCCGCGAACAGGGGAAGTTCATTCTGTTTTCCCAGCTTCACCAGATTCAGGTAACAGTCCCGCAGATTGCTGGCAATGGGATAGCCCATATGGTTCATGGACACATTGTAGGCAGCACCGGTTCCGCCGTCCTCGCCGTCAATGAGCAGCCCGCCTGCATAGGGATTGCGGGTCAGATTGTTGAGAACAGCCAGAGAGGTGGAACTGGCAGAAATTTTGGGATAAACCGGAACCCGGAATCCCCAGGCCATGTACATGGACTGGGTCATCTTCGCGACCGCCTCCTCAATGGAATATTTGGTCTGATGCGTCGGGGGGCTGGGCAGACTTACGCCCTTTGGCACACCCCGGATTGCCGCGATGAGTTCATTGACCTTGTACCACATGAGCAGGCCCCCGTCTCCGGGTTTTGCCCCCTGACCGTACTTGATCTCCACCGCGCAGGGATCCACCTTCATTTCCGGAATCGCGTGAATGATTTCATCCCATCCGAAATACCCGCTCGCGATCTGCAGAATCACGTATTTGAGAAAACGGCTCCGCAGAAGTCTGGGCGGACATCCGCCCTCACCTGTGCACATGCGGACCGGCATGCCCAGTTCCTCATTCAGGTAGGCCACCCCCATCTGCAGCCCTTCCCACATATTCGGAGAAAGCGCGCCAAAGGACATGGCTCCGATGATCAGGGGATAAATCTCCCGAACAGGCGGAACCCAGCCGTTTTCCCGCAGAAATTTCAGGTTTTCCTCAGGCGGCAAAACCCTGCCCAGCAGGGTGCGAATATCAAATTCATGGCGTCCCGCATCCAGCGCGGGGTCTGTGAGCATGGAAATGCGGATGAATTTGATCCGATCCAGCAGGCTTTCCCGATCATTGCGCCGGCCGCCCCGGTTCCGGGCCTGTCCGCCCTGATTGATGTGAAATCTGAGTTTGTCCGCCTCATCTGTTTTTGCGGGAATGATGCAGTCATTGGGGCAGACCATATTGCACATCGCGCACCCGATGCAGGCATGGGCAGGATCGGTTTTCTGCCGGATGCCGTAAAAAATTTCATAGTCTGTGGAAGAACTGCGGCTCAGATCCACGGATGCTTTGACATGGCGCTTGCGGAACACCCCCAGTTCAATGGCCTGCACCGGACATACCGCGGTGCAGCTTCCGCACAGGGAGCACCGGTCTTTGTGCCAGAGAATCTGCCAGGGCAGATCCTTTATGCTCAGTGTGCAAGGGCCAATGGGTCTGTCTGACGGCATATGCGAACCTCCTGACGATCCGGACTCACAATAGCGGTGTCCAGATACATGGGTTGAAAGTCTTTGGTTTTGTCCCGGTCAGGAATGGTGGCATCCAGACCGCAGACTTCAGAGGAAAAAGCAAACACTCCGGGTTTTCCGCCCACCACACCGGGACGGAGTTTTTTTCTGTCCTGCACCATGAACAGACTGTGATCGGACAGGGAACCGATCACGCAGTTGGGCCCGTCAATGATCATTCTGCGGCAGCTCTGTTTCAAAGCCTTGAGCAGCACGGCATCCGGATGTTTTTCAATGTCCTCATTCTGCAGAGGGGTAATGACATGCTTGTATCCCTCCAGCCCGAGTTTGAGGGAAGTCAGGGTGTAATGCAGAATATGGGTGAAAACCTCGGAATCAGACTGGTATCCGGAGTATCCCTCAAAGCCCCGTGAACTCAGATATTCCCTGATGGGAACAAAGGCCGTGTTTTCGCCGTTGGTCATGGTGGAATATCCCTGCAGAAAAAAGGGATGGCACGCATACAGATTGATCGCGTAATTGGTGTTCTGCCGTCCCTGGGCCATGATGATGCGGGCCTTGAGTTCCTTCCGATCCAGCTTCAGATGATTGGCCACGCGCAGCGGATCCCCGATTTCCTTGAGCATAATCACATCCGGCCAGAAGGAGAAAACAATCATGTCCTCCTTTTCCTCCCCCATATGCCGGAGTTTCAGACGCAGATGCACCAGTCTGCCGAGTTTTTCCGGTTCAGAGAGAGAATCCCAGTCTTCGGGATATTCATATGCCCGGATCAGATACACATCCCGCTTGGGAACGCCGGGCGGCGGAGCCTTTGGCACTTTGATGCTCAGTTTGTATTTGGTCATGAATCCCCGGTTCATCATAAAACTGTCCAGACGCTTGAGACCGTCTTCTGTGAAAATGCCGGAAAGAATGGGCGCATCCTTCATCTCCTCAAAAGGCCCGCCCAGATCCCGCAGAAACAGCCCCACACCCGAACCGTCATGGCCTTCGCGCATGACATCCAGGGCCTCTATGGCAGTCATGGGAGACAGGGGTTCTTTGCTGGTGATTGCAAACAGACGACACATATTTCTTTTCTCCTTGTATTGCCGGGCACTGCGCTGCGGAAGACATACGCGGAACCAGACAAAAAAATTGCGGGAACCCGCCCGGAAGTCTCTTTGTGAACCGGGAACCGCTCCCGCCTGTCTCTGAAAATGAGAACAGAGACTATACTGATTATTTTTTCATTTTTCAAGCACTGTGTGGGAAAATATTTATCCTATTATCCTGTTTTCTTAAAAAAAGTCCAATATTCCAGTACAGCTTAAAACACGGGAGTTGCGGGAAGGGGAAATGAGGATATAACGATGGCATTGAAGGATTTTTGCCGGTATGACGATACTGCCTGATACCAAATCGCCATTGAAAGTATTGCAATATCTTCTGCATGTTCCTCAGAAAAACCGGATTTTTCAAAAAAAATCCGGTTTTTTAAATACACGAAAACCTCTTTTTGTCTGCCTCCAGGTACCTTTTCAATGGGGAATCGGTATACCATCAGATCAGAAGATGAAAACTGAAAACGCCTGTCACCGGGGAACAAATCGCCAAATCAACAGCAGACCGGTGTCAGACACGCTGTTCTGCCGGAAAATACTGCCTGACAATCTCCTGCACCTGTCTGAGCCATGCCTGCCGCTGTTCCAGTGTGCTGGTGACAACCATGCTGAACATTTCACGATACACATCCTCAATCCCGCAAAGACCAAAGATGCAATTCTTCCACAGCGTTTCCAGCGGATCGCCAAACACTTTGGCTTCGCGTTCAGCCGGTGTGTTGGACGTATTGAACACAAGAGCGGTTTTCCCTTTCCATAAGCCGATGGGAATGCCTTCGCCCTGATCACCTTCCATAAACGCATAGGCAATGCCCGGACGGACAATGCGATCTATCCAGCCTTTCAGAATTGCGGGCGGCTGTCCCCACCAGTTGGGATGGATGATGACAATTCCATCTGCAAGGGATATTTCCCGGCAATGCAGGTCGATCTCCTGAGAAAGTTTTGCTGCTTTTGGAATTTCCTCCATCGGAAGAACGGGATCGAATTTTTCGGCATACAGGTCATGCAAAATCACCTGATGTCCGTGCAGTGTCAATGCTTCAGTGACTGCCTGAGAAATCGCGTGGTTGAAACTTTGGCTGTCGGGATGGGCCAGTATGACAGAAATTCGCATGATAATGAAACTCCGTTTTATTGACATAAGGCAGAGGGGATGGTAACAGCAGGGTCAGTGGCACGGCTGCTTATTCATCCTGTCCGCACTGCATGAATTTATTTCTGTAACATGCTTCCTGCTCTCTTCAGATTTCCTGCAGTTTCAATCCTCTTTGTCGTCCTCGGGTGAAAACGGCAGAAAAAAGGAAAACGGACGGAATAAAGTGGAAATCTGCCTGCGGAAAGTCTTTTCCATCTGTTCTGCGGCTCTGGCGTGGAACTCCCCTTCTGCTGTTCCCTCAAATTCCTCGGATTCAAATTTTCCATCCCGGAACGTTTCTTTTCTGGATCGGATATGGGTTTTCCCATCAGCAAAGGACATGGATTTGTAAGAATAGCTGAAACTGACAAAGGAATTTCTGTCCTGAACCGGGTTCAGAACCTCCACCTTGCTGTCCTGACGCATGACATCTTTTTTCATATCTTTTCTCACAGGATACGGATTCATATTTTCCTCCTCAAATTGTCTGTCCGTGACTTCTTCCGATCTTCCGAAATGAAGCATCCTGTTTTCTTTGGCAGTTATGCTGCCGCGGGCAAAAGTTCATCTCCGGATCTGCTCATCCTGTACGCATTCAGGATGGCCTTTTGGATGGCAGCGGCCTGCTCAACCGTGCAGGCCGTGAGTCCGCACACCGGGCAGACATAACATTCTTTTTCATACCTTACAGATTCGCCTCTGAAGTTTGCCGTATTTATCATTTTTTTCATCACCATCTTGCCATGACCGTTCGGACAGTCATTCCTGAAAGTGCTCATGGTTTTCCCTCCTCCTGCTGTTATCTGTCTCTGTGCAGGGAAATCAGCCACACATCGCCATGAAACATGGCAAATTTATAGTAAATTTCACAGTCAAAACGATCTGTCTTCATTTTGAACGGGAAAATCTCCAGACCGGTGATTTCCCCTTTGTACGATTTCTGCGGTGGTCTGCTGCCTGCATAATGCTCCGGCTCAGTTTGATCCAGCAGTGTCAAAAGAATTGGAATCAGTTCAGTTTCTATGTCATACCCCAGATCAATGGCATCAAAGATAAGAGCGTCCTGGGTGCCGGTTACAACAGAAACCCTGTTTTCCTCCACAGCTTTTTTTGCGACTCTCAGTTTGCCAAGAATTTCCCTGTGTGACGGTCTTTTTGCCATATGTGAAAAAATGTACATATTTTCACAGCCGTTGTCAAGACGGCTCTCAGACGGTTCTTGACAAAAAATTTCCAGATTTATGAGAGAAAAGTCAGCCGAAGCTATAAAAAAAAGCCGTCCCGGCTGCACTGACCGAAACGGCTTGATTTCAAAAATGGCGGAGAGACAGGGATTCGAACCCTGGATAGAGCTTTTGACCCTATACTCGCTTAGCAGGCGAGCGCCTTCAGCCTACTCGGCCATCTCTCCGTGAATCTTAATAAATGTGTTTTTGGCGGAGGGAGTAGGATTCGAACCCACGGAGCTTTGACACTCAACGGTTTTCAAGACCGCCGCCTTAAACCACTCGGCCATCCCTCCCTGCACCGGACTTTCTCTTTTATCATTCTGTTTTTGAAAAGTCAACAAGTTTTTACAGGGCACATTCAGGTGCGTTACAGCCTGTTGTCCCGTGTCAGTACAAATGTGCCGGTAAATGTTTCGGGAATGCAGCCGGCACCGGAGATCATTGTGCACCCGCCGTTCAGACTGTATTCATAGGTTCCCGCACTCAGACCGTACACAGACAGGGGAATGACTCTTTCAAATACGACAGCCGTGGGAAGACCGCCACCGGGGGCAATGTTTTCACCATAGATGAAAATTTCGAAGACATTGCCTTTCAGCCACTGGGGGATTTTCCCCAAAAACTGACCGCTGAATGGGAGAAAACCGCTTACTTTCAGAAAAACCTGAACAGGAAAAGTTTCTGTGACAGTCAGATCAACTTTCTCTATCGCAGGAGAATAAAACGGGTATGTTCCGGCTGTTTTGAGATCTGTCAGAAGCCAGTTTCCCTCCTGGGTTAATTGCATTTTCGCATCCTGAAACATGCCGGCCTGTTCCGGTGTGTCAACCCGCGGAATGGTGAGAATTCCGTTTTCATAATCATAAGTCGGATAATCCCCGACCGGGGTGGGTTTCCAGTGGGGAGAAATTTTTGTGAAAGAACTTCTGTTCATCTTCCAGTACATACCTGCCGGATCATCCGGATTGGAATAATGGTCAAGTGTGAAAGAATAGTTGTTCCCTTCATATACGGCACAGGGAATTTTCAGTTGCAGACTGTCATCCACCTGAACACATTCCTGCACGCAGTCTCCGGCTTTCACATAATTTTCAGGCGCAACACATATAAACAATGCAAGAACAGCAAATATGACTTTTTTCATGATTTTTTCTCCTTTGTTTTGTTTAATACCAAATCGATTAGAAGTTACGCAGTTAGTTTTTCAAGTGTCTGATTTTTAAAGAACTGATTTTATGCGGTACAACATTCGATTCCATAAAAATCAGGAGATTAAAAATTGATGAGCCGGCAAAAAATCAGAAATCCCTCACTCCGGCGAAACCCGAAGTCCCGAACATGCTGAAAAGACTGGATTCCGGCTTTCGCCGGAATGACGCATACAATCAAATTCCGGATTTTTGCAAAATCATCAAAATTCAACTGTATAACTCCTAATATTTTCAACAGGGAACCAGTACGAATCCTTAATCAACTTCGCATAAGCAGGAAAAGCCGGAACGTACATCACCACTGCCATTGCCATACCCAATACCGCATGTTTGCCAGTCAATCAACATCTCCTTAAAAAAACTTGGTTAAGGTTAAAACAAAAGCATTGCCAACTCAGCCGAAATTTCTGCGTTGCCACATCTGACCTGTGTTCAATTTCCGTATCGCAAAAAACCAAAATTGAATCATAATCTGTTTCAAATGTATAATTTATGAATTACTGATGTTACGCTGCGCTTTCAAAAATCAGAGAGTTATTCTCTCTGACCGTCATTCCGGCCTAAGCCGGAATCCAGTATTTTCAAACAGTTCTGGATACCGGCTTTCGCCGGTATGACGGGAGAGCGTAACATCAGTGAATTATAGAAAAAAAATTATATGTCAAGAAATTAAATCAGTGACAATTATTTTTTCAGCCTTCATCAGTTTCTGGCGCAGGGTTTTCCGGTCAATGCCGAGGATTTCCGCAGCACGGGATTTGTTTCCGCCCACGCTGGCGATGACATTGAGAATATGTTCGGCCTCCACTTCGGCCAGGGTGCGGGCTGTGCCTTTTTCTGCGCACACGGTAAAACGCATGGATTCCGGAAGATCGCTCACATCTATTTCAGGGGTGTCTGTCACCACCACCAGACGCTGGATCAGATTTTCCAGTTCCCGCACATTTCCGGGCCAGTTGAAATTCTTCAGCGCCTGCAGGGCATTGTCTGAAAAGGTTGGAATTTCCCGGCCCATTTCCCTGGCATATTTCTGGGCAAACCAGCTTGTCAGATACAGAATATCCTCCCGCCTTTCCCGCAGAGGGGGAATATACACCTCAATGACATTGAGACGGTACCAGAGATCCTCCCGGAACTGGCCTTTGCGCACCATCGCAGCCAAATCCTTGTGCGTGGCTGTGATAATCCGCGTGTCCACCCGGCGCACCCGGCTGGAACCGACCATGTTGATTTCTTTGCTCTGAATCACCCGAAGCAGTTTGCCCTGCATGTTCAGACTGGCATCCCCGATTTCATCCAGAAAAATGGTTCCCCGATCCGCTATCTGAAAATAGCCTGCCCGGCTGTCTCCGGCTCCGGTAAACGCGCCTTTCACATGACCGAAAAGCTCACTTTCCAGCAGGGTGTCTGGAATGGCTGTGCAGTTGACAGAAACAAACGGAGCCTGTGCCCGTTCACTGCCATAGTGGATGGCCCGCGCGACCAGTTCCTTTCCGGTTCCGCTTTCCCCGGAAATCAGCACATTGGCCAGGGTGGACGCAGCCTTGTCAATGAGGGCAAAAACTTTGCGGATGGCCGGAGACTGCCCGATAATGCCGCAGGATTTGAGGGGCCGGATTTCAGAATGCACAGTGCGGCGCCGGATGATTTTTTCCTTCATCTGTGCCACAGCAGCCAGCAGTTCCTCTTCTGTAAAGGGTTTGACCAGATAATCCTCGGCTCCGTCCCGGATGGACTGGACTGCGCCCTCAATGCGCGGATACGCTGTCACCATCATCACTTCCGTGTCGCTGACATTTTCCCGGATATAGCGGAGCAGATCAAAACCGTCAAATTTCGGCATCTTGATGTCTGTGATGACCATATCCACCTTGCTGAATTCCAGCACAGCCACAGCCTCTTCAACTCCAGAGGCTGTGCGCACCTCATAGCCCGCACTGCTGAGCTGGCGCTGGATGATTTCCAGGGCCTCTTTGCTGTCATCCACAGCCAGAATCCGGATTTTTTCTTTTGTTTTGCTCATCGTTGGTATCTGTAAGGGTTTAGGGATCAACGTTCGGTGTTCAGTGTTCAGTGTTCGGTGTTCGGTGTTCGGTGTTCAATATTTATTCCCTGACACCTGAAACCTGACACCTGACACCTCAAACCTGACACCTGACACCTGACACCTCAAACCTGACCCCTTTTGTTTATTTCACAGAGGTTTCCATCCTGATGTCGTATTTTTCGATTTTGGAATGCAGGGTGGGACGGGAAAGCCCCAGCAGCTTTGCCGCACGGCTCCGGTTGCCGCCACTGATGCTCAGAGCCTCTTTGATAAGAAGCCCGGCAAAACGGTCCATGCAGGAATCAAACAGGTTTTCCCCATGCTCGGCTGTCAGTTCCCGGCGGATAAACTGCAGCAGCGCATCATCCGGCTTTTTGTCATCATCTTTCCGCTGCCCTTTTTCAGACAGAGCCTGCACAATTTCCTCAGGCAGAATGGGAGCGCCCCGGTTAAAGATCAGCACCTTTCGGATGACATTGGAAAGCTCCCGGACATTCCCTGGCCAGTCATACGCGGCCAGCCGATCCCTTGCAGCCTTTGTGATCCCCGGATTACCGGATTTTTCCTCAGCCGTGAAACGGGCGAGAAAATAATCTGCCAGCAGCGGAATATCTGTCATGCGTTCGCGAAGGGGCGGCAGCCAGATGGTGACCACCTTGAGCCGGTAATACAGATCTTCCCGGAAACGGCCTTCGGAAATGGCTGTTTCCAGGTTCCGGTTGGTGGCAGCAATGATGCGGACATCCGTGGGAATGGGTTCCCTGCCTCCCAGCCGCTCAATGCTCTTTTCCTGAATGAGACGGAGAATCTTGGCCTGCAGACTCATGGGCATATCACCGATTTCATCCAGAAAGACCGTGCCGCCGTGAGCCTGTTCCATTTTCCCGATGCGGCGGTGAACCGCTCCTGTGAACGCTCCTTTTTCATATCCGAACAGTTCGCTTTCCAGAAGGGTTTCCGGAATGGCCACACAGTTGATGGCCAGAAAGGGTTTCTGGGAACGGCTGCTGTGCTGGTAAATCGCACGGGCCACCAGTTCCTTTCCTGTTCCGGATTCACCCCGGATCAGCACGGTCGCGTCTGTGGGAGAAACCCGCCCGATGGCCTTGTATACCTCCTGCATAGGTTCACTGCGGCCAATGAGGGCCTCCTGAAACACCCTGCCCGAGGCCGGATTCATTTTCACAGGGGAACGCATGAAACGCCCTGATTCGAGTGCCTTGGTGATGACAGAGAGCATTTCCGGGATGTCAAAGGGCTTGAGAATATAATCAAATGCCCCCTGCTTGGTCGCTTCAATCGCGGTTTCGGTTGTGCCGAAAGCTGTCATGATGATAACCGGCAGTCGCGGATCCATTTTATGGATGATCTCAAACACTTCCATTCCTGTCATTCCGGGCAGGCGCATATCCAGGATCACCAAATCCGGAACTGACTCCCTTATGTCTTCCAAACCGCTTTCCCCGGAAGCAGCATTTCTGACATCGTATCCCTCTTCACTCAGCAGCCGGACAAAACTTTTCCGCAACTGATCATCGTCATCAATAATAAGTATGGTGCTCATAGGATTCCTTTAGGGGAAGGGTGATGATGAATGTCGTGCCTTTGCCGGGTTCGGATCGGACATCCAGCGTCCCTTTGTGTTCCTCAACAATCCGCATGGCAATGCTCAGTCCCAGCCCCGTACCCTCATCCTTTGAGGTGAAAAAGGGCTGAAAGATTTTCTCCCGCATACTGTCCTCAATTCCCGGCCCGTCATCGCTGATTTCCAGCACTGCTGACCTGTCCGGAACCACACTTTCCCGAATCAGGATGTTTCCGGATTTTTCTATGGCCTCACACGCGTTGACCATGAGATTGACCAGCACCTCTTTCAACTGATCCGGATCGCCGCTGATCTCCGGCAGTATCCCGCTGCGTTCGACTTTTACGGCCACATCATAGGATTTCAGACGGTGTTCCAGCAGTTGTATGGCATTGTCCACCACTGCTGAGGGGCTGACCGGCTGCATATTGAGTTTCGGGGGACGGGAGAATTCCAGAAAATTCTGGACAATCGTGTCTATATGGCGGATTTCCTCGGAGATCACCTCAAAATCCTCCCGCTGAAAATCTGTGAGTTCCAGAGATCGTCTCAGGGAAAACAGGCGCATCTTTACCGAGGTCAGGGGATTGCGGATGCTGTGGGCCGTGCCTGCGGCCAGTTTTCCCATCAGGGCCATTTTTTCAGACTGCATCAGATGCCTTCGGCTCTTCTGCAGTTCCACCTGAGTCTGGCCAGCATCCCGGATCAGCCCTCTCACGCTTTGACTCAGAGCAGCAATTTCATTGCCTCCGGAAGAAAAAATTTTTTCCGGGTTTACAGTTTCCCGGGTCAGACTGCGAACCGGATCCAGAATATGCCGGATCAGCACAAAGGCCAGGAGAACAGAAAGACAGAAGGCCGTGAAAATGCCGGTGGAGGCGGCCAGCCGTATATCCTTTGCCTGAGCCCGGGTTTGGGACTCTGCCCGGCGCATCCTTTCCAGGTAGATATTTCTGTACTGTTCGCACAGATTCAGGATCTGAAAAAAATGTTTCCGGGTAATCTGATGAAGATTTTCCCCTTCTTTCATTTCCCCCTTCTGATAATGTGCGATAACCAAGTCTTTGGTATCCACATAGGTCTGGTATTCAGACCTGATTTTCTCCAAAGCATCCTTCTGCTGGGGAGTGTCAGCAAAAGATTCGGCCTTTTCCAGCTTTTCTTTGAAAAACTGCCGGTATTCCCCCAGTTGGCTCAGCCAGGCCGGATCTTTGTCCAGAAAATAATAGGAAACAAAGCCTTTCTGATTCACCAAAGCCATTTCCATCTGTTCGGCCATCCACAGGGCAGCCACATCTTTTTCAATGATTCCTGTGAAGAGTTTCTCCATCCGGAAGGTATGCCATACCGTCAGCATACCGCCGCTGAACATGATCAGAACCAGTCCGGCCAGAAGAAGATAGATCCGCAGACGAAGATTCAGATGATACCACATATTCTTTCTCTGTTTTTTGAATTCAGAAACAAAGTCTGTAGTGCTTTGTCAGTCTTGAATCTGTGAGTTGGAAAAAACCGGATTTTTCGAAAAAATCCGGTTTTTATGAACAGTTGAACTCACAAAGTCAAACTTGACAAAGCAGCAGGTCGGATTAGCGACAGCGTAATCCGACAGCACCACTTTTTGTATATGCTGTATTGCCCTCAAGGTCAACAGATTTGCCGTGAAAAAAATCCGGAGCAGATTTACAGGTCAAGGAGACAAAGCAGTTCAGAAGGATGGGAAATGATCCGTGTGCATCCGCTCTGCATGAGTTCCTCCGGAGAACGGAACCCCCAGGAAACCCCTGCGGGACACATGCCTGCCGCGACAGCAGTCTGCATATCCACGGCACTGTCACCCACAAAAAGAATTTCAGGGGGAGACAGACAGAAAATCCGGGCAATTTCCAGAGCACCAGCCGGATCAGGCTTGGGGGGGACATGCTCTCTGCGTCCAAATACAGCAGCAAAGCGATGTGCGGGGAGAAACTCCTGAACAAACTTCTGTGTGAATTCATCCTGTTTGTTGGACAGAATGCCCATTTTTATGTTCTTCTGCTCCAAAGAGGTCAGCAGTTCCGGAATGCCCTCATAGGGAAAGGAATTTTTCCTCCAGTTGTGTTCATATTCTTCCTGAAATTCCGCAAGACAGGGGGCGATATTCTCCTCTGTCCGCTCTGTTTCCGGCAAAGCACGGGCAATCAGACTGGCAAATCCCTTTCCGATAAAATAACGGTAATCACTGATGTCATGCACCGGGAATCCGTGACGCCGAAGAACCGTGTTCACAGAACTGCCCAGATCATACAGGGTGTTCAGCAAGGTTCCGTCCAAATCAAAAATAATTCCCTGACAAAGCATAGGTCTCCTTTGAGTGGGGATTAGGGGTTAGGGAACAGGGATTAAGAATTTGCCTGTTTTCACTTTTCCCCAATCCCCAATCCCCAATCCCCAACCCCTAAACCCCAATCCCCAACCCCTAAACCCTAAACCCCAACCCCTTTATAATCGCGTTTCTGTCATATTTTCCCGCGGCTGTTCGCGGAATTTCTTCCGCAAAACAGATTCTTCGGGGCATGGCACAGGGTTCAAGAAGAGCAGACGCGACAGTTCTGAAGGTTTCCAAATCCATATTCCCCTGCACCAGC
>CAZDIU010000065.1:0-19292 GCA_964505535.1 uncultured Desulfobacterales bacterium | reverse complement strand
AAAAAGGAGGTTAAGTAACTGATGTTACGCCATCGGCATGGAATCCCCCTTTTGCAAAGGGGGGGATTTGTCCGCAGTCCGTGAAAATCCCCCTTAATCCCCCTTTAAAAAAAGGGGGAAAACGGTCTGCGGCGCAACATCAGTTAAGTAAGCGTGGCGGAGCCCGGACTGAAAGTTTGGAAAACTGAAATTATTCATAAAAACAGTATCAAACTTCCAGTTTGGCACTCCCGATGGCCGTTCAGAGTCTCTGATCTGAAGCGGAAGCCGTTGTGTATTTTCATTCCGGACAGGGGCAGCGAAAATCCTCCGGGTTTATTTCGGAGAAAGCGATTTCAGCAACTTCAGAAGGGCATAAAAATGTCGGCAGAATCTGACAATCTGATGTTATGAAAGAATACAAATTTACAGAATATTTTGAGAATGAAGTTCTGAGAAAACGCACTTATCTGCGCAAGGAGTGGTGTATCCGGGTGCTGGAAGATCCTGTGAAAATTGAGTCACAGGAAGGAAACCGTTTTCGGTACTGGGCTCCCATAGATGAACTTGAAGGACGCTTTCTCCGTGTGATAACTCTTGAAGACAGAATAACCATACATAACGCTTTTCCAGACAGAGGATTCAAACCATGAAAATAGCCTATTATCCTGATACAGATTCAATGTATATTGATTTATCTGACAACTCAAGTGCCGAAAGCAGAGAGATCAGTCCCGGAGTTGTGCTTGATTATGATAAAGATGGAAATGTTACAGGTATTGATATTGACAATGCAAGCAAAAAACTTTCCTTGAACAAATTGATTCTCAGCAGAATACCAACGGACAGCCATCTGCTGGCCGAAGCCGCTTAGAATTATACCCCCAGATCAGTTTGCTGACTGCCTGGCTTTTGATACAGATTTAAGAAAAACAGGACAGTTCTGTCAGGAAACAGAAAACCGGGACCGGCGGTCTGAGCCCTGAATATTTGGAGACGGAAATACGGGAGGGAAGTGAGGCGCAGAAATCTCTTGACGATCTGCGCAGTAAATGGGATAATTATTGATAATTCCAGTTTCTTTGGACATAAACCCGTAACATCAGACGTGAGCGAGCATTAAATCCCAAATTTTCAAGGAGGATGAATCATGTCAAAAAAAGTGGGGGTTCTGCTGTCCGGATGCGGTGTTTTTGACGGCGCGGAAATTCATGAATCCGTGCTGACACTGCTTTTTCTGGACAAAGCCGGAGCGGAAGCCATCTGCATGGCTCCGGATATGGAGCATCAGGCGGTCAATCATCTCACCGGTGAGGCAACAAAGGAAAAGCGGAATGTGCTGATGGAATCCGCAAGGATTGCCAGAGGAAAAATACGCAATCTCAAGGATGTCCGGGCAGCAGACATGGATGCCCTGATTCTGCCCGGAGGATTCGGCGCGGCCAAAAACCTGAGCGATTTTGCCGTCAAAGGGCCTGATGCAAGTGTCCATCCCGAAGTGGCCAGGATTCTCAAAGAAATGACAGATGCAGGCAAGCCTGTGGGAGCGATTTGCATTGCACCGGCCACAGTGGCCAAAGCTCTGGCTGTGAAAAAACCGGAAGTCACCATCGGCACAGACGCAGGCACTGCCGCAGGCATTGAAAAAACCGGTGCAAAACATTTCAAATGCGCGGTGGATCAGATTCATACGGATATGAAAAACAGGATTGTCACCACTCCGGCCTATATGCTGGGGCCGGGTATCAAGGATATTGCAGCCGGTATTGAAAAACTGGTGAATCAGGTACTTTCGATGATATAGTTCTCCAAGTGGAGAAATTGTTGTAAAACCATTTACTTTAAACAGACAAAAGGAGGAAATGAAAATGAAAAGAGCATTTGCAGCCTGTCTGATGATCTGCGCATTTGTCGCGGGAATCTGCACTGTGACATGGGCAGCGGAAATGGTGAACATCAACACAGCCACAGAAAAGGAACTGATGACTTTGGATAAAATCGGGGCGGCAAAAGCAGCGGAAATTGTCAAATACCGCAATGAGCACGGCCCGTTTGCAAGTCCGGATGACCTGAAGAAGGTCAAAGGCATCGGAAAAGCGGCAATTGAACAGAACAGGGATCGGATTGTCACAGATTTGCCAAAAACAGACAGTGCTGTGAAGGAAGCGGCTGCGGAAAAAGCCGCGGATGCGGCAGAAAAGACCAAAGCGGAAATTGAATCCGCCTCTCCGGCTGCGGATGTCGGGGCAGCCAAAGAAAAGGCAGCGGATACAGTGAAAAAGACACAGAAAGATATTGAATCCGCGATTCCTCCTGTACTGCCGGAGACAAAGAAAAAATAACTTCTGAAAATTCTGATTTCCGGTTTCCCATTCCGGTGGAGGTGCCGGGATGGAAAACCGTTTTTTCCCGGAGTGCAAAATACAGTTTTTTTGCGCTCCGGCCACATTCCGGAATCCCATCCGTTTTTTTTCAGGAGATCAAAATGGACTGTTTTCAGTGCAAATGCTTGCGATCACTGGTGCAGGTGACAATATCTGCCCTGTTTCTGCTCTGCTGCGGAGAAAAATCCGGATTCTGTCTGGGATGGACAGCAGAAATGATCCGGCATCTCCCGGATACCTCTTTTGTGTCTGTGGAAACAGACACAAACGGAACCCGGATACGTCACTGTCCTTACCGGGACGAGCAGGGGCATATCAGTCATGAACAACTGATATATGTGATTGGAACCTTTGCGGAAGAATCCTGGCTTGATCCGGCACAGAAAGAGGCAGATCGGAAAGTGCTGATGTTGCACTATGAACAGTACAAACAGGAAGCCATGAAAACCGGATTGCAGGAACCCCTGAACATCAACACCGCGCCTCTGACCCGTCTGGTTCTGCTTCCGGGAGTCGGTCCTGTGCTGGCTGTGAAAATTGTGAGATACAGGGAAGAGAAAGGCCCATTTGGACATGTGGAAGAGATTGTAAAAGTCGGGGGAATCGGACAGGGAACTTTCAATGCCATCCGTTTTTACATCCGTACCGAATGAGCCTGTCTGTCATTGAAAGTCTGTGGAATTTTCCCAAAAGACTCTCCCTCCGAATACCATGAAAATCAATTGATAATTCCTTTTTATTATTCGATTTTTTTCTTTTATGCCTGAGAAGGGGCATTCAGATTTTCCTTGACAGGTTTTCTGAATATGTTGAATAATTGAAAGTTTTGAGAAGAAACCTTTAAGTGAATCCGGTGCGGGAGCCAATGGAATTCACCATGCGGAGCTGTATCTTTATTAAATGACATCTGACATTCAGACAAATGAAGGAATCTCTGTGACAGAAGAAAGGCATGTTGCACAGATCGGGTACAGGGATTATCCCAAAGAGCCGGTTGGGCTGGATAATCTTTCCGTAAAATTCATGAAGGAATCCCGCTTTGTCCCTTTGGAACTCAAAGGCCGCACACTGCGGATTGTCATGGCCAGTCCCGAGGACAGTTCAACTGCTGAAGCACTGAAATTTGCCTATGATCTGGAAGTTGAAGTCTGTCAGGGAAAAGCGGAAGACATTCTGGAGGCCATAGAGCGTCTTTACGGCGCGGGCAGGCAGTCCATTGAAACCATTATTGAAGAGGCCGGAAAAAATGTTTATGAAATCTCCGCGGACGGGGATGCGGATGTGGATCATCTCATTGACATGGCCTCGGAAGCGCCCATCATCCGTCTGGTCAACCGCCTGATTTTAAATGCAGTGGAGCAGCGGGCCAGTGATATTCATTTTGAGCCTTTTGAAGAGGAGTTCAAGGTAAGATACCGCATTGACGGGGTTTTGAATGAAGTGGAATCGCCGCCTGCGCGGCTGCAGGCTGCGATTATTTCCCGTGTCAAAATCATGTCCAAACTGGATATTGCGGAACGGCGTCTGCCACAGGACGGCAGAATAAAACTCAAAGTCGCGGACAAGGAAATTGATTTCCGGGTTTCCACTGTTCCCACGCTTTTCGGCGAAAGTCTGGTCATGCGCATTCTGGATCGGGAAAATCTGATTCTGGATTTGGAGCAGCTTGGTTTTCCTCAGGATATGCTGGATGCCTATGAACATCTCATTTCCCAGCCCTATGGCATGATTCTGGTCACAGGGCCTACAGGAAGCGGAAAAACTTCAACCCTTTACACCACTCTGGCAAAAATCAATTCACCGGACAAAAAAATCATCACATTGGAAGACCCGGTGGAATACCAGTTGCGCGGAGTCAATCAGATACAGGTGAATCCCAAAATCGGACTGAATTTTGCCAACGGTCTCCGTGCCATTGTGCGCCAGGATCCGGATATTATTCTGGTGGGGGAAATCCGGGACAGGGAAACTGCGGAAATTGCAGTGCAGTCTGCTCTGACCGGTCATCTGCTCTTCAGCACACTTCACACCAATGACGCGGCCGGTGCTGTCACCCGTCTGCTGGATATGCAGGTGGAAAATTTTCTGCTCAGTTCCACTCTGCTGGGCATTATGGCACAGCGGCTGGTGCGGATTAACTGCCCGATTTGCAAACAGGAGATACGGCCTGATGCAAGGCTGATTCGGGCGATGAATTCCAATCCCAAAGAATCTGGCAAAACGGTTTTCATGGCAGGAACCGGCTGCGAAGAATGCCGGAATACAGGGTTTAAGGGCAGAATGGCAATTTTTGAATATCTGCCTGTGGATGAGGATATCCGCAAAGAAATCATTGCCAACTCCAGTGCGGAAAAAATCAGGAGAACCGCTGTTTCCAAAGGCGCAGTCACGCTGCGGGAGGACGGGTGGAGAAAAGTGCGGCTGGGGCTGACAACCATTCCGGAAGTATTGCGGGTAACGCTGGATAACTGATATGCCCATTTTTTCCTATAAAGCCACGGATCTTTCGGGGAAAATCATCAAAGGCACTCTGGATGCGGGCGATGAGAAAACTGCTGTT
Source organism: uncultured Desulfobacterales bacterium (assembly GCA_964505535.1). Taxonomy (GTDB): domain Bacteria; phylum Desulfobacterota; class Desulfobacteria; order Desulfobacterales; family Desulfococcaceae; genus JAABRU01. The sequence goes on along the minus strand of CAZDIU010000065.1, from coordinate 14,369 downwards.
GGCAAACTGCAGGAAATGGGGTATATTCCCATTCGGATTGTGCAGAGCGGCGGCCAAGACGCATCAGGCATTTCCGCAGGTTTTTCTGCCCTGTTTCAGAGGATTTCCACAAAGGATGTCATGCTGTTCACGCAGGATTTGTCTGCTTTGCTGGAAGCCGGGCTGCCGGTGGATCGCTCCCTTTCCATTCTGACAGACGTGAGTGAAAACAGAAAATTTGCCAATATCATTCAGGAAATACGCAAATCTGTGCAGGGCGGAGCCTATCTTTCTGATGCCCTGTCCATGCACCCTGCCGCATTTTCCAAATTCTATGTGAACATGGTCAGAGCCGGAGAAGCAGGCGGCGTGCTGGGAAAGGTTCTGGAAAGACTGGGAGAATTTCTGGAAACCTCACAGGAACTCAAGGAGTATATCCGATCTGCGCTGGTGTATCCGCTGTTTCTGCTGTTTGTGGGCGGAATTTCCGTAATTATCCTGCTGGTTTTTGTCATTCCCAAATTTTCTGTCATATTTGCTGACATGGGGCAGGCAATTCCTCTGTCCACCAGAATTCTGCTGACAATGAGCAATGTTCTTAAATCCTTCTGGTGGCTGATTCTTCCGGCAGTGGGCGGAATTGTGATAGCATTCAGACGCTATGCCAATACTCCTGCCGGAAGACAGGGGCTTGACAGGTTCAATCTCCGTGTTCCCATGACAGGCGATCTGATTCGCAAAATTGAAGTGGCGCGTTTCTCCCGAACTCTGGGAACGCTCATGGGAAGCGGGGTTCCCATACTCCGGGCATTGGAACTGGTCAGGGATATTATCAGCAACACCGTCATTGCCGGGGCTTTGGAAACGGTGCGTGATCGCGTCAAGGAAGGCGAACGGCTTTCCAAACCGTTGGAAGACACACAGGTTTTTCCCTCTCTGGCTGTGCAGATGATTACTGTTGGAGAGGAATCCGGCAAACTGGATGAAATGCTGGTGCGGGTGGCAAAGAATTATGAAAAAAACGTCCGGAACACAGTCAAAAGACTCATCAGTCTGCTGGAGCCTGCCATGATTCTGGTTATGGGGCTTGTGGTCGGATTTATTGTCATTTCCATGCTCATGGCAATTTTCAGCATGAATGAGATGCCGTTTTAATTTTTGGATTTTATTCGTAAAATCTCATAAAATGCTGTATTGAATGGTATCCGGATTTGTATAACAACTGGTTAGTACTCTGTCAACTTTGATTTTGTGCGTTCAGCGATACAGAAAAACCGGATTTTTTGGAAAAATCCGGTTTTTTGAAATCACAGATTCAGAAATGACAGAGCATTAGGTTTTTATAAAAAAATGGATGATAAATTAACAAATCAGTTAAGCAAATCGTCTCGAATTATTTTTGGTCTGCTATTTTTCGGGATATTTATTATTATTGGAATATTATTATTTTTTTTCTCCGATAATCCAGGTTTATATGTCAGTCTGATGTTCGGATTTGGATTTCCTTTTGGTGCATTAGGCTTCTGTTTATTGTTTTCAGACTCTCGCAAACGAGAGTATGGTCTTTTGTCTCCATTCACCTTGCGATTATGTGGTATTTTTTGTTTTGTTGTGGGGTGTTGCGTAATTGAGGAAGGGGCAGAAGGGATACGCAACGGATTATTATCTTTTGCTGGAGGTTCAATTTTATTTTCTTTGGCGCATAAAAGATATACTGAGCGCAAAAGAAACAAACTTTTGTAATATTATAAGTTAATAATAATTGTATAATATTCGAAATAACAGTAAAAAATGAGTATAAAAACTTAACCCGTCGCTATCTTTAGGTGAATTCGGACGCAAAATGGTTCCGATCGCTGGCAATCCCTCCGCCCTTTTGCACCGGTTAGCTTAGCGTTAGCACCTTTGATGACGATAATCCCGTAAAGGAGTTTGAATTATGATTATAAAAAAACAGATCATGCCTTTGATGATAAGAGAAAACAGAATATGCGATCTGGCAATCAGCCATCTTAAAGACAAATCAGGAATATTTGAAAAGAAATATGAACTGTCCTCAGATGATTTTTACAGACTTTTCAATGAAGGAAAAGCCGGAGATGATGAAGATATGTTTGAATGGAAGGCATTGATTGAAGGCATAAGTGAATGGCAGCAGACCAAAGAGTACCTGAATTTTTTTATAAATAATTCGGAATCAGATATAAGTTGATAACTGCTATGATTAATTCACATTTTGAGTCTGTTGAAAAGATAATCCAAAATAATTCTTTGGTTATCTGTGCCAATCTTCACAAAAATTATACAAGTCTGAATACTGCTTATATCAAAGGTGAAATTACTTTTGCAGACGGAAGCAGACTTGCTGTTTTTCAGCATGTCCGTATTCATGAGACAGAACTGCTGATTACAGATTACCGTTATCACTATATGACAAATGACAGCCAACTGATATTCCGTTATGATAACGCTCCACACCATGCTGAAAATACCACTTTTCCGCATCATAAACATTTGCCGTCAGGTGTTCAGAGTACTGATATGCCTGATTTAAAGGATATTTTAGCAGAAACAGATTTGGCTGTTATTAAGAAATTTGTCTGAACTGTACCTTACAATCAATCTGCACATAAAAGATTTCTTCTGAAAAAAACAAAACAAATAAAAATGCAAATCTGATTGATGAATTTATCGGTGCATGGGAAGGGAAACCGCTTACGCGTCCGGATCAGGGTGAACCGGAAATCTTGAAAACAGGCGGATTGCATACGATGGACAGAGGGGATTTGAGTATATTGCTTATTCAATAAAAAGGTTATATTTCAGAGGTAAGAAAATGGAAGCCGGAACAGGTTTACAATCCACAGTATATGAAAAGCAGCTTATCGGAATTATCCGCAGATTGCCGGAGGATCGGGTATCTCAGGTTATTGATTTTGCAAAATTTATTGAGTTCCAGAGCCGAAATATATCCAGTAAACTGATACATCAGGATGAAACTGAGCAGGAAATTGCACAAGAGAATGCCCGATGGGATACGCTGCTTGCAAGGGATGAATCTCAAAGTCTGCTTGAGAAAATGGCGGATGAAGCATTGGCAGAAATTCAGGCTGGCAATTCAAAACCCATGATTTTCAATAAAAAAAGCCAGTTGAAACAGAGATGAATTCGCACACGCTGTCAAAATTTTGGGAACTTTATGAGCGACTGCCCGTATCAGTTCAGAAAAGAGCGGATAAAGCATAAGAGGTATTGTTTCATCTGTGTTTTACGGAAATTTGGATAAAGAAAGGAATATTTATGAATGCTGTCAGACAGATATATGAAAATCTTCCCGGAATGATTAAAACCCCGGCTTTTCTGAAAAGCAGGCGTGTGGAGGTTATCATGCTGCCATTGGATGGGAAAATTCCTTCTGAAAAAAACAAAACAAACAAAAATGCAAATCCGATTGATGAATTTATCGGTGCATGGGAAGGGAAACCGCTTACGCGTCCGGATCAGGGTGAACCGGAAACAAGGGAATTACTGAAATGATTTTTCTTCCTGATACAAATGTATGGATAAAACTTCTGAATCCGGGAGAAACACCTGTCAAAAGTCATTTTCGTCAGATTGATGCGAAAAAAATAAAATTTTGCTCTGTGGTAAAGGCCGAGTTGTATTTCGGGGCTTACAACAGCAGTCGGAAAAACAAAAATCTGAACCTTCTCAGACGGCTTTTTTCAAATTATGAATCGCTTCATTTTGATGACAATGCAGCGAAATTTTATGGAAAAATCCGTGCAAAACTCAAAGTGCAGGGAACACCGATAGGCCCGAATGATCTTCTGATTGCAGCAACAGCATTGAGCCATAAAGCAGTTTTGATTACACATAACACCAAAGAATTTGAAAAAGTGGAGGGTTTGAAATTAAAAGATTGGGAAATATAAAATTCGAACTGTTTTTACATAAATTGTCAGTACATTTGAATCACTCTCATTTTTTTATTGCAAAGGAGCATAGATGAAGAAAGATATACGGAAACAGGCGGGTTTCACTCTGATAGAGGTGCTGATTGTGATGGTGATTCTGGGGCTGCTGGCGGCATTGGTGGGACCCAAAATGTTTGGCAAAACCGGCAAGGCAAAACAGAAGGCAGCCAAATCCCAGATCAGCCTGTTTGAAACAGCCATTGACACCTACCGGCTGGATATGGGAAAATTTCCGACCGATCTCAAGGCGTTGCGGGAAAAACCCCAGCCTCCGGGCAAATGGGAAGGGCCGTATCTGCCCAAGGAAATTCCTCTGGATCCCTGGGGAAATGCCTATGAATACAAAACTCCCGGAGATCATGGAGCCTATGACATCATCTCCTACGGTGCGGATGGAATTCCGGGCGGAGAAGAAGAAAATCAGGATATTGTAAGCTGGAAAGATATTGGTCAATGATCCGGCATTCGGACAGCAGGGGATTTTCCCTTTTTGAGATGATTGTGGTTCTCATCATCATCAGCCTGGCAACAAGTCTGACAGTTCCGCAACTGGCCGGAACTTTGATGAAGATGAACGCAAAAACCTCTGCCAAAAAGGTGGCCGCTGCCCTGCGTTATGCCCGAAGCCGGGCAGTGGCTGAAAAAATCCCTTATCTGTCTGTTTTTGATTTGGAAACAAACCGGGTAGCTGTGATGGATTACCGGCAGTGGACAGAGATTCTGGAATCCGGTGAAAATTTTTTTGCTGCCGAATCCGGCGCAAAAATGTATGATTTGCCTGATGGTGTCCGGTTTGAAAGAAAAAGCAGGGACAGAGAAATGTCTTTTCAGATTGCCTTTTATCCCACAGGCGGATGCAGCGGCGGAAAGATTGTCATTGCAGATGAACAGGACAGGAAATACACGGTTTATGCCGATTTCATCACCGGTGCGGTTGAACTGATCGAATGATGCTGAAAAACAGCATATTCTGCGGTATCACTGATTTCCGGCTGATTCAGGGAATGAAGCGCAGCATGTTCAGGAATCAGGGATTCACTCTTATTGAAACCCTGACCGCGATGATGATTCTTGCGATTTCCCTTGTGACTATTTTCCAGCTTTTTTCCGGGGGACTGAACTCGGAAAGACTGGCAGAGGATTATACCAGAGCCATCTTCCATGCCAGAGAAAAAATGGAGGAAATCCTCCTGCATAAAGAAATGGCGGATGCGGAACTGGAAGGGGATTTCGGGGATGGGTTCCGGTGGAAAGCTGCGGTGTCAGAGATTGTGCCTGATGAAACAGAGGAAAACAGGGGCGGGCCGGAAGATCCGAATCTGCTTTTTCATGTGTCTGTGGCTGTGATCTGGGATACCGGCGAAAGTGAGCGGGAGTATGAAATCCGCACAGTTCATATGGCCCGTAAGATTGATGAAAAAAAAAAAATAAAGCGGAATGCGGATTCACACTGCTGGAACTGCTGATTTCACTGACCATTGTGGCCGTAATTACGGTTCTTGTCTTCAGTGCGCTTCGCATTGGTGTCAGGGCCTGGGAAAAAGGCGAAGAAAATGTGGAAAATCGGCAGAGATACCGGATTGTTCTCAATCTGATGCGCCAGCAGTTGGCTGCTCTCTGCCTGTCAGCATCCGGAAGCGGAGAAAATCGGGCTGTCATCTTCAGAGGAGAATCTGATTTTGTGGAATTCATTTCCCGGAAATCTTTGATTCCGGGCAGGAGTGGAGGCAGGGTATATGTCCGGTATCAGAGCGAATTTGACAAAGATACTGTCCGTGTGTCCCTGTATGAAAAAAATATGGTCCTGCTGAAAAATCTGTCAGATGTGGCGGTTCCGGATCCGGATGATTATTATGAACTGACAGGGAACATGGCGGATTTCGGATTTGAATACCTGAAGGTGTCAGAAGATGAGAAATCCGGTGAAACCAAAATGGAATGGCAGCCTGCATGGGATTTGGAAAAGGAAAAAACTCTGCCCCGTGCAGTCAGAATCCGTTTTCAGGCAGACCAGTCTTCCGCCCCGGTGCATGTGATTGTTCCCATTTGGGGAGAAAATCAGTAAAATCAGCAGGTTTTCGGAGGCATAAACTGAAAATTCCAACTGGTTCCCTTTCTGCGTCAAGGATAAAATCTGAAAAAATGAAACACCGGATTGATCCAAAGGCAGACTGTGTTTTCAAAAGTCTTTTCCTGAAATTCTTGACACAGAGGAGATGAGACAGGCCATGAAAACAATGCAGAATTTTTCAAAAAATCAGAAAGAATGGCTTTTGTATCAAAGCCGTCTGGATGCCATACTGGAGCGCAACACCTGGCTCCAGAACCATTGATCAGACACAGAAAGAACTTGAGAAAACACGGAAGGAAATTGATAAAACACGGAAAAAAGCAGAACGATCAGAAAGGGAAAAAAAGCAGACTGAGGAAAAACTCAGGCGTCTGCAGGCTGTCCTGAAAGAAAAAGGGATAAAAGTTCCGGAACTGTGATCGGGAAATCTTCAATGATGAATGACAGAGGCATAGCCCTTTTTCTTGTGCTGTGGGTGCTGACCCTGCTTTCCGTGATTGCGGGGCAGTTCTGCCATGCCATGCGCACAGAAATCAATATAACCCGGAATTTTGCTGAAGAAACAAAGGCGTATTATATTGCCAAAGCCGGGCTGAATATTGCTCTTGCAGAACTGATTCGCTCTCAAACCCGTCCCGGAACACAGGGGGCTGAGGGACTTCCTTTTCAGAGAGACGGGAATAACAGACTTTTTCCGTCCAAAAAAGCAAAAGGTTCTTTGGCTTCAGGGGAGAAAAAAAGTGAAAATGCAGACACAGAGAATGAAACTGTGTTCTGGCGGATCAGCGCGGAGATTCCGCCTGTTCCATTTGCGGACGGAAATTTTACCGTGCATATTGACAATGAAAGCGGAAAAATTGACATCAACCGGGCTGATGAACGGATGCTCAAAATGATACTCACTTCTTTTGATCTGGAGGAAAAGACAGTCGCAATTGTCACAGATTCCATACTGGACTGGCGGGATGCGGATGATCTGCACCGGCTTAACGGCGCAGAAGACAAATATTATCAATCTCTTCCCAATCCCTATTCAGCCAAAAACGGGAATTTTGATTCTGTGGAGGAACTTTTGCTGGTCAGGGGAATGACTTCTGAGATTTTTTATGGCGGATTAAAGGAAATGCTCACTGTGCATTCAGATACCGCACGGGGAGAGGCAAACAGAATCAATGTCAACGCTGCATCCGAAAAAATGCTGCGTGCGCTGCCCGGAATGACCGAGGAACTGGCAGATGCCATTGCCGATTACAGGAAAGAAAGGGATTTCCAGTCTGTTAACCAACTGATGCCCATTTTGGGAGATGAGGTTTATGCTGCTGTATCCCCTTATCTTTCTGTTCAGTTGTCCAATGTTTACACCATCCGCTCACAGGGATCGGTTTCAGACAGTTCCGCAGGGGAAGGTGTCTGCGCTGTGGTAAAAATCAATCCCCGCACAAAAGAGCGTTATTCTGTGATCCAGTGGATTGACAGCCTGGAATATCCCCTGTATGCCCATACGGAGGCCGGAAAGTGAGTTTTAACAGCAGCATCGGCCTTGAAATCAGGGAAAACAGCGTAATCATGGTCTGGCTCAAAGCCGCGTACACCCGTGTGAAACTGGGCGCACATTCGGTTTGTTCTCTGGAGGAATACCGGAGCCTTGCGGAAAAACTGGACGCGGTCAGCACACTGCTTTCAGATTTCAAAACATCGAACCGGATTGGCAACTGTCCTGTTTTTCTGGGTATCCCCCGAAATCTCATTCTGTCAAGGGAAATCTGTTTTCCCTTGGCTGTCAAGGAAAATCTTCGCACCACTCTTTCCTATGAAATGGAAAAACATGTTCCGGTTCCTGCCGGGGAACTTTTTTTTGACTGCCAGATCATTGAGGAAAACAAGTCTCTTAACCGGATGACAGTTCTGCTGGCTGCGGCAAAGAAAACCTCCCTGTCCCTCTATCTTGCCCTTTGCAGAAAACTTTCCGGAAAAATATCAGGCATGGAGGGAACTGACAGTGCAATGGCAAATTTCCATGCCTTTGTTTCAGAAGGAAAAACAGAGGTGCTGGCAGAACCTGAAATTCTGCGCAGGGCAGGCATTCCCTCGCCCGAACTGATTCCGGCCTTTGGATTGGCTCTCAAAGGACTCCGCAGCGTTCCCCTGCAGATCAATCTGCTTCCGGATGAACTGCGAAAAAAACCGGGAAAACTGGGATTTTACATGATGAGCGGACTGGCTGTGCTTTTGCTGCTGGCCGCTCTGGGCTGGGGCGGCAGTTATCTGTGGCGTCAGCATAAAGCAGTGAAAGCTCTGAATGAGGAAATGCGCATTCTCACCAAAGAGGTGGCAGAAATTGAAGATATGCAGACCCGGATCAGAGAAATGGAATCAAGGGTAAACCGGATAAGGGAACTGAAACAGGGTTACATACCGGTGGTGGACATTATCCGGGAACTGACAGGCATTATCCCGGAAACTGCATGGGTTCAGGATTTTTCCTTTTCAGATCAGGGGATTCAGATCAACGGATTTGCCGATTCCACTTCAGATCTCATAGGTATTCTGGAGGCTTCCCCGCTGTTTGAAAATGTCAGTTTTCTTTCCGCGATTGTGAAAGGCAGGGAGGGAAAGGAACGCTTCAGCATAGGGCTGAAAACAGAAAAAGGAGGAGCGCAGGTGTCAGAATGAACAGGGAAAGAAAATATATTCTGCTTATGGGTGTGGCTGTGCTGCTGGCCGGTGCGGTTTACCGTTTTTTTCCGGAAAACACAAACCTGTTTTCCGGAAGGGAGGAAATCTCCCTCATGGAAAAAAAACTGGCACGCTACAGGGAAACGGTTCAGGAAAAGGATCGTCTCCAGACAGTGCTGCGGAGACTGGATGGCGAGCTGAACATGCTTGAATCCGGTCTTCTCATTGGAGGAACCCCGGCTCTGGCCGCAGTGGAAATACAGAATATTGTCAATGAGATTGCCGTCCAAAGCAAGGCAGAGATTCAGAGTATGCAGCTTCTGCAGCCCAGACCTGCAAAGGACAGCCCCTATCTTCCGGTTCCGGTTCAGGTCAGTTTGTCCGGAAGCATCCGTCAGTTGAAGGAAATGTTGTACCGTATTGAAAACGCTCCGAAGATACTGAAAATCAGCAGCATCCGCATCCGACCCCAGCACCGCAGACAAAGTGACGGAGTTCAGTCAGAGTTTACCGTGGAAGGTTTTATGAAGGGAAATGTTTAATCATAAATTATAAATGTTGAATGGTAAATGGCAGTTAATCGTCTGATTCACCATTTGCAATTTGCAGTTCACCGAAAGGACAAATCATTATGTGGTCAAAAATCTGGTTGATGAATGTTGTACTGGCAGTCTGTATTGTCATTATGGGCATGAATGCCTGGCAGGTATGGACAGGCGAGCTTCCTGTGCAGAGCATTCCGGCAAAAACCGAATCTCCTGCCGAGGATTCCGGACAGAAAAATGCGGAAAAGCAGAGACTCCCTGAAATTGAATACCGTGTCATTGCAGAAAAAAATCTCTTTGATCCGGCCCGGAAAGAGGCACAGCCGGAAGAAGGGGCTGCGGCTGCTCCGGGTGAAAAAAACGCGGATGCTTCCCGGCAGAATATTGCTTTGCACGGTGTGATTCTGAAAAAGGATTATCAGAAAGCCCTGATTCGGACAGCAGACACAGGTTCCGGCAAAGACAGATGGGTGACAGTGGGGGAACCGGTGGGAACGATGACAGTTTCCGCGATTGAGAAAAACCGCATTGTGCTGACAGAAGGCGGGGAGATTCGTGAGATTTCTCTGCATGAGGGGAAAAACCGGGGTCCCGGTTCCCAGAATCTGGCCAAAAATGATGCGCCGAGTATTATCAATATCTCCGCATCAGCAGAGGAAGCCCCCAACGTCAATTCTGCTGAAACGCCAAAAACGGAAACAAAACCCGCAGATGCCAATACGGATAAACCTGCTGCTGTCCAAAACAATGCAGCCGATCCGGTATTTGGTGGCATAGACAGGCAGAACCAGGAAAACAAACCGCCGGCAGCACCGAATACCAATTCTGAACCTGTTTTCGGAGGAGGCAAAACATCCGGGGGAGGGGATACGAAGGAAAACAGTAATAAGGGAAATGCCGAGGAAAGCAAAGTGGTGAATCCTTTTCTCCAACTGCTGCAAAGAAAGAACTAAAGCCAGATGAAATTTTTTCAGTGTATTGCTGTTTATATCCTTTTGGGATTCCTGTTTTCCGGATGTGCTGAAACCCCATCCCGAATCAGGGATATTGCTGAAAAGCCCGAAAGCCGGGGCAGAATGCATCTTGACACCCGTCCGGAGGATGGATACGCGGATTTCCGGCATGAAAGCACAAAAGCCGATGCAGTTTCCGTTTTTCCGGCTGACAAACCGTCAGCGGATGCTGCAAACGCAGAAAAACAGACTGTCCCTGTGCAGCAGGATGGAAAAAGTGTTTCCGACAGACCGGCTCCGCTTTACAGGGAAAAAGATGTGTATGTTCCCTCATCCCGTTCCCCCAGCGGAAAGGCTGATCCGTCTTCGGACGGGGATGTGGTGTTCAATTTTGACAATGCGGATTTGTATGAAGTGATCCGCACCATGGCGGAACTGCTGCACATCAATTACATGGTGGATCCGGGAATTTCCGGCACTGTCACGGTGCAGACAGCCGGAAAGCTCAAAGAAAAGGATCTGTTTACCGTGTTTTATCAGGTGCTGGAGGCAAACGGCCTGACCGCAGTGGAAGAAGGCAGTCTGTACAAAATCATTCCCCTAAAAGATGCTTCCCGCATGCCCCTTTATTCCCGTATGGGCAGACAGGCACGGGATATTCCGCAGGAGGAACGGATTGTCATTCAGATTATTCCTTTGCGCCATATCTCCGCGCAGGAGATGAGCAAACTGATTGTTCCCTTTGTATCCGCACAGGGAACCATTGTCACCCATGAGGATTCCAAAAGCCTTGTGGTGGTTGACAGAAACGCGAATGTCCAGAAGGTGCTGAAGCTTGTCAGTTCCTTTGACATAGACATGTTTCAGACCCTCATGCACCGCTTTTATTCTATGGTGCATATGGACGCGGAAGAGGCGGCCAAACTGCTGACAGAGATATTTGCTGTATATGGAAAAGGGGAGGATAAAAATTTCCGGGTGATAGCCATCGCGCGTCTGAACAAAATTTTGGCCATCAGTTCAGAGTCCGGTGTGTTTGACACTTTGGAAAATCTTCTCCGCCAGATCGATCTGCCCAGTGACAGCGCGGAACCCCGTATATATGTCTATTCTGTCAAAAACGGGGAGGCAGAGGAAATCAGTGATCTGCTCAATACGGTATTTGCAGGAAATGCAGTGTCGGAAAAAAAGAGCAGTGCCGCCAAATCCGAAGAAAAAGACAAAACTCTGCCCAATCTGTTTGCGCCGTCCAAATCCGTAAAGGACAAAACAGCATCCAAAACTGATGAGAGCAAAAGCAATGTGCGGACAGACCAGAACACAGAACAGAAAAATGCTTCCGGAACCCTGCGGGGCGATGTCCGGATTATTGCGGACAAAACCCGCAATGCCCTGCTTATTGAGGCTGTTCCCTCTGATTATCATCTTATTGAGGGGATTCTGCGGCGCATTGACGTGCTGCCCCGGCAGGTGCTCATCGAGGTGATTATCGCGGAAATTTCGCTGGATAACAAAGATGAACTGGGAATGGAGTGGTCCTATGACAAATCTCTGGGAGAAGGAAAGGGCCTGTCTCTGCTGACCGGAAACATAGGAAGCGGAGGGCTCAAGTTCAAAGTGGGGGATGACAGATGGTGGGCACAGTTCTCGGCCTTGGCCTCCAAAAATAATCTCAATGTGCTTTCTGCCCCTGTGCTGCTGGCTTCGGACAACAAGGAGGCCACCATCAATGTAACGGACCAGATACCCGTGCCCAGCGCGGAATATCTTTATGATTCCGGTACCACAGGCGTAACCCAGACCAATATCCAGTACCGGGATACCGGCATTATCCTGACCGTTACACCCCATATCAATGAGCGCGGCCTGGTAAGCATGGATATGGCCCAGGAGGTAAGCGAGGTGGGAGACGACAAAACTGTGGCTGGCAAGATTTATCCCACATTCCGGGAAAGAAAAGTCACCACAACCCTGACAGTGAAACACGGTCAGACCATTGTCATCGGCGGACTCATGCGGGAACAGTCCAAAAAGGGAATTAACGGGGTTCCATTTCTCAGCCAGATACCGTTCATAGGTTTTCTTTTTGGAAAAGATGAAACGCAGTCAGTCAAAACCGAACTGATTCTGCTCATTACCCCGCGGGTGATTGTCAATTCCGATGATGTGGATGTGATTACCGATGAATTCCGGCAGAAGGTTTCGGATATGCGGGAAAGGATTGCCAACAGCGCATCACCTTTCCAAATTTCTCCGGAAGCTGGCAGATAAGCAAATCAGCATAACTTTTTCGGGTACGGCCTTTTCAGAAAAACCGGATTTTTCCCAGAAATCCGGTTTTTTGAACACATGAAATATTCTCTGCATATGAGTATATTCAATGCCGTTTCCTAAGGCTCCCCTCCCCTGAGGGAGGGGCAGGGGGAGGGTGAAAACGTCATTGAATTGCAGACTGTCATTTTCCCCTTCCCCTTACCCCTCTCCCGCCGGGGGAGGGGAATTTTTTACTTAAGGAAACGGCATTGTGAGTATAATTTCAATGGGGAATGGGTATGGGATGTTGAATCCTTTGCCAATCTTTCAGTGCGGCACTCTTCCGAATACCATGAAGAATTGATATTTTTATGAAAAAACAGGAATATATGCATTATTGTCTCCTTCTCCTGCTGATTCTTCCGGTATTCATCCGTCCCCTGACCGGACAGGCAGAAACTCACACCAGTATCGCTGTGATTGTTTCTCTGAACATCAAGCCCTATGCCGAGGCCGTGGAGGGAATCCAGTCGGCTTTGCATGAAAGCAGTGTGCGTTCCGCGGTTTTTTTTCTGGAAAATTATCCTGAACGGCAAAGGGAAATTCTCAAAGCCAAAATTCTCCGCGATGGTTTTTCGTCCCTTGTGGCTGTGGGACCTGAGGCTTCCCGTTTTATCTGGTCTGAATTCCGGGATCAGAATATGCGGCTGATCTACACCATGGTGCTGCATCCCCGGCAGCTTCCCGAAGCGCCGGACTCTCCCTGCGGTGTATCCATGAGCATTCCGCCTGATATCCAATTGGCTGAAATTGCAAAAATTTTCCCCAACATTCGCCGTGTCGGACTGCTTTTTGATCCCCAGTACAATCATGATTTTTTTGAAGTGGCATCTGCGTATGAGGGAAGCAGTTCTTTTTCCCTGCTTCCCCTGGAGGTGTTTTCCCGAAAGGAGATTCCGCAGGTGCTTGAAAAAAACTGGGAAAAAGTCGATTGTCTGTGGATGATTCCGGATCGGACCATTATTTCCGAAAGTGTCATTGCCTATATCATCAAAGAGGCGCTGCTGAGAAAAATCCCTGTGATCGGTTATAACCGTTTTTTCTGGGAATCCGGAGCAGTGATGAATTTTATATTTGATTACAAAGAATTGGGAAGACAGGCCGGAAATCTTGCCGCAGAAATTCTGCACAGCAGGCACTGTCCGGAAACATCTCCTGCTTTTCAGATATGGCTCAATGAGGGCGTTCTCAGGAAACTGGGAACAGTGTATGATGACAAAGACAGAAAAACAGTGAAACCATGAAGATGAAACGTGCAGGCATTCATTTCCGGCTGCTGCTGACCGGTGTGATTCTCATCATTGCAACCACATTTACGCTGGGATACATGGCCAGAAACATCACCCATGAGTTTGTCCAGTCCCGGTTTGAAAACGGGATTCAGTTTCTCGCCAAATATCTGGCGTTGAACTCGGAACTGGGAATACTCATTGATCAGCGGGCCATGCTCAAACGGCAGGCCGAAAACCTGCTTTCGGAAAAGGATGTGGTGAAAGTCACCATTTTCAATGAATCCGATGAAGTGCTTGCTGATGTATACCGGGAGAATCATGGGCCGCTTTCCGTGGTGGAAGTGCCGGTGACAGTGAAAAAATCAAAGGAATTTCCCTGGAATATGGGCAGTGCTGAGGAGGAAAGAGTCATTGGCAGGGTGCGCATTGATTACACCACAGAGGGAATCGGCAAACTGCTGGCTGTGATGAAGGTGCGTTTTCTCTGGATCACCCTCGGACTTTCCGGACTCAGCGTTCTGATATTTTATTTTATCTCCCGTTCCCTGTCCCTGCCGGTGACGCGGCTTGCCGGATCAGCGCGTGCGGTTGCGGCAGGCAATCCGGATTTTCGGGTGGGATCG
>CAZDIU010000064.1:0-19381 GCA_964505535.1 uncultured Desulfobacterales bacterium | reverse complement strand
AACAGGTTCGGAAAGGGATGTTTTCTCAGTTCCGCAATTTTCGTGCCAAAGAAAAATCAAAATTGGATCAGTATATATGGAATTCTGATCCCGAACCAGATGCCTGAGACTGAAATTATCTGTTGACAAAACACAGTGTTTCTGCAAGGACAGTTGAACACTGCGGCAGGTGTCGCAAAAATTTCAGACAGCACAGAGAGGAGGCGTTTCATTCATGAATCAGTGGGTTCCGTTTGAAGAGGGGGAATACATTGTTGTCCGGGCATTTCTGATGTCACCGGATTATCAGGCCATTGCTGTGGAAAAAGCCTTTATCGAGGTGTGGAAGGATCAGAAGGGACTGCGGCAGGTCAGGGGAAGCGGCATGATCCGGCCCTTTTTGATGGTGGAAATGCACGAGGATTATGAACATACGGACATGATCATTGATTTGGGCGGAGAATTCAAATACCGCATGAAAGAACCGGTGCTGAATGCGGGAAAGGTCTTTTCTCCGGAGGTAAGTTCGGCACTTCAGTTTTATCCCTCAGCCCCGTGGGAGCAGATATCACAGGAAGAGTATCAGAAACTTTCTGAGCGCCTGCATTTTCTGTCCTGATCTGTGCACTATACATGCAAATCCCCGCGTTTGTGCCTGTCTGCGCTTTCATTCATCCTGAAACCCCAGGGGGGACAAACACTGTCAAAAATCAGAAAGTTATTTCTTTCAGCCTCATACCGGTTCCCCATTGAAAAAATGCTTGCAGGCAGGCAAAAATCAGGTTTTTGTGTGTTCAAAAAACCGGATTTTTCCGAAAAATCCGGTTTTTCTCAAAAACTTTATGCCTGAAAAACCTGTGTTTCAGATCAATGGCGAATGGGTATCCTTCCGGATACCGGGTTTTGCGGATGTAAGGGATGTGAAACTTTTTAAAATACCGGACGGTTCAGGTCACAGGTGTCAGTATGCGGTCAGGACTGAAACCTCAAAACCGGTATATCAGCAATTTTCAAATCCCTAATGACAGTTGGCAGCATCAGTTGAAAACAGTCTTTTGCTTTGAATCTTCCTTCACCGGTATTATCTTTCAGGGATGTGAAACTTTTTAAAATACCGGAAGGTTCAGGTCACAGGTGTCAGGTGTCAGTATGCGGTCAGGACTGACACCTGACACCTGACACCTGACACCTGACACCTCAAAAACGGTATATCAGCAATTTTCAAATCTTTTAAAAATTATGGCAAAGGGGGCAGGCATCTGTCTGAACCTGAATCCCGGCCCGGAATTTCCATCAAATCCGCAATATTCAGACAAAAGGGGGCAGAAATGAATGCAAAACAGTTTTTCAGTTCACTTTTTCTTTCCCAAAACATAAATCGCCGCGAGTTTCTGAAACAGCAGATCAAAGGGGCACTGCTTATCTCGGCAGGCGCAGCAGCAGGATTTTCCTTTCCCAAATCCCTGTCCGGCGCGGATTTCCCGGATATCGGAATTGCCAAAGGGGATCCGGGGCCGGCCGCGCGCAAAGCTGTGGAACTCATCGGCGGCATTGGCAGGTTTGTCAAACCCGGGAGCAAAGTGGTCATCAAACCCAATATGAGTTTTTCCAGTGAAACCGAGGAGGCCAGCAACACCCATCCGGAAGTGGTGCGGGAACTGGTGGCCCTGTGCAAAGAAGCCAAAGCCGCCAGAATCCGGGTGCTGGATCATCCGCTCCGCCGCGGAGAGGTCTGCATTCAGGGCATCAGAAAAGCCTGTGAGGTGTTTAATGAAAACATGGTGTATGCCATCACAGACAGCGATTTTTACAAACCGTCCCGGATTCCCGCAGGTGTGCAGATGAAGGAAACCGATGTGATGCGGGATGTGCTGGAAGCGGATGTGCTCATTGCCGCGCCTGTGGCCAAATCCCACAGCGGCGCGGGGGTCAGTATTTCCATGAAGGGAATGATGGGACTGATTTGGAATCGGGGCATCATGCACAGCCGCTATGATCTGCATGAATCCATTGCAGATTTGGCCAGTCTGCTCAAACCCCGGCTTGTGGTTGTGGATGCCTCCCGTGTTCTTTCCACAGGCGGGCCCGGAGGACCGGGGAAAATCCTGAACATGAGAACTGTGATTGCCTCAGCAGACATGGTGGCCGCAGATGCGCAGGCTGTCAGCATGTTTGAATGGTACGGCAAACGTTTTGAACCCCGGCAGGTAAAGCATATCCGTCTTGCCCATGAGAGAGGACTGGGACGCATGGATATCGAAAATCTGCAAATCCGGCAGGCAGAAGTCTGAAAAGGCAAAACCGGGAGGTATTAAAAAAATTAAGGGCTGCGAATCGGATTCGCAGCCCCTGTTTTCCCCGGTCTCTGTATGCAGCAGCACGGCAGACACCTCCGCTCTTGCATTATTTTATAAAAATATTTTTCAGATCTTCCATGATATATGGTGTACAGGAACAGTCCCCGTTCAGACGGACGTGCCTGTTGGTTCCGGAATAGTCAATATCCACTGAACAGTCATATTTATGGGCTTCTGACCGGGCGATTCTGGCAAAAACTTCCAGACTGGTATCTTCAAGATTCAAAGGTATATGGTTCATAATATCCTCCTGTTGCAAAAAATGATCCTCTCCTCCCCGGTTTTCCCTGTCCTGCCTCTGAACAGAGAACATGAGCGTTGCCAAATTGCAAATGTCTTGCCATTTTTATATTCAATTTTCATGCCAATTTCTCCGATTTGAAAAAATATTTTTCCGGTTTCCGGAAAAAATATGTAAAATCCAATTCAAACAAACTGTTTACAGTTTCGGAAAAAAAAGATACCATAAGAGAATCTGTTCCGGGGAAACAGAAGAGAAATAAAAAATATCCAAAATCCGAACCGGTCGTGTTCTGTTTTATGCTGTATCCAGCCAGTGCGTTGTCAGCTTTGATTTTATGTGCTGAAGTGTCCGGAAAAACCGGATTTTTGGGAAAAATCCGGTTTTTTGCAACTCACAGATTCAAGGCTGACAGCGCACCATGCGTTGCGCGGTTGAAATATAACATGCTGTTTTTATTAGTTGTAAAATTTTTGGACACATAATAAATTCAAGCTGTTAAAATGCAGCAGTGTAAGTCCTGACAGTATTTCCCGGAGAGTCCGGTTCAGGATGCCGGAAACATTCAGAACCGGAATGCAGCGGGCATAAAAAGACAAATATGTTCAGCAGATAAGGAGAAGAAGATGAGATACACGGCAAGAGATGTGATGTCAAAGGAATTCAATATGATTGAGCACAATGAACCGGTTGAAAAGGCTGTGCGGATCATTCTTGAGGGAAAGACCCGGCCAACCGGTTACAAAACCATATCCACTCTGGTGACAGATGAATTCGGAAATCTGGTGGGTGTGGTTTCCATGTTTGATGTGCTTTACCATATCAGACCCCCTTTTCTGAATTACATGGGGGACAACCTCAATTTTGAAGAAGCGGAACTTCTGTCTTATGTGAAGCGGTTCAGGGGCTTGCGGGTTGGACAGGTCATGAATTCCCCTGTCCGCTATGTTGATGCGGATACGGATCTGATGGAGGTGATTGACCGGATGGTGAAGGAAAGATGCCGCCGACTTCCGGTTCTGGAAAATGGCAAAATAATCGGAATGGTATATCTTCCTGAGGTCTACAGCCATATCTGCAAAACCTGGATGGGCATTGACAGGAGATAAGCGGGCAAGCCAAGGTTTTCAGGCATTCCAACAACCGGATTTTTCCGAAAAATCCGGTTGTTCTGAAAATTCTGCACAAAATTCTGTACAGGATTTGGCAACTTGCAAAAAGTTGTGAAATCTTCATGGTCTGCCGGAACAGAGTCTCCGGAGATGCAAAAACAGCAAAATTTTGTATGAAAACTGCATTTTTTGTAATTTTTGCACTGAGAAAAATTTCAGAAAACTGTCGGTTTCCCAATTCGGAAAAATTTTCAGTGCAGAAAATGTACGGGCCTGTTCATTTTATGTGCATGTCCGGCACTGCAACTGCCGTGCATGGCAGTTGTGGAAATTTTGCTTTGGGAAAAACCGGTTCTTCAATATGTTTTGCGGAAATACCGGATTCCGGCCTGCGCCGGAATCCAAAAAGATTTTCCGCAAAAGTTCCTGAAGAACCAAAAAATCCTTTCAGCGAAAATATGACAGAATTCAGGCATTGGGCCAATCAGAAATGAACCGACTGCCCCGGTTTATGCCAGGATAATGAAATGACAGAGGAAATGGAACACAAAGGCGCAGGACACCGGGAACGGCTGAGGGAACGGTTTATGGCATCAGGTCTGGACGGATTTCAGGATTATGAAGTCATTGAACTGCTTCTGACGCTGGCAACCCCAAGAAAAGACTGCAAAGATGAGGCAAAGGAACTGCTGGCGCGTTTCAAAACCCTGCAGGCCGTGTTTGAGGCCAGTCCCAGAGAACTTTGCGAAATCAAAGGCGTTGGGCCGAAAAATATTTTCGGCATACGGCTTATCCGGGCTGTCGCGGATCGGTATCTGGAAAAAAAGCTGGTGCACAAAGATGCCATCAGCAATGCAAAGGAACTGTTTGAATACCTGTATTACCATATGAAGGACAGACGCCGGGAATGCTTCAAAGTGCTTTTTCTGGATGCCCGGAACAAAGTGATTTCCGCGAAAACGCTTTTTGAGGGAACCCTTACAGCCAGTTCCGTATATCCCAGGGAAGTGGTGCAGGCCGCTTTGGAGCACAACGCGGCAGCCCTGATTTTCGCGCATAACCATCCTTCCGGAGATCCCAGCCCCTCGCCTGAGGATGTGTCCATCACCCGCCAACTGGTTTTTGCCTGCCGTGTCATGGGCATTACGGTGCATGAGCATCTGGTCATCGGGGACAACAATTATTTCAGTTTTGCGGATCGGGGCTATATTGCGGAAATGAACAGGGAATTTGAGCGTAAGGAGTGAAAGGAGCTGTCCGCTGTATGATAGGTGAAAATGAGGAACGGCCTTACTGTTTCGGAAAAATGGATATTGTTTTTCCCATGGGGGAAGACGGGCTGCGGCATTCGCCTGAATCCTGCATGGTCTGCTTCTGCAAGACAGACTGTATGCGCACAGCCCTGGGGGGAACCGAAGGGGTGAAGGTTGAGGAGGAAAAGGTTGACAGAGCCTATGAATCCGGCATGATGGGATTTCTGGAACGCTGGTCAAAAAAGAAAACACTTCACCGGAACATGAAAAAAAGGGAGGGGGAATGAAAAGCGTTTATGATGTTGATTTAAAAGGAAAGCGGGTGTTTATCCGGGTGGATTTCAATGTGCCCCTGGATGAATCCCGGAATATCACAGATGATGCACGTATCCGGGAGGCTTTGCCCACCATTTGCCATGCTCTGGATCAGGGGGCAAAGGTGATTGTGGCCTCGCATCTGGGCAGACCCAAAGGAAAAGCGGTTCCGGAATTCAGCATGGCGCCGGCAGCCAAACGTCTGGGGGAACTGCTGGGAAAAGAGGTGAAAACCGCCTCAGACTGCATCGGCCCGGAAGTGCGGAAACTTGCTCAGGAACTCAGGTCCGGGGATGTGCTGATGCTGGAAAATCTGCGGTATCACAGTGCAGAGGAAAAAAATGAGGAGGGTTTTGCCAAAGAACTGGCCGGACTGTGCGATGTGTATGTCAATGATGCCTTTGCCGTCTGTCACAGGGTCAATGCCTCGGTTGGGGCCATTGTGAAATCTGCCCCTGTTTCGGTGGCAGGACTTCTGCTGAAAAAGGAACTGGATTATTTCCGCAAAGCCATGTCTGATCCCCGGCGGCCTTTGGCCGCGATTGTGGGCGGGGCCAAAGTGTCGGGCAAACTCAAAGCCCTGGAGAATATGCTGGAACATATGGACCGGATTCTCATCGGCGGTGCAATGGCCAACACCTTTCTCAAATGCAAAGGCTGTGACATGGGCAAATCCAGACTGGAAGAGGAACTGGCAGAGGCTGCGTGCGCTGTCATGGAAAAAGCCCGTGAAAAGGGCGTGCAGTTTTATCTGCCGGTGGATGTGGTGGCCGCAGACAGATTTGCCCCGGATGCGGTGGTGAAAACGGTTCCCGCGGATTTGATACCGCCAGACTGGATGGCTGTTGATATCGGCCCTGCCACCGTGCAGTTGTACCGGGAAGTGCTGCAGGATGCCAAAACCATTGTATGGAACGGGCCGGTGGGCGCATTTGAAATTGACGCATTCAGCAGGGGAACCCTGGCTATGGTGGAAACCCTTGCCTCTTCCCATGCCCTGACCATTGTGGGCGGAGGCGATACGGACGCGGCTGTTCACATGGCAGGGGAAAAAGACAGAATCTCCTATATCTCCACAGGCGGCGGCGCATTTCTTGCGCTGCTGGAGGGAAAAACACTTCCGGCCGTAAAAGCGCTGGAAGAAGCCGCATAAGACAGAAAGGGAAAACGTGTTCTGGAATTTCAGGGAAGAACTGAGTCAGATCAACCGGATCAGACGATCCTATTATGAACTGCTGCGGGATCAGCTGGATCAGTTTCTGATTCAGTATTCCCTCACAGATTCCTATCAGAATTTTATGGAGAAAAAGATTCCCTACCCTTTTGTGGAAAAACGGGAACTCAAGCCCCGTGCCATTCTTCCTGATCTGGAATATGAAACCCAGAACGCGTTTCTGGTGCTGTTTGTGGAAGACAGCATTCCGGCCATCCATAAAAAATACATCCGTTTCTTTGATGTGAACAGAACTGGCAAAAAAAATCTTCTGCGCTCCCGGACCCTGTCTCTTTCCAATGACATGGAAAGATATCACAAATATCTGGAATCCGCCAAATTTTCTGAATTCCTCAAAATGCTTCTGCCTGTGGATTACGCGCTGCTGATCCAGCGGGATTCCGCATCCGGAGGCCGGGATCGCTACTGTCTTTCCCATTTTCATGTGCGCATTGACTGGCCCATAGCAGATGCGGCAGAAGACCTGGCCAGAAAACTCCGCTATATCTCCAAAGACCTGTATGAAAAAGGGGACAAATACGCGGAGGATGTTCAGAAAAAATTTTTTGAATATTACGGACTTCCGGCCATGATTGGCGGCAGGCGCACAGCCGCGTGCGTGGCCGCCCAGTATCTGCGCCGGATTCCCTGCATTTCCACTGTATATGTGGGCAGCAGTGAAACACGGGCATTGCTCCGCTTTTCCGAAAGAGGGGTTTCCCGGCTGGTGCTGATGAAATTCAGTGATGAGGAAATCCGGCAGATTGCGGAAAATCATCATATCAGCATTCGGAGTTTCCGGAAAAACTATGGGGTCGCAAGGGAGAAAAAGGAATGTGTCTGCATTTTTCAGGTCACCTATTCCCATACGGCCCATGCAAGGCCGTCCGAGGATGGAAAACTGAGAGAACTGAAACCGGATTTGAACTGGCTGAGCGTGGACACCCAGCAGATTCTTCCCTGTCCCGGGGTGTGGCAGTATCCACCGTTGCCCCTGAACATCATTTATGCCAGTTAAACCGGAATGCTGTTAAAATTTCCCTCCCCCGGAGGGCGGGAAAAATGCCATGCTGTTTACCCTCCCCCTGCCCCTCCCTCAAGGGAGGGGCGTTGTAAGGCAAATCTATTAATATTATTATTAAAATTTTTCATCCCGCATTCTTTGGCGATTGTCATATTTTAAACCTCTCAATAAGCAGATTTTGCAAATGAACCCTGTACGCTGGCATATTTTTCCCCTGATCTGTGTGATTCTGAGTGCGCTGCTGGTCTGGGCTGCGGCTTTTGCCGCATCCGCAGACCTGGGCGGCCTGCAGTGGCTGCTGTATCTGTCCGGTCTTCTGTCCCTTTCGGCTGTGTTTCTTTTCCGCAGAAAACTGAGTGCTGCGGAACAGGAACTGGAACAGCAGAAAGCACAGTGGGAGCAGGAAAAACAGTCTTTTCAGCAGGAAAAAGAAAATTTTGAAAAAATCCGGAAGGAATTTGAGCAGGAAGGGGAAAGGCGTCTTCTGCTGATTCAGAAAAAAGAGGTCGCGATCTCCCAGAAACTCATGACCTTTCATGAATGGATGGAATTTCCCTCCGGCATTGACGGAGAGGCTGCAGACAGTGACTTCAGTCCCGGAGAATTCAGCAGACAGGATCAGGCTGTCCTGGAACTGCTGAAAGAAAGAACCGACCGTGTTTTTGAAAAAATCCGGAACAACAGATATCAGGATGCCGGCAGATTTCAGAAAGAACTTCTCATGGCCGATATTTCGGATCTGATCACCTCTGTTGCCCGCATCTATCATCCGGAATCACAAAATCCCCTGCTGGAAACCAGCGTGGAGCAGCTTCTGCGTTCCGCGAACCGCATTGCCCTGCAGATTCTGGTGCTGCTGGAACAGCTTCCGCTGGACATCAAAACCTACAATCTGAAAAAAATATACGAAACCGTGCAGGCCGGGGTCAAAGCCTATGGAATGTACAAAAGCATTGATCCCTACTGGACCTATTTCCGGCCTGTGTATTATCTGGGACGTTTTGCCCTGGGCAGCAATCCTGTCACTTTGGGTGTAACCTGGGCGTTGGGGGAACTGGCAAAGGGGGGAAGCAAAAAACTTTCTTCCTGGCTGGCCAACCGTTACGCACTGAAACTGCTGTATGAAGTGGTGTTTATCATCGGCAATGAGGCTGCCTGCATATTTGGGAGAAAATTCCGGCATCGGGAGGTCAACTGGATTTACGGATCGGAACTCAGCGAACTGATGAAATGTTTTCCCCTGTCGCCCGAAGCCCTGTCAAGCGGACTCAATGAAATCGGTCAGCTCCGTCTGCGAAATGAATATGATCGCATTTTTCTCTACCGGTGTCTTGCAGGCCGAAAAACCGCATCACCGGACAGATTTCCGGCCAGAAATTTTCTTTCTGCCGGAGAATGTCAGATCATTGCCCGCCGGCTGGAGCGCTTTTTTGAAAAATTTGTGCGCGCAAAGGCAGCGGACTTGGAGGAATGGAAAAAGAAAACCGAAGACCGGCTGGGATGCCGGATGCTGGTGGAATCCAAAAAAACCGCAGACAGACCCGCAGCAGAAAAAGCCGAAGACGCCCTCCGATCCCTGGCAGGATTTGTCATGGAAGTCAAAGCACCGCATCCGGATGAACTGCCTGTGATTTTGTCCCAAACCCGCATGATTCCCCTGCTGGATGAGGAAAACAGAAGAAAGGCAATGCAGGAACTCACGCAGGAACCGCCCATGATCTTTGATTATCCGGACGTGGAACCCGCAGACAGACTGCTTGGGGACTATTTTGATGATCTGATGGAAATCGGTGCAAAGGTTTACCCCCATGCTTTGCGCGGGGATGAACTGATTGCCGAGGCTGCGCAGTATTTCCGTTACAGTGACTGGAAATCCCTGAAAAAGGAACTGGACAGAATGACCGCTGATTTTCTGGCTGGGAACCTGGTGCCCGAATCCCCGGAAAAAAAGATTGCTCCCCGTGCCGCGCTTGGCCTGCTTTCCTGTCTGGATGGCGAAGAATCGCCCTGCTTTGTCTATAAAAATATCCGCATCGGATTTTCCGGAAACGGGAAAGAGATGCTGCCCCATCTCAAAAACAGGACGCTGTGGCTGATGGGAACTTCCCGGAGACTGATTTTGACAGGCGTTTCGGAAAAAGAGGATTGCGCCCCCCTGCTTCTCTGGGAAGGCTCTTGTGAGGGAGATGGCAAAGTTCGGACACAGAGAATTGAAAACCGGCTGACCGATGACTGCCGTTTGACAGGCGGAAAATGGATGGACAGCGGAGAAAACCGGCAGGACATCATTGTGTCCGGAAATGCCATATCCACCTATAAAAATTATTTCAGACCCCTGGAAAATTTCTGCGGGGAAATGTAGCACAGACTTCCGCTTTGTGCTGACAATTCAAAAAACCGGATTTTTTGGAAAAATCCGGTTTTTTTTGAATGCCCGGAAACTTTTTGCAGCGCACTTAAACAGACTGGAATTCTGATGTGCGCATGAACATAAGCAGGTCAGCATAACTTTTCGGGTGCAGCATTTGCAGAAAAACCGGATTTTTTGGAAAAATCCGGTTTTTTTCACTGCATCAGATGGGCGGCGCGATGGTCACCAGCAGACGCAGACTGGTTTTGGCCTTCAGGCCGTGGGGCTCCCTGATTTCACATACAAGAACATCTCCGGCTTTGACCGGTTTGGAAAATCCGTTTTCCCCAAGAAAATTCCCTTCCCCTTCCAGAATGACAAGGCTGAGTTCCCCGTCAATGTCATGGGAATGAACCGGCAAAGTCTGGCCCGGCCTGAAATTGAAATTGATGATTTTGAAATTCGGGGAATCATGGACCAGAAGTTTTTTCAAAGATTTTTCATCAAAATCATTGGCTTCGTACAGATGGATGTCTTTCATAAGAATCTCCTTTCAGATTTGTTCCGGGTTATCAAATGGCTGATTCCGAAATTCCCCTCCCTCAGGGAGGGAGCGTTTTCATCAAAGATTTTACCCCTATCCCGTTTTTTTGGCAAAAAATGTCATCCGGATGCCGCGCAGGAGAAATGCCAGCAGCAGAATGGCTCCCGCTGCAAAAATGATGTCCGGCACGACCCGCGCCCAACTGAAGGCCCGGATTACCGGCCCGGATGCGATTTCCGGACTTCTGGCATACCAAAGCCCGTGTGTTACGGCAAACCGGAACTGATAGAATCCTGAGGGAATCAGACTGAAAACCGCCATGGTGGCAAGGCCGCCGTTGAGTCCCCAGAACGTCCATTTGAGCAGCCTGTCTGACCAGGCCTGTGTGCTGATGATATGTCTGACGGAAAAGAGAAGCAGGGAAATGGCCAGCATTCCGTATACACCGAACAGGGCTGTATGGGAATGAATGGGGGTGGTGTTGATTCCCTGTGTATAATAAAGAACAATGGGCGGATTGATCATGAATCCGAACACACCCGCGCCCACCAGATTCCAGAAGGCCACGGAAACAAAGAAATACACCGGCCATTTGTAAGGCCAGTTTTCGCCTCCGGATTTGATGATTTTCAGATTGTGCGCAGCCTCAAATCCCAGCAGGGAAAGCGGAACCACTTCCAAAGCCGAAAAAACCGCGCCCAGAGCCATAATCGCCATTGGCGCACCGGACCAGTAAAGATGATGGAACGTGCCGATGACACCGCTGCCCAGATAGAGAAAAATCGTGAAATGAACGGAAATCAGAGCGAATTTTTTGCTCACCGCACCAATGCGGGACAGCAGAAAGGCCATGATCACGGTTGCGAAAACCTCGAAAAATCCTTCCACCCAGAGATGCACCACCCACCACCGCCAGTATTCGGCATCAGACAGGTGAGAGCCTTTTCCGTACATCAGTCCGGCCATGTAAAACAGGGGAATGCTGACAGAACTGTACAGCAGCATGTGCGTAAGTCCGCCGCTGTCCTTTTCCTCGCGCATGGCAGGCAGCACCGCCCGTGCCATGAGAATCAGCCAGATCAGCATTCCGGCAATCAGCAGAATCTGCCACACCCTGCCCAGTTCAATGTATTCATATCCCTGATGCCCCAGATAAAAGCCCTTGTCCCCGAAAAAGCCTGTGACCGAAAGCCAGGCTCCGCTCATTGCGCCCACAACCACAACCACGACTGCGGCAAAAAGCACAACAACCCAGAATGCCTGGCCTTTGGGTTCTGTGCCCACAAAGGGGCCGATGAACAGACCGGCAGCAAGAAAACAGGTGGCGATGAAGAAAACCGCGAGCTGGAGATGCCAGGTGCGCGCGGCAGCATAGGGCAGGATGTTTGACAGATCAAGGCCGTAAAAATGGTTTCCCTCAACTGTGAAATGCGCAGTGACACCGCCCATGCCAATCTGGAGAACAAAAAGCAGCACAGCCACAGTAAAATACAGCAGTGTGGCCTTCTGACTGGGCGTGGGCGCTGGTTCCGGAAAATGGCTCAGGAGTTCAGCGGAATATTCTTTGCTCTGCACATAGCGGAGATAGAGGAAAAGCGTAATGCCAATGGCAAAAATCAGCAGAATCACACTGACAATGGACCAGATCAGGGCATCCGGAAGCGGATGATTGCCCACCAGCGGATCATAGGGCCAGTTGCTGGTATAGGTATATTCCTTTCCGGGCCGACTGGTTCCGGCAGCCCATGCCAGCCAGGCAAAAAAACTGCTCAGGACCCGGCCTTCCTCATCATTTTGCACAATCCCGGCCTGCAGTCCCATCCGATCATTGCCGTAAACAAAAAGATGGGTATAGTAATCCCTGAGAGCGGTAAAGGCTTCTGCCTGAAACGGTGTGAATTCCAGAACCTTTCCCAACGGATCACAGCGGTTGGTCTTGATTTCCTCCCTGACTTTTTCGGTGAGGGCCGCACGGGTGGCAGGATCCAGATCATCAAATTCGGCCTGGCTGAAGTCTTTTGCCTTCTGTTCCGGCAGTCCCAGATGCCGGGCAGCCAGATAAAGCCCCATGCGGTGAAGAAAATCCGCAGACCAGTCCGGCGCCAGATAGGCTCCGTGTCCCCATATGGTTCCCATATGCTGACCGCCCCGGCTGAAATACAGGTTCTGGCCTTTGAGGATGTCTTCACCGGTGAATACCGGCTCTCCGGAAGCCGTGACAACGCTTTCCGGTATGGGCGGTTTTTCTTTGCGAATCATGAATCCGCCCACAATCAGCACACCGAAGGCCAGTACCAGACAGAACAGCAGAACGGCTCTTACCTTTTGATTTTCCATAGACTGTCTCCTTTCAAAATGGTTGGGATAAGGTTTGTTTTCAGAAAACATTATAACAAAACAAAAGGCCTGGGAGAATCTGTCTCAGAGTCCCAAATTGGGGGGACTCCGAAGCATTTTCAGATTTTATGCAAACTCACTGGCTGTCCGTATCAGCCGCACACTGAATGCTGCGGCAGATTTCAGCAAGAAAGACGTCCATATCCATGCCATAGGTCTGCGCAATCTCTTCGAGTGTATGAAATGCCTCCGCGGGACACCGGACACAGTGCATCCGTTTTTGGATAAAAACACTGGCTGCCTCCGGAAAGCGATCCAGCAGGCATTTCACTGTCAGTTTCGGGGAAATGCTGTAATGATTTTTCTTCATGCCGGGGAGATAAGCATGTTTTGTGAAAAGAAACCTTGTTCTATGTCAAAAAAAGGAAAATTTACGCAAAATCTTCTGCAAAGCTGATCAGGGAATGGGGGTTGAGGACAAGAATTTTTCTGTTTTCCGTGCGTATCCATTGGGATCGTTCCCATGAACTCATTACACGGCTCACAGTGTAAAAGGTTGTTCCGGTAAAATCTGCCAGATCTTTGCGGCTCATGGGAATGTCAATGAGGATTCCTTCGGCAGTTTGGTAGTGGGACTTTTTATGCTGATTATTTTATTTTATAAATCAGCATATTAGCTAAAAACAGCACAAACAGTATCATGGATGTATCGTATAACTATTTGTATTTACTATGTATAGATAATAATCAGTATTTCTTAAAAAATATAATAATATAAAATAGTTATATTTAAATCAGTTCGTGCAGACCGACTACCGGCAGTTTTTATCCCGGAATGCAGGATAAACCGCCCCAGGGTTCTGGCAATCCGTTTTTCCACAATTTCCGTGCTCACCTCTTTGAATCTTTCCTGTATTTCGCCAAGCTGTTTCAGAACCATTTCCAGGGCATGAACTGCAATGCCGGGATAATCCTTCATCAGCCTTCGCATGGTGCTCCGATCCCAGAAAAGTGCTTCTCCGGACTGTATCACCTCAGCGGTGACAGGATAAACAGCGTTTTCCTGAACCGAGACCATTGCTGTGAATTCATTCGGGCCGATATAGCGGATGATAACCTCATCGCCTGATTCATTGTACTGCACCAGTTTCAGACGGCCTGCCCGGATAAGAAAGATATGTTCCGCGGGATCACCCTGATGAAAGAGAATCTGTCTCACAGCCAGTTTTCTGCACTTCGCGCAGTTGGCTGCATCTGCAATCGCGTTTTCCGGCAATCCGCTGAACAGACCGGTATTCTCCAAAAAATTTCTGTCAGTTGCATTCATATGATGAAAATCCTTTCAGTGGAAAAGGCTTGCCCGGAATCTGACTGGTTCAGAATGTCTCTTGATTATCTTTGTGTTTCATATTATCTGCAATCCCCAGACGTAACAAATTCGCTGAAGAACCGGTTCAAACAGTCAGTATCATAAAGGCGATCCCATGTATATTGTTGCAGATTCCCATGTAACCACCGAAGCAGGCCCTGCTTTTTTCCAACTGCTGGAATTTCTGGCAAAGTCCGGTGAGGATATTGTTTTTCTCGGAGATATTTTTGATCTCTGGATTGCCCTGCCCAGATATGAAAGTGAACGTCACCGCCGGTTTCTGGCCTGGTGCGCGGTGCAGAAACAGCGCATCGGGCTGGTGGAAGGCAATCATGAATTTTTTGTCTCGCAGGAAAGAAATCCGTATTTCACCTGGACTGCGGATTCAGCTTTTTATGAAACCGCATCCGGACTTCTTTTCTGCCACGGGGATCGGATCAACCGCAAAGACAGAAACTATCTGCTGTTTCGGAAGCTGACCAAAAACATTGTGATCAAGAGCCTTCTGCGTGTCATTCCCTTTGGGCCGGTCATTGTGGAACAGATCAAAAGACAGATCAAAAGCAAAAAAAGCGAATTCCGCAGGCATATGCCGGAAGAGGAGATTGTGCGCTTTGCAGATGCACAGTTCAGAAAAGGGAAACACACCATTTTTCTGGGACATTTTCATCAAAATGGCGGTTATGTTTATGCACCTTCCGGAAATCACAGACTTTTTGTTCTTCCGGACTGGCTGAGTACCCGGCAAATCACACATTATGATGAAAAAAGCGGTGAGATTACGTACCGCTCCGTCCCCGCGTGAGAAACACTGCCCACGCGATGAAGATATTGACAGAAAAAAACGCAAGCAAAAGCAGAAGTTCCGGCAGCACGGTTTTGACATTGCCCCCGCGCACAAATATATCGGTCAGCGCGCTGAGTCCCCAGGCCAAAGGGGAAAAATGGCTGATCTGCTGCATGATTCGCGGCATAACATAAACCGGAACCATGATTCCGCCCAGTGCTGCGGCAATGACCACAGATACAGGTCCGAACATGGAGGCCTGCTCATAGGTTCTCGAAACAGTTCCCAGCATCACACCGTAACCGGACGCGGCCAATGCAGCGCAAATCACCACAGCGGCAATGGCAAACGGAGAAGAACCCATTTCCAGAACAGGGGTTCCCATAAGCGGCAGAATCCATTTTCCCATAAGCAGAATAAGGCCAAACTGGATGACGCACACCAGCACATACGCGATGATTTTTCCGGTGAGAATGGTCAGATAGGGCACAGGCAGGGTCAGCAGCCGCACAAGGGTTCCCTCCTGTTTTTCCCGGATGATGGATCCGCCCAGGGGAACCACAATGAAAAACATGCCGAAAAGCGCCCAGGCCGGAACATTCTGCTGCACGGATGTGGGCAGTTTTCCCGTTCCTTCCTCTGATGCGGTTCTGATTTCCAGAATCCGCTCCTGTCCCCATCGGCTGTCCACAGAAACACTGCTTTCCTCCGGAAAATCCATGCCGTAAGGCCCCAGCGCTGTCTCAAACACGGATCGAATCTGCGCGGGCACAAGCTCTG
Source organism: uncultured Desulfobacterales bacterium (assembly GCA_964505535.1). GTDB lineage: Bacteria > Desulfobacterota > Desulfobacteria > Desulfobacterales > Desulfococcaceae > JAABRU01. The sequence continues at coordinate 3,720 of CAZDIU010000064.1, read as the reverse complement.
ATATGATTTTTGCCTTGATGTCCAGTTCCAGAGAAAGAATCATTCCATTGAGGGCATTTGTCATGGCAGAGCGGAAGCTTCCCTGTACCAGGGGATCAAAATACACCCTCAGACCGGGCAGGGGTTCTTTTTCCGGATGGTTTTCCCCTGTTTTTTCCGATGCAAAAGCAGACTGAATCTGGCGGACTGCCTGTTTCTGCACCGCATCTGAAAGTCCTTCGGGAATCACGATGCAGATTTGAAAATCACCGTCTGCAACCATTTTCCGGGCTGAATCCTCCGTGATTTCCTGTCCGCGAATCTGCCGGACAATGTTCACGGAAGCGGTTTTTTCCAACTGTTCTTCCATAATCTTTCCCAGAAACTGCCGGTCCCGGTCAATGAACAGTATCTCAATATCGCTTTCCCCTGCGGTTTTCAGGACATTTTCCTGCACCAGAGAAATCACCACCACCAGCGCGGCCGGCATGAGAAACAGCACCAGCATTCCGGAACGATCCCGGATCAGCAGCAGCAGTTCCTTGAAAACAGTTGCAAGCAGTTTGATCATAACTGCACAGTTATCTTATGCCCCATCTGATGTCAAGGCCAAACCCCCAAAGAATTGCTTGCAAAACCTCCTGCACTCTTTTATACTGAGACAATCTGAAAACCGGTCCAAATCATCACACAGGCAAAAGCCGGTGTCCGGAACAGTCCGAAAACACTGGATTCCGGCTTTTGCCGGAATGACAGGGACAGATTTTTGGAACTCACTCCACTGGCAGACACTTCACACAAACAGATCCGGAAAGGGAATACCCAATGAAAACATTTAAAAATATTCCGCTTTTTTTATTCCTGCTCATCATTTACAATATTCTGGAATTTTCCAATCCAACCCCTGAATCCGGAAATATGGTCACCAGGGTTCTTTTTCAGTTCCATCTGGTTTCCGGTGCAATTGTCACAATGGATATCAGCACCCTGCTCAGCATTGTCGGACTCCATGCCCTGTATTTTGAGATTCTGAAATCTTTGCGGGGTTCTGTATCCACGATCATCAATCACACGTTGTCCCTGATTGTCTTTATCATTTTTCTGGTGGAATTTATTGTGGTCAAACATGCGGGAACCGCCTGTTTTATGATCCTGACATTCATGTCTCTGCTGGTGGTCATTGCGGGATTCACCGTCAGCATCTCGTCAGCCCGGAGGGATATTGTAGTGGACAGATGACAGGAACAGCCGGGATAGGCGGAGAGGTCACATATTTCAGGTCAGCCGGAAACTGGCCTGTTGAATGCTGATCTGAATTTCCAGATAAAATAACATATTGACAGAATATGATTCTTCCCTTTTGGGGAAAAAGGGAAGATTTTTCTGACCGGTCGCTGAACGCGCTGGCCGAATGTGCACTTGAATCCCTCAATCAGGCGCACGGCGGGATAAACCCGCCGCCTCCTGTCCAGACATTTACATGGCCTGCGCTTTATCAGTGTCTGAAACTGCGCTGGCCCGTATAGACCATTGTCACATCTGCCTCGTTGCAGGCTTCTATGGACTGGTAATCATTTTCCGATCCGCCGGGGTGAATCACAGCTTTTATGCCTTCCCTTATGCCCACATCAATGCCGTCCCGGAAGGGGAAAAACGCATCACTGACCATGGCCGCTCCAATCAGACCGCCTTTTTCCCGGTTTACCCGTGCATCAATTTCCGCCTTTTTTTCCTGATCATTGAGATCATTGTAGGCAATGCCGGTCTGTTCAAAACAGTAGCGATCCGCAAGTTTGCGGTATGCCTTGTCTCTTGCGATTTCTGCAACACCGACCCGATCCTGCTCTCCGGTTCCAATGCCCACTGTCACCTCATCTTTGACATAAATCACAGAATTGGAAGTCACACCCGCCTCCACCAGCCAGCCAAAGAGCAGGTCTTTGTATTCCTTTTCCGTGGGCGTGCGTTTCACCCGGTAAACTTTGCCTTTGTATTCGCATTCTGCAATCTTGAGATCCGCTTTGGTGCGTGCCTGGGGCACAAATGACCACTGCACAATATGGCCCCCGTCCATGAGGCTTTTGAATTCCACAAAACGCTGTCCCGCAAAAGTCTGGAGTTTTTCCATATTGCCGATGCGGATGACCCTCAGATTTTTTTTCCGTGCCAGAATTTCCATTGCCCCCTGCTCAAACTCCGGAGCCACCACCACTTCCGCATACTGAGCAGCAACCGCCTCGGCTGTGGCTTTGTCTATGGCACGGTTCAGGGCAATGCACCCTCCGAACGCGGCCACCCGATCCGCGATATGGGCTTTGAGATAGGCTTTTTCCAGAGAATCATCCCGTGCCACGCCGCAGGGGTTGTTGTGCTTGACAATCACAGCCGTGGGTTTGTCATGGAAATAACGCAGAATATTGAGGGCATTGTCCGCATCGGTCAGATTGGTTTTCCCCGGATGCTTGCCGGACTGCAGCAGTTCAATGTCTGAGGCAAGATACCGTCCCGGCTGAATGCTTTGCGTATCTCCCAGCACCAGATTGCCGTTGACCAGCCGGTAGAGCGCTGCCTCCTGCCCCGGATTTTCCCCATAGCGCAGCCCCTTCTGCTCGCCTTCAATGGTCCACATGACCTTTTCATAAAACAGGGTCTGGCGTTTATTCTCATCTGCAAACGTGATTTCCATCCTGGGCGGAAAATGTTCATCCACGATGGTTTTGTACATTTTTTTCAGATCTTTCACATCGGCCATTGCTTCGGCTCCTTTCATAGGGTGTGGCTGAAAAATTTTCAGGGATCAGGGTGAATGTCCATATTGGTTTCGGGTTTCAGTGTTCAGGCTTCAATGTTCGGGATTTGTGCATTTTTGCACAAATCAGTCTGTCCTGAAACCTGACACCGGCTGTGTTTCAGAATTTCCTTTTTCCTAAAATTTGTAACACGTTTTGACAGATTCAACTGCCTGTTTTTTCAGAAAATCGGCAATGGTGCGATCATAGACGGCAGTATGATCAAATGCTTTGCACGCCAGTTTGCAGCGCAGTTCCAGAGAAGTCATGCCGCTGCGGTTTTTCATTTCCGAAAGAATCAGGGGATAATCTGCCGGGTCAGTGACCGACGCGACACGGATGAAATTCTTGGCCGAAGCCCGGATCATGCAGGGGCCGCCAATGTCAATATTGCCTCTTGCGGCCTCGACCGTGACATTGGGTTTGGCAATGGTTTCCGCAAAGGGATACAGATTGACCACCACCATGTCAATGGGAACCGCACCGGTACGTTTCAAATCTGCTTTGTGCGCGTCATTGTAGGTTTCCGTGAGCAGTCCCAGATAGATTTTGAAATCCAGGGTCTTGACCAGACCGCCCTGGGTTTCGGGCTGGCCTGTGTAATCCGAAACCTGCATCAGGGAGCCATCAGCTTTTGTTCCGAGGATTTCCTTTATTCTGCCGAATGTGCCGCCTGTGGACAGAATGCGGATGCCGGGATTGATTTCCAGAAGTCCGGGAATGAAACTGTCCAGCCCCTTTTTGTCTGAAACACTGACCAGCACATGCTTCACCTTTACCAGATCATCAATTTTTTCAACTGTGTTGATGCTCATACGCTCTCCTTTCAGAGTATACCGTTTCAAGTTCCGAAATATTAGGATAAAGAAACCGCATCGTCAAGTGTCATGGAGAATAATCTTTGCTGCGGTTACGGGCCTGTGTCCTGTAACGGGATGGGATGAAATTCCGT